>JAGROB010000067.1 GCA_020440465.1 Chlamydiia bacterium
TGCGCCTTTGCTTCCTTTGCGTTTCCATCTTCATAGAGTAAGTTCGCATCTATCAAAGCTATGTAAATAATTCATGATTTTTCAAAGCGGCTTTTCCAATCCTCTAAGATGGTGGAAAGCGTGTCGGGAAAATGATCTTTGAAGATGGAAAAATATTTTTTAAGCCCCTCTATCTCTTCCAGCCAATCTTTTTTATCGACCAAGAAAAGCGCATTGAGCTGATCTTGCGATAGATTAAGCCCTTCGGTATCGAAATGGGAAAGCTTTGGATGAAACCCTAAAGGCGATTCATCGGCATCAGCCGTTTTTTCCGAGCGCTCAAAGATCCATTTCAAAACGCGGCTATTCTCTCCAAAACCGGGCCACAGATAGTTGCCTTCTTTATCCTTTCGAAACCAGTTCACTTGATAAATAGCCGGCATTTTTTTTCCTTTTCCCATAGCAATCCAGTGGGAAAAAAAGTCCCCCATGTTGTAGCCGCAGAAAGGAAGCATCGCAAATGGATCGTGCCGCACCTTCCCCACCTCTCCTGTTGCCGCAGCTGTGGTCTCGGAAGAGACGGAGGCGCCAAACAGCACCCCCTCTTCCCAGCTTCTGGCTTCCGTGACTAAGGGAACTAAACGGTTTCTTCTTCCGCCAAATAATATCGCCGAAATGGGGACTCCCTCAGGCGACTCCCAGTTGGGGTCGATCACGGGACATTGACTTGCCGGAGCAGTAAATCGGGAGTTCGGATGGGCAGCAGGCTTTTCCGATTTTGGGGTCCAGTCTTTTCCTCTCCAGTCGATTAAATGCTCCGGTTTTTCCTGAGTCTTTCCCTCCCACCAGACGTCGTTGTCAGCGGTTAGGGCGACATTCGTAAAAATAGCGTTTTTTTCAAACGAGGCCATTGCGTTGGGATTTGACTTTTCATTGGTTCCGGGTGCAACCCCAAAGAATCCCGCTTCGGGATTGATTGCTCTTAACTCCCCCTCTTTTCCGAACTTCATCCAGGCGATATCGTCGCCTACAGTCTCCACTTTCCAACCGGGAAGGCTCGACCTTAACATGGCCAAGTTAGTTTTGCCGCACATGGATGGAAAGGCCGCTGCGATATACTTCTTTTTCCCTTGAGGGTTCGTAAGTCCCAAAATGAGCATGTGTTCGGCAAACCACCCATCTTCTTTGGCCATAACGGAGGCTATACGCAAAGCAAAACATTTTTTTCCCAAGAGTGCATTGCCCCCATAACCGCTGCCATAAGACATAATCTCTTTAGTTTCGGGAAAATGGACAATGATCCGGTCGCTGGGATTACAAGGCCAAACCACATCTTTTTCACCCGGTTTTAAAGGGGCTCCCACAGAATGAAGAGAGGGAACAAAAAAACCGTCCCCCAAGGCCTTTAAAACTGGGTTTCCCATCCGCGTCATTATGCGCATATTGACTACGACATAAGGAGAATCGGTAATCTCAATTCCAATATGGGATAAAGGAGAACCGACAGGTCCCATGGAGTAAGGAACGACATACATCGTTCGACCCCGCATAGAGCCCTTAAATAAAGTTTTAAGATGATCTCTCATCTTATCGGGTGCCATCCAGTTATTCGTGGGACCCGCATCGATTTCTTTTTTAGAGCAAATAAAAGTGCTTTTTTCCGTTCTGGCGACATCTTCCGGATCTGACCTAAAAAGATAAGATCCGGGACGAGATAAAGGGATGGCCATGCCACTTGAAACCATTTCCTTAAGAAGTAGAGTATTTTCTTCTTCGGAGCCATCGCAAATATAGACGCTATCAGGCTCTGTTAAGCTCTTGATCTCTTCTACCCAGCTTTTGACTTTTTCAGGAAGGTCTAAGGCGGCAGTGTTCGACATGTGAAATTCCCCCTTTAGCGACCTCTTTTCTTAAGATGCATATCGAGTTTATTTAAAACCTCTCCCGTACCCATGCAAACGGCCAGAAGCGGGTTTTGTGCGATCGTCACCGGAAGACCGGTCTCTTTGATAAGCGCTTTATCAAGCCCTTTAATTAGAGCGCCGCCCCCTGCAAGTACCATACCGCGCTCAACTAAGTCGGCGGCAAGTTCCGCAGGACACCCTTCAAGCGTTAATTTCACAGCTTCAATAATTTGCTGAATCGGCTCAATCAAGCACTCTCGAATCTCAACAGAGTTAATCCGTTTCGTAACGGGAAGCCCCGCCACCTGATCACGTCCCCGAACTTCCATCTCAAGTTCATTGCCCCCAAGAGGATAAGCAGAACCGATTGTCATTTTAATCTCTTCCGCGGTTCTGGGTCCGATCATCAGGTTATACGTGCGACGCATATAGTTGATAATACACTCGTCAAATTCATCCCCGGCAATGCGGACAGAGCGGGCTTCTACGATTCCCCCGAGAGAAATAATCGCGATCTCGGTCGTTCCTCCGCCGATGTCAATAATCATGCTGGCATTAGGCTCTTCCACAGGAAGCCCCACCCCAATCGCTGCAGCCATCGGCTCTTCAATCAGCATGACTTCCTGTGCTCCTGCATGTAAAGCAGAATCTTCCACCGCTCGTTTTTCCACACCGGTAATTCCGGAGGGAACAGCGATCAAAATTTTAGGACGAATTAAGGATCTTGTCGGGGTCACTCTTTTAATGAGTGCCTTTAACATCCCTTCGGCAATTTCAAAGTCGGCAATCACCCCGTCTTTCATAGGTCTTACCGCATGAATTTTTCGGGGGGTTTTACCCAGCATCGACTTCGCTTTGTGGCCGACGGCTAATACTTCATTCGTATAAGAGTCGACGGCAACAACAGACGGTTCAGCTAAAACAATCCCTTTTCCCCTTACAAAAACCAGAGTGTTTGCGGTTCCCAAGTCAATCCCGATATCATTGGAAAATACCCCGCGAAACTTATCAAACTTATTCAGTGCTTTTTGGGTCATGCCGGATAGGATGCCGCTTAAGCCCGTATCCCCTTTCTTAGTTGTCATATATCCTCTTCTCTATAGAAAAGCACAGGGTACAAACTTGGCGTTATGTTTGCAACAATTCCAACACTTCTTCCCAAGTTAGTTTAGAAATAGCTTCCTCGTCGCAATTGACGACCTGTTTGACCAGCTCTTTTTTACGCGATTGAAGCTCTACGATTTTTTCCTCAATCGTATTAAGCGTGACTAGCTTGTAAGAAGAAACGGAGCGTGTCTGCCCGATCCGGTGTACCCGGTCCGTTGCCTGGCTTTCTACCGCGGGATTCCACCACATGTCGTAGTGGATGACGGTATCGGCACCCACCAAGTTCAAGCCTGATCCCCCTGCTTTTAAGGAAACTAAGAAAACAGAGATGTTTTCATCTTCATTGAATTTCTTCACGATATCCAAACGGTTTTTCGTAGTTCCGTCAAGATATTCGAAGCGAACGCCCATTTTATCCAAGTCTTCTTTCATGATCGAAAGCATTTTAGTATACTGACTGAAGATAACCGTCTTATGATTGGACTCAATCAGATTCTTAAGCAGGTCCATAAGCATATCATACTTTGTCGAGTCAAACGGCTCCGCTTTTTCCTTCGCGAAAATCGCGGGATGGCAACAGATCTGCTTAAGCCTGGTCAAGGTCGCAAGCACATGAATCTGTACTTTTTCGAAGCCCTCTTTCTTCACCAGTTTTTCCAGCTCTTCTCTTGCCGACTGGGCATAAGAGCGATAAAGCTCTCTTTGCGCCTCCGATAGATGACAGTGATAAGTAATCTCCGAGACCGGTGGAAGTTCTTTTAACACATCCTTTTTCATCCGGCGCAAAATAAACGGAGAAGCTTTACGCTTAAGACTTTCTAAGCTCTCCTGCTTCGACTTCACGGGATTTCGGATATACTTTTCAACAAACCGTTCATAACTGGACAAGAGCCCGGGCATTAAGAAGTCGAAAAGGCTCCAAAGCTCCTCAAGCGAATTTTCAATCGGCGTACCCGTCAGGATCAAACGGTGGGCACCTTTGATCTCTTTAACCGATTTTGCGTTTCGAGTGCCGCGGTTTTTGATATTTTGCGCCTCATCTAAGATCACATAGCCAAAGTCAATCGGCTCATAGACTTCCACATCTTTTTGAAGCAAGCTGTAAGAAGTTATCAGTATATCGAACGACTTTCTATCCTCGATCAACTTTCGGCGTGTCTCCGGAGTGCCGTCAATTACCTGTGCCTTTAGCTTGGGATTGAACTTTAAAAGCTCTTCTTTCCAGTTATAGACGAGCGATGTGGGGCAAATAATAATGGAAATCCCCTTCGGATGCTCTTTTTTATACTGAGTCAGCGCAATAATCGACTGAAAGGTCTTTCCAAGCCCCATATCGTCGGCTAAAACGCCCCCTAAGTGCATCTGCCTTAGCTTTTCAAGCCACTGCACCCCCTCAAGCTGATAGTTTCTTAAAGTGTGCTTGATCTCTGGGGGAATCGGCGAAGGGTTGACGACTTCATTGCCGGTCATCTGCTTTTGAATTCTCTTAAGCTTTTCACTCATCGAAAATTTAATCGGTAGCCCATCGAACATTGACTCGTCAAGTGTGACCAAGTTGAAAAGGGGCCGCTCTTCAGTATGGTTATCGAGTTTTTTAATCCCCACTTCGTCAAAAATCTGAATAATCGGCTGCAACTTCTCTAAGTCGAGCACCAAAATTTTGGAAGAGCCTTTCCCCATTTTCTTTTCGATAAAGGGTTTTTTCGAAAGCAAACACTCCCAGAGCACATCCAAAGAAACCCCTTTAAGATGCCCATCCACTTTTAAGTCGCATACAAAACGGTCGACTCTTTTCGACTCTTTTAAATCAAGGGTGTAAGTCGTCTGGTCATATAAGAACTGCTCAAGCAAATTCTCCGGACAGTTAAAGGTGACCTTCTCAGAGTACTGAGGGATCACCTCCGTCATAAATTCAACGATTTTTTTATCGTTCTTTGCAATGTAGAAACCCTGGTGGGGGTCGTAGGTAAAGTCCTGGAAAAGCGCTTGGACAATCGCTTGCTCTTCGGTTAAATTCCGGGCTAAAATCCCCTTATCCGTCACAAATGAAAGCGCTTGATCCCCTGTTAATTTCGAAGAAGCTGCAGGGATCTTAATTTTTCCGTAGATAAAGGTTAGTGCCGCTTCAAGCTCTCCGTTCAAATAGTTTAAATCGCACTCGGCCTTAAGATCATTGATAAAGGGCAAGGTCACAAAGCGCCTCATGACCTCTTTGTTCGACACCCTTGCAATTTTAGAAAGCTCGGGAAGCGAATTTTCGACAAAAGCTCCGAAAAGGGGCTCCGGAATCGTAAGATCTTGAAACTGAGCCATCGACTTTAAATGTTTTCTTTTGATCGAGGGATGAAATTGGTAATAGGTATTCTGATAAATCAGCCCCGGCTCTTGTGGCTCGTAAAACGTTACCGAAGCCAAATCGACTCCAAGCTCTTGGCCTAAATCGAGCAAGGGCTTCAACATAATTTTCGGTGCCGGCTGAGTGAGATACTCCAAGACAAAGTTAAATTTAGCCCGGCTGACCGAAAACCTTAAAGGCTCATCCAAAGACCCGACAAAAAAGCAGGGAAGGGCATCGAACTCCTCTTCTCCCCTTGAACAAAGTTGTTTCGAGGTCTGGTCATATACTTCCGCAAGCATGGTGCCGAACTTGTCGTACTCGATAGACCCGATTTTTGCCCCCTCATCGGCTTTGATAAAATCCCCGATGTGCTGAAAAAGCCGTTTTGAGATCGGATTGAAGGATTCCAAAGTGATACGAAAGCGCTTGTTTCCCATAAAATAGGACTCTTCGCTTTGTACCGTCTCTAAAAATTCATTGATATCGGGGACCAAAAGAGGTTTGGTTCGGCTTTCTAACTTAATCGCAAGCTGAACTTCGACCTTCTTTTTTTCTTCGAATACGACGAATATTTCACATTTCTCGAGCTTTTCTTCCTTATCCTGTAAGAAAAAGGGAGACTGCCCCAAGACTTTAGAGGCAAAGGCGTACTCGTGCAAAAGCTCTTTGGTAAATTTTTTTTCTTTCTGAGAGCGACTCTCTTTTTCAGCGGCCTGAATCGCTTTTTCGAGCTCTTTTTTCTCGCTTTTTTCGATCTTTTTTGTCTCGAGCGGTTTGACTTTCTTGGAGTAGTCGACCACAAGATCGTTAAAATGCTCTTCTAAATGAAAGAGAAGTGCTGCGATATGCTGGCAGTCGAACTGATCGGGACACTCACACTCGGAGTCGACAATCGTCGATGTCTTTAAGTCGATTTCAAGATGACAGTTATAGGTAGTGTCATATTGGCTCTGGACTTCACCCTTCAAATGAGCCCTTTGAGCGGACATTTCTTGAACGTGGGTAGCGGCAACCATCTCTTTTTCTAAAATTGCCTTCCCCTCCTTTAAAGCCCGGGGGGAATAATCTTGCTTTAACTTCCTAAAGTTGAGCATCTAAAATCTTCTCCTGAGTCTACTCACCGCCGTTTTTATCAATAGCTCGGAGTATAACTTTAAAAGATGAACTTGTCACCTCAAAACTTACTTGAAGAAAATTTGGAAGGCATCTTATACTGTCTACTTTGTTGCGGATGTAGCTCAGTGGTAGAGCATCACGTTGCCAACGTGAGGGTCGTGAGTTCGAATCTCATCATCCGCTTT
>JAGROB010000068.1 GCA_020440465.1 Chlamydiia bacterium
GCGAAGGCTTCCATCCCGTCGCCGCAGCCGACGTCGGAAAGGCCCTCTCCCGTGGTGGCCGTGATGCCGACATCATCGATGTCTAAGTTCATGATGCGGGCGACATTTTTTCTCATGTCGATAAGACGATCTTTAAGTTTGGGTTTAAGCCCCTCAACGGAGACAGCCACATGAGCCACTTTTTTATTCCCCAACGTTTTCATGGCCTCTTTCAAATAGACCTCTGAGTCGGTGATATCTTGCTTGAGACAAAGCTCATCGGCGATGCCGCCTAAAATTAAAACATGGGTGATGGAGGAAATCGCGTTGCAAATCGCGTGGAGTACAATATCTCCATCGGAGTTGGCGTCAAAGCCGGGGTAACCCTCAAAAATGATTCCGCCGATGACTAAGGGTTTAGAAGTTTCTTTATCTAAAAATTGATGGGAGTCTTGTCCCAGACCGGTACGTGTTTTCATATCGCTCAAGTATAGATTATGACTGTAAGTTTAATCAAGTCTTATGTATCCTTGTATGAAGTAGAAGGAAAATAATGACTGTATTTAATAGTTTACGTAAAGATCAATTCACACATGCATTACAAGTTAAACTAATTCCAGAAGATCCTGCACGTGCTTTTTTTAAGTTTGATGAAAAGGCCGTTGTAGTATCGGCGGATAGAGATAAAACCGTTATAAGGGTATACAGCGCAGCGATCGGCTGTTTTCGTACCATTACGCTAGAGGAGTCCATTGCAAATCTTCGTGAAAGCACCCTTCGTGTTGTGGGGGAAAACTTTTTGTGGACGGCTATGGCAAGCAAACATATCTATGTCATTTATTCTAATTCCAGTAATCCTGAAACACACACAAAAGAACCCGGGCTTCCCTATTACTTCTCTGACGAAAGGCTGCTTTACTATGGATCTTCCGATACCCTCCATGAAATGACCCTTCAACGTGGAGGAATAAGATATCATAACTTACGTCGAGATCAGACAACTAAAGGTGAACTATTATTTGCCGGAGCTCTCATTATTTATAAAAGGGCAGAGCGTAATGATGATGAAGTTCATTGTTATTTAGATGTTTATGTACCTACCAATAGAATAGCTCCCATTCAGTCGCTTCCGGTAAAAGCTTACGGAACTCATGATCTAAAGAAAGTAGAGGACGTCTTAGAAATTACTTTCAGGCTGACTGAATATCTTGGAAATGAAGTATTCCGGTTTGATCTGAAGAATGGAAGGGTCATTTCCTGATTTTTAGGTTGTAATTTAACTAAAATATTGATTATAAGGTCGATTTTAACCCTAATAGATAAAAGTCGACCATGGAAATCCTTAAAATCAACGGGGGAAACCCCCTACAGGGCACTGTGAAGGCCTCGGGCGCGAAAAACGCCATGACGAAGCTACTTGTCGCCTCGCTCCTTTCCGACAAACCCTGCCGCTTTTATAATGTCCCCAACATCATGGATGTCGATGTGACCGTCTCCCTTTGTCAGGGAATCGGGATGGAAGTCGACTGGGACAGAGAAGCGGGTGTGATGGAAGTGGTCACAAAAGAGCTTAAGACCTCTTACGTTCCCCAGCGCTTTTCGGGCGCAAACCGAATCCCTATCTTGATGATCGGCGCGCTTTTGGGTAGAACGGACGAAGACATTATCGTTCCGACCGTTGGCGGCTGCGATCTGGGAAAGAGACCGGTAGACTTTCATATTGAAGCACTTAGACAACTGGGTGCAACGATCGAGTACCGCGATATGAAAAAAGAGGGCGCCTGGTTCGCCCATGCGCATAGCGGGCTTAAAGGGTGTGTGATTAACCTGCCTTTCCCTTCTGTCGGCGCAACGGAAAATACTATTTTAGCAGGCGTTACCGCTCGCGGCATGACGATCATCAAAAACGCCGCGATCGAGCCGGAAGTGCTTGAGCTGATTCTCTTTTTACAAAAACTTGGCGCTTCGATCACGCTCGACGTCGATCGATCCATTCGGATACAGGGCACAAGACGTTTTTATGAAGTGGAGCACACGGTGATCCACGATAGAAACGAGGCCGCTTCCTGGGGAATGGCAGCAATTGCCTCCAAGGGAAGAGTCTTTGTCGAGGGGGCGGAGCACATGCACATGATCACTTTCTTGAACAAGCTTCGGGAAGTGGGGGGCGGCTTTCAAATTAGGTCGAATGGAATAGAGTTTTACTATGATGGCCCCCTGCAAGGGGGACTTCATTTGGAAACCGATGTCCACCCCGGATTTATGACGGACTGGCAGCAGCCGTTTGTGGTCTTGCTAACACAGGCTATGGGGACTTCCGTAGTTCACGAAACTGTTTATGAAAACCGCTTTGGCTACACGGAGACGCTCAGCAAAATGGGCGCCGAAATTACGCTCTTTAGACAGTGTTTAGGGGGTAAAACCTGCCGATTTGCCTCCCAAAGCTACGCCCATAGCGCGATTGTCAAGGGACAAACCTCGCTGATCGGCCGAGAGATTGTCGTTCCTGATCTAAGAGCGGGCTTTGCCTACGTTATGGCGGCAGTGATTGCCCAGGGGACATCTGACATCTCGGGTCTTCATTTCTTGGACCGTGGGTATGAAAACCTTTCGGGTAAGCTGGAGCAGCTTGGCTGCGACGTCACCCGTCAAAAGAGCGACACCCCCAAAACCAAGAAAGAGAAGTCTAAAGTCCCCGAACTTACCCTATCGTAAGACTTCACCACAAAGACACTAAACATATTGGTAATGTATTAGGTTTTGAGCTACAATCACTTCCATGCAAAAATGGAAAGATGTCCTCCGGTCAAACTTCACCGATCTCAAAAAGCTTTTAGCTTATCTGGAGATTGAAGATAGCTTTAAGTTTTTACCCTCTCCCCGTTTCAGACTGAATGTCCCGATGCGCCTGGCAGAAAAAATGGCAAAAGGGGAACTAAACGACCCCCTTTTAAAGCAATTTGTTCCCTTTAAAGAGGAGGGAGAGGTACGTCCCGGATTTGAAGCAGATCCTGTTCAGGATCAAAGCTTTGTAAAGACAGAAAAGCTCCTTCAAAAATATAGCCAAAGAGCGCTTGTGATTTCGACCTCTGCTTGCGCTATGCACTGCAGGTACTGTTTTCGGCAAAATTTCCCTTATGAGTCTGAAAGAAAAGACTTTCATCAAGAGGTTGAAGTCGTGGCAAATAACCCCATGATTAAAGAGGTGATCTTAAGCGGCGGCGATCCGCTCTCTTTACCCGACTCAAAACTTAAGCCCCTGCTTATGGCTTTGGATGAAATTCCCCATGTGAAAAGAATCCGCTTCCACAGTCGTTTTGTTGTGGGCATCCCCGAAAGGGTTGACGATTCGTTTCTTTCCCTTCTTAGCTCCTTAAAAACCCAGGTTTGGTTTGTCACCCACATTAACCATGCGAAGGAATTGGATGACGATATATTCGCTGCGTTAAAAAGACTTCAAAGGCTGGGGATTCCCGTGATGAACCAGGCGGTGTTGCTTAAGGGAGTTAATGATAGTGTCCAGGCGCTAAAAGAGTTGTCCGATGCCCTAGCTGATAATGGGGTCGTTTTTTACTATCTGCATCAACTCGACCGTGTAAAGGGAGCCCACCACTTTGAGGTGGATCGACCCTTAGGAAAACAATTGATTCATGAGCTTCAAGCTTTAGGATCGGGCTATCAAGTGCCCAAATACGTAGAGGAAATCGCGGGAGAGTCATCGAAAACCTTAATTTAGGAGTCACT
Source organism: Chlamydiia bacterium (assembly GCA_020440465.1). Classification (GTDB taxonomy): domain Bacteria; phylum Chlamydiota; class Chlamydiia; order Chlamydiales; family Parachlamydiaceae; genus JAGROB01. The sequence continues at coordinate 3,724 of JAGROB010000068.1, forward strand.
TATGGTGATGGGAAATTCCACCAGCATGTCCCTAAATCATTTAAGAAATTTTAACGCAAAGGGCGGCTTCGCCGTCAAGAGAACTGACGGCGAAGCCGCCTTTCGTGTTTTTGCGCTTTTGCGTTTTTTGCGTTGAA
>JAGROB010000069.1 GCA_020440465.1 Chlamydiia bacterium
GGCATGGGAGTGGCCTTTGTCTCTTACGTTTTGATTAAAATTTTATCTGGCCGGATTGGCCAGGTCAATTGGCTCATGTGGGTGATGAGCGGCCTCTTCGCCGCCAAGTTCTTCTTCCTCTAACTCGCTTGCATTTTTCAACGAAAAAAATGACGGCTTTAGCCGCCTTTTGCGTTCTTTGCGTCTTTGCGCCTTTGCGTTGAAATTTAAAGCGAGACTGTAGCCTAAAGGATTGTAGCGTGATCTTCAAATGCTAAGAAAATCTCTTCACTACTAAGCTCGTATTTCTCAAACTCGCTTTATTTTTCAACACAAAAGCACAAAAACGCAAAAACACAAAAGGCGGCTTACGCCGTCGCTTATTTACACTTCAAAAATCGTTTATGACACGCCTGATGTCTTGGCCCACGTACTGTGCGCCAAAATTGATCAATAATCCCAATTTTTTCTTCTTCAGCCTTAGATAAGTCAGAAGCTGTGTTTTATGAATGGGAAGTACTTTTTCTACGGCTTTAATTTCTATGATAATCTGATCTTTTACAATAAGATCTAAAAAAAAGGGATTAGCAAATTTTACATCTTTGTAAATTATTGGAACGGCAACTTGTCTTTGATACGAAAGATTCATACGCGATAATTCAAAGCATAAAGCTTCTTCATAAACACTCTCCAAAAGCCCAGGTCCTCCAAGGCCTTTTTGAGCTTCAATAGCAGCTCCAATAATTTGGCTTGATAAATCATTTTCCATTAATCCCTCAAAAAAAACTGTTAATTCGAAGGATTATTAGATTTGTTAAAAAATTTTGCAATAAAATTTATTGACGGCGAAGCCGCCTTTCGTGTTTTTGCGTTTTCGTGCTTTTGTGTTGAGAAATAAAGCGAGACTGTAGCCTAAAGGATTGTAGCGTGATCTTCAAATGCTAAGAAAATCTCTTCACTACTAAGCTCGTATTTCTCAAACTCGCTTTATTTTTCAACGCAAAAAACGCAAAAGCGCAAAAACACAAAAGGCGGCTTACGCCGTCAATTAACTTGTTATCAAAGGCCTGTGACGGGGTCTTCAAGGATGCGGAGGGTTTTTTGGGTGCTATTAAGTTCGGCTTGGGCTCCCAAGGGAAGGGTCGTCTGATCTTCGATGTGGCCTGAAGGGAAGCCCACTAAAACCGGATAGGTTTTGTCCCCGAAGTATTCTTCGAAGACTTGATTCAGCGATAAGCTCGACTCCGGCGCTTTGGTCTGACACCCTTTCCAGCTGGCTAAAATCACCCCCGCCGGATCATCCAGATGGCCGGAAAGCTTCAGCTGATTGAGCATACGGTCTATCTTGTATGGAGGCTCGTTGACTTCCTCCAGCACCAAAATTTTCCCTTTCGTGTCGATCTCCCAAGGCGTTCCAATCAAAGAGACAACCAAAGATAAATTCCCCCCGGCAAGCTCCCCCTTCCCTAAGCCACTCTTAAGCGGTTTTCCGTCTTTTGCCGGGATCAAGTATCCCTTTTTGGGATACGTCATCGCCATAACACCCCGCCAAAGCTCCGTTTCGCTATACGAAACCTCTTTCTTTCGATCGGGGCCAAAGATATCTTTCACGTTGGGCCCTAAAAATGTCACCACCCCCGCCTCTTTTCCCACGGCAGCATGAAGCGCCGTGATATCGCTCATCCCGATCAAAATCTTCGGGTTTTCTTTAATCACTTTATAGTCCAATCGGTCTAACATTCTGGGGCATCCGTAGCCGCCCCGATAGCACCAAATCGCTTTAATCTCCGGGTCTTTAAATGCGGCCATAAGCGCGCTGGCACGTTGCTTATCCGTCCCTGAAAGATAGCCATGTCTTAAGCGGCTGTTGCCGGCAATTTTAACTTTGAACCCCTTTTTTCGAAGCTTATTGGCCGCCTCCCCTATCACCGCCTCGCTCTCTTCGGGAAACGATGCGGGAAACACAATCGCAATCCCGTCGCCAGGTTTCAGCCCCTTCGGAACCACGGCTCCAAAAAGCCCTCCCCACATCGCCACAAAGCCAATAAACGCCGCAAAAAAACTCTTCATAAGTCCATACATTCTTACCCGAAACCCCATTTCAAGCAACCTTAATTCCCACCCTGCTCAAACAACTTTATTACCTGATGGCGTTTGTATAGTTTGTCTGGAAGCGTAAGCAAGTGCGCCTCAGTTCTGACAAAATAAAGCTCTTGGAGGCGCTTTTTAAACGTGTTAATAAAATGCCTTACGTCTTCAAGCGCCGGTGCAAAGTTTTGAAACTCTCGAACAGCTTGAAGCGTGTTATCAACGTGTCCACCCGGTTTAATTGAGAGCAGCACTTTACTCAATTTAGGCATTTTTTCTTTGGAATAGGTGTGAGCAATATCGCTTAAAGGCTCATCCATAATCTTATGAAAAGGAAAATCTAAAAAAGACTTAAGCTTGGGCTCTAGCTCTTTAGTAAAGCTTAAAAAAAGTTGGTAACATTCCTTGTAGCTTTTTTTAAATTGTTTCGGATTTGATTCGATCTCACTCTGAATCGTATCAATCCCATCTATGCAATCATCTACCTGATAAAGCTCCTGAAACATTTGCGACACGACCCCTTCAAATTCACTTACCACCCTCCATTGCTGAGGAAAATGGCCCTGACTTATGGCTCTTAAAAAAGAGACTATTCCTTTCCAATCGTGTTCGAAATTAGCTTCGTTAGATAACATTGGGGAAATCAACTGAGGTAAAAACGGCTCAATACGGCTTAAGCCCCTTCTGAGAATGACACCTTGGGTAGACTCAGAAGATCCCTCAAGCTCAGGAATTAGCGTCTTAATCTCTGATATAACCGCTAGGATCCTGCTCCAGGGCGGAGCGACTAAGGGCAACTTTCCGATCACAACAAGAAGCTCTCGCTCCCTTTTTAGCTTGTAATATTTTTTGTTTCCCTCTTCAGAAATCGACACTATTCCCGATTCAGCAAGATGATCTAAGGATGTCATAAGACTTCGCTTGGTATATCCGATTTCACCTAAATCACTCGCTAGATATCGGGTTCTCGCGCGTGTCAAAAAAAAG
>JAGROB010000070.1 GCA_020440465.1 Chlamydiia bacterium
GCCGCACTCCAAAAGAATCTCGTTAATTTACAAAATGGATACCGTAGACGACTCGGTGAGATTTTTTACAGGATAGCTAGGATGTCAAGGATAGCAAGGATGGGAGGCTGTTTTTGTTCCCGCGGCTGAAGGCCGCCGCCGGCTTCAAGCCGGCGTTGTTATTAGAATGGGCGGCATGCCGCCCATTCCCAGAGTGGGCGAAACGGCGGTAACGCCGTTTTGACCTTTCTTGACGGCGAAGCCGCCTTTCGTGTTTTTGCGCTTTTGCGTTTTTTGCGTTGAAAATAAAAAACGACAAATAACTCACAAAGATCTTTAGCCAACTTTTTTTGCGACGCGACAAGTCGCCGCACTCCAAAATTAGATTAGCTTAGCTGTAATTTCGGCGAGTTTTTTCCCAAGATTGACAATGCTGCTTTGGAGCTTCTCATCCTTTAGACACTCCCCGTCAAACTTTTCGTGCGCGGTGTCGATGGCTTTTTGCTCCGGGATCACGTGAACAAAGATGTTCCCCAAAATATCCCTTAGATGCACAAGACCCCTCAGCCCCCCAAGATTTCCGGGCGACGCGCTAATGATCAACGCCGTTTTGCCCTTAAAAGCGATCAAAAACTCCTCATCTTTGTCGCTCGGTCTTGACGCCCAGTCGATCGCGTTCTTAAGCACGCCCGAAATGGAGCTATTATATTCGGGAGAGGCAAAAATAAAGCCGTCGGCCTCTATCATTTTCTTTTTCAGCTTCTTCCCGTTCTCGGGAATCCCTTCCCTTTCCTCTATATCCCCATCATAAATCGGCATCGGATAGTCGGAAAGGTCGATAAACTCCACCTCTGCGCCCGCATCCTCAGCCCCTTTCATGGCGATCTTCGCCAGTCTTTTATTAAAGGAGTCTTTTCTAAGACTTCCCGGAATCACTAAAATCTTTGGTTTTTTTGCACTCATTTTGGATTATCTGCCCATATTGCGGTTTTTTTTTGATTTTCCGTAAGTTTTACCATGTTTTGAAATTTTTGAGCGCTTCTTTTGTAAGCGTCTTCCCCTAATATTAAGTTAGAAGGCGGATTTGAACTTTCAGCCGCTTCAATGATCGCTTCTGCAGCCCGTTTAGGATCGCCTGCCTGATTACCATCGTAATCATGGATCATTTTTTGTACGGAATGAGCACTTTGTTCATAATCTTTGATCCGATTGTGTGCATCCTGAAGGGATCTTCCGGCAAAATCGGTTCTAAATCCTGACGGCTCGACTGCCATCACTTGAATTCCAAGTGGCTCTACTTCCATCCTTAGAGCCTCTGAAAAACCTTCTAGCGCAAATTTCGTCGCACTATAATACCCAAGTCCACCAAATCCCGCGAGACCCGCGATGGAAGACATATTGATAATCAATCCCGACTTTCGTTTTCTCATTCCGGGTAAAATCAGATGAACCATTCTAGCCGCGCCAAAGAAGTTTACATCGAACATCTCCCGAACTTCAGCCTCTTCTCCCTCTTCGATCGCGCCGATGTAGCCGTATCCCGCATTATTCACTAAGAAATCAATACTTCCGAAATGATCTTCCGCTTGTTTTACGGCCGCTTCCGCCTCCGAGCGCTTCGTCACATCCAGTTTCAAAGCTAAGGCTTTCCCTTCATATCCCCTGACTAAATCATTTAAATCCATAGGGTTTCTTGCCGTGGCCACCACTATTTTCCCTTTTTCCAAGAGCTTTTTTGCAATTTCTCTTCCAAACCCGGAGGATGCGCCTGTGATAAACCAAACTTTTTCGTTACTGGACATTTAATACGGCTCCTTTCTTATGACAAAATTTTTCTAAAAGCTTGCTGTTAGCAAACCCTAAGTTGTTTTTAACGCACTGTTTAACGTGGTCGGGAAGACTTTTTTTCTTGAGCAAATCGACAGAGATCTTTTGGCACTCTTTGAAGTCCTCCAGATAATAGGCCGCGATCGATCGCTCTAAGTCGATCCCATAATCGATCATCCATTGCTGAACAAATAAGATATCGTCTGTCTCCGGAATGGAGGCGGCAATTGACGCGACTTCATAACACGACTCAAAATCTCCCTCTTCTCTGTACATATGTGCCAGCTGATAGAGGGGCTCCACACGAGATCTTCTAAAATCAAACGCCGCCTTATAAGCTTTAACGACTTCTTCTTTCGGATATTTTAAAGCCTCTTTTAGTTCGGCCACTCTTAAATGAGACCAATAAAGCTCTTGATCCCATCCCCCCATTTTAATCCGCCTTTCATAGTTCTCAAGCGCTTTGTCATGAACACCGGCATCCCTATAACTTTGTGCCAAATAGAAAACATAGCGACTATTGTCGGGCTCTTCTTTTAACCCCTCTTCCAATATGGCCGCATCCTTTAAAAATTTTTGCGGATCTTTCGACCTTGCGCCCTCTGTTGTGTAGATATTATTCACCTTTTGCAGCGTGTCATACGTTTTCGCTTTTTCACTGCAAACGACCTCGTGAAGCACTCCCACCCACTTCCAGTCTAAATCGGCTTTGACTAAAAGATTTCGACAGTAGCGGCTGTTGGAGTGGCAGATATTGACGTAATAAAAGTCTTTGTGAAGATATGGAAGCCTGAAGCCCGGCTCATACTTCAAGTATTCATCGGCGTCTATAAAGAAAATATAATCAGCCTTATCGCGTGCCAAATCAAGCGCTTCATTTCGGTTATGCCCGAAGTTTTTCCACGGCCTTTCGTGAAGCTCTCCCGGCTTACCCTTCTCTTTCATGAACTTTTTAATCATCTCTTGGGTGCCGTCTGTGGATCCCGTATCAACAATGACCCAGGTATCGATAATCGGCAAAACGGACTCTAAGCAACGGCAGATGACATCTGTTTCATTTTTAACAATCATATTAAGACAAACTGTCGGCTTTTTCTGGGGTTCAATCGCCCAAGAAACAGTTAAGGAACATATACTAAGAAAAAAAATCAGTATTCTCATTTCTCATCCCTTTCTAATAAGTAAGCGGGGGTCCATTTAGCCTGCTCCTTTTTTCCGGTAATAAAAAAGGGTCCCTGGTAGTCCCACCTTTCGTCGATACCGACAAAGATTTCTGTCCCCTCTTTAAAGTTCTCGAAGTTATCCCGAATTTCCACAGTAGAGCCGTCGGTAAGCTCCAGCACCTGCTTCCAGCCTTTTAAAATGAGCTTATAGCCCACAATGATCTCTTGCCCTTCGTTATCGAGTGCGTAAATCGGAACTTCATCCCAACAGGTTGCAAAGGGCTTTGAGGTGGAAAAAACTAAAAGGGGGCTGAAGCCGTAGTCCAAGATCATCACCTTAACGGACTCTCCCTTCGTGCGATTATGCAATCGGAATTTATGCGGACGGGAAAACCAGTAAATCGACTTTCTTAATTGCACGTGGACTTCATCAAAGGGTTCCCAGGCTAAAGCGATTTCTTTATGATCGGGATGAACCTTCCATAAAGAGCCATCATAAAGCTCTACAACAGTATCTCCTTGATAATCCTTTTCTTTATACTCTGACAATCCCCGGATTTGAAGGGGTCCCGCGTAATCGAAAATATTTCCGTAAAGCGCGATGAAGCAGGATAAAAGTCCAAAGAAAAGCGTCCTCATACATCTCCTTTTGGGTTCAGATGAAGACGCTATCACATTAAAATTTTTTGAAGAAGGAAGTTGTTAAGCTCTTCTTGCGCGGGGAGCAATTCGGTCGTACATCAGCCCGATTTGCTGGGAGTGGCCGCCATAGTGCTGCCAGTAATAATGCTCTTCAAAGTTTTT
>JAGROB010000071.1 GCA_020440465.1 Chlamydiia bacterium
AACGGCTCCAATATCGCCTACGAACATGATTCAAACGGACAAATTATAGGAGCCTTTCCCTCCGACGGTCCCCACATACGCTATCAGTACAACAAAGATCAGCGCCTTATCCAAAAAGAAAAGCCCGAAGGACGAACGTTAAATATCGAATACGGTACGCAAGGGAGGGTAAAGGCGGTATCGGTCCCCTCTCATGCCGATGGAAGCCTTGCCACCGTCTTAAAGATTGAGTACAAGCCAAGTAACGACAATCGCGTTATGATTACCAAAGCATTTGATCCGTGGGGACGGTTTAAAGCGTACCATTCCGTCGATAAGAAAGTTAAACTTATCGTGCAGCAAAAACCCGACGACTCCGGCGCTTACACAATCGGAGAGCTCTTCTGGGGCGATCCCAAGGGGAATAACCCCGGATCGCTTATGGCCTTCGCTTTTAAGGATTCGAATCGCGATATCTTATTTGCAAAAAAGTACCACTACGACGATCGGGGCAATCCCATAAAGGAAGAGCTCTGGGGAAATTTAACCGGAAAGGATGAAATTCATCCCCGTTTGGACGAGCACGGCCATATCGTTACCCCGAAAAGAGAACACCACACGATCACAAAGGGCTACACACAGAAAAAAAATCTGCTGACCTCTGAAGATGACGGCGTTAAACAACGAGAGCTTTTTTACCATCTTGACACAGATATGATCGCAAAAGAGCTTGTAAGAGTTGACGGCGAAATCCAAGAGCGCCACTTCTTTTTATACGACGAAGATTTGGCTTTGACGGATGAGATCATTGACGACGGCTCCTCGGAAGAACTTTCCAACCTATCGGGAGTCACTCAAAGAAAGCGGCTAAAAAAGCGATATGACAATCCACTACTCGGTTTACCCAACGAAGAGAGTGTCTTCTTTTTGAATCTTGTGACGGGGGAAGAGGTTTTATCCGCTCGAAAAGAGATTAGCTACAATCAACGAGGACGCATCACTTCGGAGAGGGTTTTTGACGAAGATAACGCGTTTATGTTTGAGCTTGTTTGGGAATATGACGACCACGGCAACGTAATCCGTGAAGTAAGCGCGCTCGGCACCGAGATGATTCGAAGGTACGACGCGAATGACAACCTGATCTATGAAGCGGGTCCCCTCTTCGATCACGAAAGGCACTTTAAATACGATCGGATGGATCGCTTGATCGAAGAGACGGAAATCCACGGTGACGAAGTCTTCACGACGTCGCATCTTTACAATATCGTGGGCCAAAAAATTAATACGATCGACCGCTACGGCGCTGAAACCCGCTATGAATACGATTTTGTGGGACGCATTAAAGCTATTCATGAGCCGGAAGGAAAAACGATCAAAAAGAGCTATCATCCCACGGGATATGTCCATACCCTGACCGATCCGGCCGGAGGCGTTACGAGCTTTAAGCAGACGATTCGCGGAAAACCGTATGAAGCGAGCTACCCCGACGGCACCAAAGAGTTTTGGGAATACGATCTTCTGGGGAACCTGATCCGTCACACCGATAAAGGGGGGCTAACCCAAGAATACAGCTACGACTACAAGGGACGGGTTATTGAAGAGAAGTTTTTCGATATTGAAGGGCAATTAGTTTATAACAAAACAAAGCGCTATACCCCCTTTTCTCTTCTTTCCGAAACGGATGAAATGGGAATCACCACCCACTACGAGTATAACTTCAAGGGGCAGCTGATTCGATCGGAAAAAAACGGACTTCAAACGAAGTATTTTTATAACTCCCGTGGACAGCTTGCAAAAAAAGTCACTCAAGATGAGTTGGTTGAAACATTTCAGTACGATTTTATCGGCCGTGTGACCCAAGAAACCAAAGAAGATTCGGAAGGACGAGTTCTTTTATTCTCAGCAAAAGTGTATGACGACGCGGGAAGAGTGATTTCAGAAACAAAGGGGGACTTTACCACCTTTTTCATCTACAACTCCAAGGGCGAGCTTGTGGAAAAAATCGCACCTGACGGGAAAAAAAGTCGCTACGAGTACGATCATAACTTCTTAAATCCCTTAGGGCAGACGGTTATCTTAAAAAAAGCAATCGATCCCACAGGCGCTGTTTCAGAAGTCGAATTTGATCATCTAAAAAGAGAAGTTCGATCAGCACGATACGACCCCTTTGGAAAGCTTATTCAACAGTCCTTTAAAACCTACGATCTTTTGGGCAACTTAGCCTCTGTTAAAGAAGACGTCATCTGGCAAGGAGAAAAGGAAAAAGAGATAGAGGTCACATTTTCCTACGATCCGATGGGACGGCCGAAAGAAGTGATCCAGGAAAAAGGCTCGCTTTATGAACGAGGCACGTTTACCGAGTATAATACATTGGGGCAAAAAATACGTGTGGCGAAACCGAACGGCGCCCAAATTGTATATACTTATGATGCCATGGGTCGGGTGAAGGAAGAAAAGAGTTCTGACGGCACGGTGGACTATCTGATCGACTATGACGTGCATTCAAGACCGATTCATGTTTTAGATAAGGTGCATGGAACCGACTCCTCTTACACTTACGACGAAGAGGGGCGGCTTATTAAAGAAGCGCTTGGCACGCAAGAGTGGGTAGAAAACGGCTACGACAGCCGGGGGCGATTGACTAAGGTTCAACACAGCCGCATCGATCCGATCCACTTAAGCTACGACGCGCTTTATCTAAGGGAAGTTGCCTGGAAAGATCTTCGATCAAAATACGAAGCGTATGATCTTGCCGGCAATTTATTAGAAGGAAACGAGACGACGTATTCTTACGACAAAGCCAACCGTATGACGGGTTGGAAACGGGGAGAATTTGAAGAGAACCTGTCGTACGATAACGGGGGAAATCTTGCCCAAAGAAATCAACTGGGTCTTGAGACGTCTTATGCCTATGACGAGCTCAACCAGCTAAAAGAAGAGACGGGAGCATCCAACAAAACGTATAGCTCCGACTCTCACTACACAAGACGTTCAAAAGATGGCGAAAGCTATATCCTGGACGCGCTGGATCATCCGATTGCTTTTAGTGGTAGCGAGTATGAATGGGATCGAAACGGCAATTTAATTGCCCGCACAGAAAATGGCATTCACACCACGCTTCGCTACGATGCTCGTGATCGTTTGATCGCGGTCATTTCGAACGGGAACGAAGTAAGCTATCTTTGGGATGAGCAAAACCGCTGTCTTAAGGCGGGCGAGCGCCATTTCCTTTACCAGGGGCGCGCTGAAGTGGGCTCCGTTATCAATAATGAACTACAGGACTTTCGGGTACTGGGTTTGGGTCGGGGGCAAGAGGCTTCCGCCTCAGTCTGGGTTCAGATTCAAGATGCGCTTTTCAAACCGCTTCACGATCTTTCTGGCAATATGATCGCGCTTACCGACCTTGACGATACCCTGATAGAGTACAATCCCCTTACGGCATTTGGAGAGAGCTTAACCGACTCCCCTCCCCTTTGCCCCTGGAGCTTCAGTTCTAAAAGGCTCGAGGCAAACTCCGGCCTCATCCTCTTCGGCTATCGTTTTTACGACCGTGCCCTGGGTCGTTTCACGACCGCCGATCCGGCGGGCTACGATGCCGGCCCCAACCTTTGGGCCTACTGCCACAATAACCCCCTTGTCTTCTCCGACCTCTTTGGCCTCTGCCCCCACACCATCCTCCACGAAAACTCCCCTTCCCACGACGACCACTCGCAATCATCAGACGCATCTCATGAACAAGCCGATGACAAAACAAGCGGCTTCCCTGATTTAGAGTCTTGTTGTCTGGGTCACATGCTGGAATCCGGGGCTAAACTCATATGTTACGCTGTGGGTACGGGAATCGAAACGGTTGCTTTTCATGCTATCCCAAGGATTCCCGGTGTGAAAGATATCCCTATGGGAGCCGCTCACTTCATGAAAGAAGGGTGCTTTTGTAATTACGTACCTGTACACCTTCACAACAACTCCAGGTGGATTACCACTGGAACCGTAGATAATCCAAAACATAAAGCGCCATACAATTCTTGCGGAATTATGACATCTCCCAAGGATGCTCAAGAAAGAGGTTCAAATACTTCAAACCTTCTTAACGGTGAAAAGTCCAAAACGTTTTCCACAGGAACCCACGGCGCTGTAACAGACCTTATCAGCTGCATGCTTGACTTTCTTGGATTCCAAACACATGCAGCACGAGTATTCAAAGAAGGTTTAGAAAATGACCTAACAAAAATGGGTCCAAACGCAATTATTGACTTATCTACCTTCAGTCGTGCTAATATAATAGCTCGTAACACTTTTGACTCTTGGAAAAAAGAAGGGAAAAATTATTCAAGTCAAATTAACCTATTCAGTATGGCAAGCCCTGTGATGATTCAGCCAGATGCTTGTAGATCTGTTCGCATGGGTATTAGCTCCCGCGATGGGGTTTGTTTACTCATGGGTCTAGATCGATGGTTTCCCCCATTTCATCTAAGCATTTACCCATCTGATGCCTTCCCCGGACTAGACCACAATTATGACGGAAAGGTTTATCAACTTATTTACATTAATATGTTTCTTCAACCCTACATAAATAGGTAAACCCTTCTAAATGACACATTCACATATCGTTGCATTATTAGCATTTTTAAGTATTTTTGGAAGTTGCAGAAAAACGGAGTCTACTCATGTGAGACTCTCTCGCCAAATTTCTGATCCTTATATTTCTGAAATGTCAAAACAATATTGTTTTAAATATTTTGGTGGTGGTGGAGCATTTTTAAATACTGTTAATGAAATCAGTATTATTTTTGTAAGTCCCTATGTCATTTCCCTGGATGAATGTAGATTGCAATACGTGCGCATGATCGAAACATTACTAAAAAAGTATAACTCTAATGAAGAAATTAGACCTTACTTGGGCAACTACCCTTTTGAACCAAAAAACTTGGAAATTCTTATTGTATACAATCTTGATCCCAATTTAAGCATTCCTAACAGGGTATACTCCGTAACAATGATCAACGGAGTTATTTTTTTCGAAATTAAGGATACCGATTCAGTAGCTCCAGAAAATTACATTAAGGAGCCGTTTGAGGAGGCGTACTTTAAGGTGTATGGCAAAGAGTGGACGCCGTAAAAGATTTGAGGAGATTTTTTACAGGATAGCTAGGCATACGCATCAGGCTAACTCTAAAAAAAATATGCATAAGTATTCGTATGTCAATGTCTTGTTGCTGTATAAATCCCCGTGAAACTCTTTACTTTATTTGCATGAATATACTTATTTTTGATCGCATTCTTAAACTCAATCCATCGATATATAAACATTTAAAACGCAGAGACGCTGTGGCGCAGAGGCGCAGCGTCTCTGCGTTTTAAATTTGACTGAAGAATAGTTTGAGAGCTTCTTAGGTACCCCCTAAGCACATAAAAATTTCATGTTTAGGCCGTATTTTTGGAAGTTAGCCTGATGCGTATGGGATAGCTAGGATGTCAAGGATAGCAAGGATGAGGGGCTGTTTTTGTTCCCGCGGCTGAAGGCCGCCGCCGGCTTCAAGCCGGCGTTGTTATTAGAATGGGCGGCATGCCGCCCATTCCCAGAGTGGGCGAAACGGCGGCAACGCCGTTTTGACCTTTCTTAACGGCGAAGCCGCCTTTTGTGTTTTTGCGCTTTTGCGTTTTTTGCGTTGAAAATATAAAACGACACTTAACTCACAAAGATCTTTGGCCAACTTTTTTTGCGACGAGCCAGGTCTCGTCGTCTAAAAGCGGCGCCAGGTCGCCGCACTC
>JAGROB010000072.1 GCA_020440465.1 Chlamydiia bacterium
TTTTTTGCGTTGAAAATTTCACACACCTCTGAGGAAAAACAAATCACCCAACCCCATAAAAAGGTTCAGCTTACACCCAAAGGCATCTTGCTCTACGACGCCATCGCTGAAACTCTCGTTTAAATTTTTCACCACAAAGACACTAAGACACTAAGAGCGGCTAACGCCGTCAAAAAAAACTATTCGAGATATTCTGCGGCTGAAAGTCGCCGACGGCATCAGCCGGCGTTGTTATTCGAATTGGCGGCTTGCCGCCAATTCCTGCCGGTAGGCGAAAAAGCGCTAAGCTTTTTTGACTTTCTTGACGGCGAAGCCGCCTTTCGTGTTTTTGCGTTTTTGCGTTTTTTGCGTTGAAAATTTCACACAGCTCTGAGGAAAAACAAATCAGCCATTTGTTGACCAACCAACAACAGCCGACTAAAGTCGGCTGAACAAGCTCAGGCTAAAGCCTAAGCTACGTGTGTGGTTAAACGAGTTTGAGGACAAGCAAGTCTGCCAACAGCGCATAATCAGGCGATCCATCCTTCGCTCGAATCTCGAAGTCATCCAGATAAACCAGCGCCCGCTTAAGGCCGTCAAAACCCCAGCTTCTTACCGTATCCAAATGCTTCTGAAGAATAAACCCCTTGATATACGGATACGCCTTCGTGATATCCCCCACCTGACCGCCCGTCCGCAAGATACTCGCAATCTCTAAGTCGACCTTAATTTGGCTTCTAAGCTGCTTTAAAATCGCGAAAAAAGGCGTCCCTTCATCCAAAAGCACTCGAAAAAGTTTGATCGCTGTGGGCACATCCCGCTTAAAAAGCGCTTCCGATAGCTGAAACCCGTTAATCGCGGGGCGGCTGATTGAAACGGCCGCCACATCAGCTTCAGTCACTTTATTTTTGCCGTCGGTATAGACCAAAAGCTTTTCGATCTCTTGGTCCAAAAGCGCGATCTCTCCCCCCGCCTCTTTTGCCAAAAGCGTTACGGCGATCGGATCGATCACTTTTCTTTCATCTCTAAAACGGCCGGCAATATAATCTTGCGCCGAGCGCTCTTTTTCCCAGCTTTTTTCTCCCCCCAGCTCAACGACAATGCCCGTCTTTTCCACTTTCTTGAAGAAGGGCTTCCCCTTTTCCTTAGACGTTAAGATAACGAACACCCCCGGCGGAAGCGGCTTCAACAAAAGCGTCTCCGCACCCTTCGAAAGCGCGTCGGCCCCTGCGGCAATAATCACCCGTTTGGGAGAGAAAAAACTTCCCGTTTCAATCTCCTGTGACAAGGCGCCCTCTTCGGCAAGAACTGTCTTAACCCCCAAAGGGTCAATACTTTCCCTCTTACAAACGGCTTCCACCAGAAGATCTTGGGCCATCCGCCCCTCTGACCCTTCCGGCGCCACGATCAGATAGAGCCCCGAAAAGCCGCAGGCTCCGGCCCCCTCCACATGTTTCTTAAATGCCCCAAATGTGCTAAACTTCATACCCTAAATCATACCCTCCTCCCCCCATTTGGCACAATTATTGCGATTACAGTCCCAAAAAGGAGATCAAACTATGAACAGCTCAGAAGGAACACCTTCCCCAGAAAGGCTTTACACTCCCCCGATGATGGAGCGCGCTCCGGCAGAAGCCCCCCCAAAAGACGAAGGTCTATTGTGTGGTCCAAGTGGAAGAGAACACAAAGTCGTTCCCCAAAAACATTGGAACTTAGCGTCTAATTTATTTGGTCTGGCAGGCGGTGTTGCCCTTTTAGGCGCGGCCGCTTTAGGGGGCGCGGCGATTGCCACCTCTTTTGTCTTCCCGCCCGTAACTATCATTTTAGGTGGCGCGGCAATACTTTCTGCCGGCGCCGGAGGGTTATTTTTAGTGGCCTCCCTGGTCTCAGACGTTGCCGCAAAACACTTTGGTAATGACGTATCTCAAAATAAGTTAGCATTTTCTATAAAGACTCTACAAAGAGATGCAATTAAAAGGCATATTGATAAGGCTAACAACACAACTGTTTCAGTCGGTAATTTTACTGGAAGAGGTCCTGATACACTGTCCGATGGAGATACGACCGTGGAAGTACCAAGGCAATATACAAGGGAGTACGCAGTGGGAAAATGCACAGTTGTTCTCGCGAACGGAAAGCAAGAATCTGTCCCTGTAAATCCCACAATGGAAATGTTGGGGGTTCGCAATATACGTCCTGTGGCTGATGCGCTAGAGGGAGACTATGAAGCTGCTAAAAGACTTATGATTTTTGCAAACATAGATACTTTTGCAAACATAGATACTTTTGCAAATGCTCAAACGATGGCAACAAATGGGCTTATTCCATCCGGTGCATCTGACATACCTTCGGGACATGTGGGGCACAGAACATGCGTTAGAATTGAAGGAGATCGTGCGCAAATATTAATGTTTACACCTGGTGAGTTAAGAAGAGTCGATGACTCATCATCTTTGACAAAGACATGGGATGTGGTCGAAATTAAAGTCTCCGTAGGAGAGTTAAAAAGCGGAAATATTGAACAAGTAGAACAAAAATTCATGCGATTTCGAAGAAATTACGATCTAAAAAATGAAATAATTCCAGCCGAACGGCTTGGGGGTTTCTTACAAGACGTGCCTAGCTTAAGATACTACGCTGAACCTCTTACTAAAGAAACGCAAAAACCAAAGAAAGGGGCAAAACCTGACGATGCGGATAAGGATCATCCGCTTTTCTCCAGTTCAGCTCCGTGACCTCAGCAGTAGGTAGACCCGTAGGACGGATAAGCTCGATGCGGTAGAGAAGCTCAAGAGTGCCTTCTTTCAGATTGTGAACGGCTTTCAGGAAAGACGTGCTTTTGACGTCGGTGGAGGCAATGTTCGCCTCTTCTTGAAGCTCTTGGAAGAGCTGCTTTTCGGGGTCGGAGTCGGCCAAACCGCCGGAAGGCACCGTCTCCCAAAATCCCCCGAACTGATGAAGGCTCAATGCTCTTTTGCCCCACAGCACCTTGTCTTGAAAGGTCGTTTTTCCGCAGACAGAAACAGGGATAATGTCTTTATCTTTGATAAGATCCCTTCCCAAGAAAAGTTTGTAGTCTCCCCGATAAATCGAAAGCGTATTTCCCTTGTGACTCGCGTAAAAGTAGACAGGGCCGTTGAAGAGATGGGTATTCTCTTTCGATAAGGCATCAAAGTGCGCCTCTATCGCCATAGTCTCTTCTTCGGAAAGGTTTGGAGCTTGGGTGATTTCAACTTTAAGGGTCGGCCCCTCGATTAGCGTCGGGTAGTGGCTTTCTAGTATCAGCTCTAAAAGCTTATCCCAATGGGGGTAATAGGTCTTTAACCCGGCGCTTTCGGCAGACTGTGTCCCGATTTCGGTATCTTCAATCGCAATGAGCTCTTCTTTCGGCAAATTAATATCGTAAATCCCCTTAAGATAAGGATCGGGAGCCGGTTTTCCGCGGTTTAGTTCGTCGCCGGAAACAATGAACCGAAAGTAGTGAAGGACATTTAACTTGAGTAAAATATCTTTGACCCACGCTTCGGGAGCGGATGTCACCACCCCCATGCGGATGCGGTTCGCTTCGGCAAAGCGTAAAAAATCAAGGACACCGGGCTTAAGTTCTCCGCACCCATTCTGAATCAGGGCGTAATAGGCGTTGTAATTGGCATCGACTCCCCCTTCAAGCCCATATTTTTCGACTAAAAAGCGGACGCCATCCCTTAAAGAGGGGCCCAAAAGGGATTCGAACTCCGCTTCAGTGCCGTCAATTCCCCGCTCCTTTAAAAATTTAAGATAAACTTGGTACAAAAACGGGTGGGAGTCGACAAGCGTTCCGTCAAAGTCGATTAAAGCGCCTTTGATCATAAAATGATCCCTTCGCCGGACATAAAATCGCGAGGTGCCTTTTTTCCTTCCAGCTCTTCAATGTACTCCGGGGGCATCCCGCGAAGGCAATTTCCGGGGCGAAGCACCGCGATATTCCCCCCTTCTGTCAATATGTCACCTTTTTTGATGGGCTCGATCGCCTGAATCCCGCGACGCGCAAAGTCGCGAAGCTCTTTTTCCGCGTCCACTACCTGTTTGTAGCCGTCGCCGATCATTTCTTCAAGAGCGCGAATCTGACTCACGAGCGTATGCAGCTCATCGGGCTCAATCGCGAAGCTGTGATCGGGCCCTTTCAGTGTGCGGTCGAGTGTAAAATGCTTTTCGATCGCCGATGCCCCCAGCGCAACTGCGCCTAAAGGGGCTGCAAAAGGGTCAAGACTGTGGTCGGACAGTCCCACGGGGCAGCCATAAGTCTCTTTTAGGGCCGGGATCGTAGAAAGATGCATGCTATTCGGCGGCGCGGGGTATTTGGCGGTACACTGCATTAGGGTAAGCTCGCCGGAGCCTAATTCATGGAGCGTATCGACGATCCATGCCGTCTCTTTGAGTGTCGTTGCGCCGGTCGAAACAAAAAGAGGCTTTTTCGTTCGAGCCACGGCTCTTAAGAGCGCAAAGTAGTTGTTTTCGTAAGAGGCGATCTTGTGGCGCTTCACATAAGGGTCGATCGCGTGAAAATCAGCCAGGGAAAACGGGGTCGCCATAAACTCGATCCCTTCCACCTCGCAAGCTCTTGCAAGCTTCGGGATAAGGGAGTAGGGCATCTCTTTCGATTTAAAGAGCGCCTCTACATCCTCTTGAAGGTAGTTACTGACGCCTGCTTCTTTAACGTAAGTCGTCTCGGCCCGAAAAACCTGGAACTTAATCGCGTCAGCGCCGGCAGCTCGGGCTTTAAAAATCATCTCGAAGGGGTCGGCCTCCGTCCAGTTGGAGCCGGCCTCCGCGATCACAAACACTTTTCTGGGCTCAGGGGGATTTAAGGGGTGAACAAAGACCAAAAGTTCCCCCACTTTTCCCCCCTCATGAAAACCGGCCGCTTTAAAAGCCTTTATCGAGGGGGTGTTCTCGGGTTTAATTTTTGCGATGACGGCGCTGAAACCTTGTGCTTTGACCCACTCTGTAGCCTCTTCAATCGCTCGTTTTCCAAGCCCTTTTCCGCGCGCGTCTTTGGCCAATACGATCGAAATTTCCACTCCCCCGATGCCGGGAGCGCGATTAAAACGAATGACTCCAACAGGCTTTCCCTCTTCAAGAATAAACAAAGGAGGTAAGTTTTTGATCGTGAAGTGGGTTTTTAAAAACTTCGGGTAAAAATCTTCGAATGATAGATCTTTCGTGAAGGTTAAAGACTGCTTTTGTACCTCAGGATCGGATCTAAGCTGATAGACAAATTTTGCGTCTTCAAGACGGGGCCGAACGAGGCCAAATTGCATGTTAGACTCCCTTTTGCTTGACGTGGGCGTTTAAGGACTCCCATTCGGGATGAGCATGAATTAACGTGAGTAAATCATCCAGGGAAAAGGCGGGGTTTTTGGGCCAAAGCGCTTCAATCACTTTGGTGATGAGCTGAAAGTCCTCTTCCGTGTCCACGGTAAGCCGTAAATCGGAGACATCTTCTTTGTAGATCAGCTCTCCCAAAGAAAATGATTCGGGGTGTCGCCATATAAAAGGTGTCACATGCTCCCTTTCTTCCGTGAAGAACGCTTCTTCATGAGCTCTTTCAAGCGCACGCCGCTTAAACACTTCGACATCGAGTCCCCGTGGAAAAGTGCGCTTTAGCGTGTTAGATACATAATCGTAGTCGGGATAGTGCTCTAAAAACTGATCGATCGCCTGATCGACGATTTTCGGGTCAATTAAGGGGCAGTCTCCTGTAATACGGACAATCACATCCCCTTCGTGCCGGCGAGCGGCCTTTAGGAACCGATCCAAAACGTCCTCTTCCGACCCTCTGAAGCAGGCAATTTTTTCCCGATTACACCACACTTCGATGGGATCGTCGGCATCTTCTTCACTGGTAGCTACAATCAGCTGAACGGGGTGGGATAGCCTTTTTAGTCGCTCGAGCACAAAATAGAGCATCGGCTTTTCTAAAATGGGGGCTAAAGATTTACCCGGTAGGCGCGTTGACGCCATCCGGGCTTGAATGATTACTAAGGTTTTTAAGGGATCAGATTCTTGGCTCACAACTTCACTTGGCTCTTTTTCTCCTTTTACCTTCCGCTGTTTGAACTTTTTTTGCAACCCTGAGAGAGGGTACTGGACCCTTTTTTATCGTTTTTGTGACGATGGGCTTTTTGGTTGTAGTTTTTTTGGCAGCCGTTTTTTTTATGGTTGTCTTTTTGTCAGCTGTTTTCTTTACGGCGGTTTTTTTCACCGTCGTCTTTTTTTCAGCCGTTTTCTTAATCACCGTCTGTTTCACCGGCGTTTTTTTCGTCGCCGTTTTTTTAGCCGGCGTTTTTTTCTTGATAGCCATAACACTCCTCCTGACTGGATTTGTCAAAAGATGAGTGAGCAATTCTTATGCCATCCCTCATTGAAATTATGTAAACAATTAAAAAATAACAGGATAAACATCCTGCCACCGAAGGCGATCCTGCTTATCCTGTTATTTTTTAAAGATAATGCGGAGCTAACGCGCGCAATGTTTCTTGACTATTGCGGAGTGTGCGGCGACATCGGTGACATGAACATCGTTGATGCTAGCAGTGACAACCCCGGTTGCCCCGTTCAGTAGCAATCTGTAGCTTAGGCTTTAGCCTGAGTTTGTTCGGCCGGTTTTAACCGGCCGTTTTTTTTTTTGGAGTGCGGCGATGAGGCCGCGAGATTCTTTTGGAGTGCGGAGCACTCTAAATTAGGGTTCGATGAGCTCTTGGGGGACTTTGACGGTGTCGGCTTCGGCGCGGCGGGCCATCGACTGGGTCCAGAGGGACAAGATCAAGCAAGACGCTAAAAATGCCACGGAAAGCCAGGCCGTAAATTTCTTTAACACATCCGCCGTCGACGTTCCAAATAATGAATCAGAAGATTCTCCCCCGAACGATGCTCCCAATCCGGTGGATTTACTTTCCTGGATCAAAATAACAAAGCTCAAAAGAAAGCAAAGTCCCAAAAATAAGATGATCGCAACGTAGAACAGAAAAGACATGTGTAAACCTTCTATTTTTTGGAAATAATATTAACAAATGTATCGCTATTTAGGGAAGCGGAACCTATTAGAAGGCCGTCAATATTTTTTTTCGACAAATAATTCTGAGCATTCTCGTCGTTCACCGACCCGCCGTAAAGCAAAGTCAACTCGTCAGCGACTGTCTTGCCCCATTTATCCGCGATGATGCCCCGAATAATTTTGCTTTCCTCTGATACTTCTTCCGATGTGGCCGGCTTTCCCGTACCGATCGCCCAAACGGGCTCATAAGCGATGGCGATATATTCGAAATCTTCGGGCTTTACACCCTCAAGACTGCCTAAAAGTTGGGCTTCAAGCTTCTCTTTAATACGCCCCTCGCTGTGGTCTTCGTTAGACTCTCCGACACACAAAATAATTTCCAAGCCGTCTTTAAGCGCCCGGTGAACTTTTCGGTTGATAAACTCATCCGTCTCATTATAGTACCCCCGTCTTTCGGAGTGGCCTAAAATAACAAACTTTGCCCCGGCATCCAAAAGCATCTCACCGGAGACTTCTCCCGTGAAAGCACCCTCCGAGGCGTCATTCATATTTTGTCCGCCGATCGTAAACGGACCGTCTCCTGCAAGCTCAGAAGTTTCTCGTATTAGCGTATAGGGAACCGCCAACCTTACATCGGCTTGAGAATCTCTTGCGGCATCTCTTGTCGCTTTGATAAAGTCCATAGCTTCCGCTAACGTTTTGTACATTTTCCAGTTACCCACGATAAGGGGCCCTGAGGATTTCACTCGCATAAATCGCCTGCTAAAGTTTAAAATCGCGATCATAATTCGACCCTAAAGATAAGTCAAGACAATGCAACAAGATTCAACTCCCCTTTCCGTTTCAGAAATAACCCGTTCAATTAAATTCGATCTCGAGACCAAGTTCAAAGACGTCTTCATCGAAGGAGAAATCAGCAATTTTAAGCGACAAAGCTCGGGACATCTTTATTTTTCGCTAAAGGATCAAGAAGCTCAAATCGGGGCGGTTATGTTCCGCGGATCGGCCGAAAAACTTAAAATCCTTCCGAAAGATGGCGATAAAGTCACTATAAGAGGCTCTCTTTCAGTCTATGCTCCCCACGGAAAATATCAGGTGATCGTCACCGATTTGAAACCCTCCGGCCTTGGAGAGCTTTTGGTTCGTTTAGAAGAACTTAAAATTAAATTAAACAAACTTGGGTATTTCAAACAGGAACGAAAGCGCCCCCTTCCCCCCTTTCCGAAAACGATCGGCATCATCACTTCTCCTACAGGTGCCGCGATCCAAGATATTTTAAATATTTTAAACCGACGCCACTCCGGATTTCACGCGATTTTAAACCCCGTTAAAGTCCAGGGGGAGGGCGCCGCGGAAGAGATTGCGCAAGCGATCAGGGAGATGAATCGGCTTAAGCTTTGCGACGTTTTAATCGTGGGGCGTGGCGGCGGCTCAATCGAAGATCTTTGGGCTTTTAACGAAGAGATCGTCGCCCATGCGATTTTTGAAAGTGAAATTCCCATCGTTGGAGCCGTCGGTCATGAAACGGACCATACCATCGCCGAGTACGTGGCCGATGTAAGAGCGCCCACTCCATCTGCTGCAGCGGAGCTGGTCTTGAAAGAGTCAAATCTTTTGTTAAATGCGCTTCAGGAAGCCTCTAGAAGATTAACCCAGCAGCTTAGACAGCTAATCCGGCACGACAGACAGCGTCTTTCAGGGATCCAGAGACACCCCTTTTTCACATCGCCCTACGCGCTGATCGGCCCCCGAATGCAAAAGCTTGATCATTTTCAAATTCGGCTAGAAGCGCTCAAACCTACCCGAAAAATTACCGAAATGAAAGTGAGGCTCGCTCACATAAATGAAAAAATAAACCATGCAATTCTAAATAAATTGGAGCAAAAAAGTTTTAATATAAAAAAAGTAGATGAGATTTTAAAAGCAATCGATCCAAAAACCTTACTCACTAAAGGGTATAGTATTCTCTTTTCGGAAAAGGATGGATCAGTTATAAAAAGTGTTCGCCAATTAGAAAAACAGGAAAAAATTAAGCTGATGCTACAAGACGGCTCAGCTTCATCGACTATTACGGAAATTCACCATGACCGCTGAAAAATCTTTTAACTTTGAAAAAGCTTACGAAAGACTCGAAGACATTTTAGAAAAAATGGGTAAAGGGGATATCGCTTTGGATGAATCTCTAAAACTTTACGAGGAAGCGGATAAATTAATTACCGATTGCTCAAAAAAACTGGCCGATGCCGAAAAGCGGGTTGAGATGTTGATCAAAAAACGGAACGGCGAAATCGAAATGAATCCTGACGGAAGCGCCCAAACCGAGGACTTCAATTAAATGCCCCTATCCGACATCGGATCCCCACAGGACTTAAAACCACTTTCGATCAAAGAACTCAAAGCGCTTGCCGACGAAGCGAGAGCTCGTATTATTGAAGTAATGTCGAAAAACGGCGGCCACCTGGGATCCAATTTAGGCGCTGTCGAGCTATCGATTGCCCTTCACAAGGTCTTTGATTCCCCTAAAGACAAATTCATCTGGGATGTCTCCCACCAAACCTACACCCACAAATTACTTACTGGCAGACAAGAAAAGTTTGACCGCATCCGAAAGTACAAGGGGCTTTGTGGATTTTCCCATCCAAAAGAGTCGAAGCACGATCATTTTCAAGCGGGCCATGCCGGGACGGCTTTGTCGCTTGCGCTTGGCGTGGCGAAAAGCCGCGATTTAAACCATGGTGAAGAGTCGATTATTCCTATCATCGGCGATGCCACATTAACCTGCGGCATGTCGTTAGAGGCGCTCAACAACATTCCTCGCCAGCTTAAAAAATTTATGGTGATCTTGAATGACAATAAAATGTCTATCTCTGAAAATGTCGGAGCGATCACAGGGATATTGAGCCGATTTTTATCGAATCCCACATCCAACCGTTTTTATCACAACGTCGATCAAATCGTCTCTAAAATTCCTGCAGTGGGACCCGTCTTATCAAAGCAGGGGCATAAGCTGGCAGAGTCGATGAAGCACTTAGTTTCCCCTGCCGCCTTTTTTGAACAGTACAACGTCTCTTACGTCGGCCCGATCGACGGCCATAACTTGGAAGAGATGATAGAGGTCTTTGAAGGACTTAAAGAAACCCCCTATCCAGTGATTGTTCATGTCATAACAAAAAAAGGGCAAGGGATGGATATTGCCATCGAAAACCCTACCAGTTACCACGGGGCGAAACCGTTTGATCTTGACACAGGTAAATTTTTACCCCAACCTTCTTCCAAGCCCACTTTCCCCAAAGTGTTCGGAAAGCACATTATCGAGATGGCGGAAAAAGACCCCGAAATTGTGGCTGTTACGCCCGCGATGCTCGCCGGCTCGTGTCTGGATGACTTTATTCGAAAGTTCCCAGATAGATGTCTCGACGTAGGTATTGCGGAATCTCACACGGTAACGTTTGCGGGGGGAATGGCTCATGGGAACAAGACCAAAGTTTTGGTTTCTATCTACGCCACCTTTTTACAGCGCGCTTTCGATAACTTGTTCCACGATGTTTGTTTACAAGAAATGCCGGTCGTTTTTGCGATCGATCGCGCGGGACTCTCCCCTGCCGACGGCTCCACCCACCATGGGGTTTACGATATCGCTTTTTTAAATGCGATGCCGAACATGGTGATCTGCCAGCCGAGAGACGGAACGGTACTAAAAGAGCTTTTAAACGTGGCTTTCAGCTGGAAAAGACCGACGGCGATCCGCTACCCCAATATGGATGCGGAAGAAAACGAATCTCCTAAACAAATACGGAAATTGGGTAGAGGAGAAATTTTAAAAAAAGGGGAAGGCATCTTAATCCTGGGCCTTGGACACATGTGTCAAATGGCGCTTCAAGTGAGAGAGCTATTGAAAGAGAAGGGAATAAACGCTACCGTTCTCGACCCTGTTTTTGTGAAGCCACTTGATAAAGACCTTTTGACTGAGTTGCTCATGACACATCATACGATTGTCACCATTGAAGAACACTCCGTTCAGTCCGGTTTGGGAGCTATCGTCAATCACTATTTGATGACTCATAAGCACCAAGGGATTGAAACGCTTAACTTTGGGATTCCGGAAGCTTTTATTGAGCAAGGTTCTCATAAAGAGCTTATGCAAGAGATGGGACTTACCCCCGAAAAGATTGCGGAAGAAATCTTGATTCAAGTATCTCCTAAGAAAGCCGAGATAATGGAAACTTCCGCATGAAAATTGCCTTATTCCCTAATCTGTCTAAGAATCAATCCCTTATGATCGCTGAAGGGATTAAGGATTTTTTGGTGGGTAAAGGGGTAAAAGTCTATTCCGAAGATGACGTCGCAGAAAAAATTAAAGCTGAGCCATTGTCTAAAGTATCTCCTCAAGAAATCAACTACCGCATCACACTAGGGGGCGATGGCACGATACTCAGGATGATTCACCGCCATCCCGAAATGGATGCTCCCACTCTGGGCATTAACCACGGGAGCTTGGGATTCATGGCAGACACCCCTGTCACGGAAATATATCCCAGCTTAGAAGACCTGTTATCGGGCGATTTTGACATTGATGAAAGACTCATGATGGAAGCGGAAGATGTGTCCGGGCAAAAGGGATTCGCAGTAAATGAGATCGTCTTTCATAGATCAAAAAATCCGTGCCTTGTCGATCTTTCGTGCCACATTGACGGTACTTATATCAATACGTTTTCGGCAGACGGAATCATCCTATCGACCCCTAATGGCTCAACCGCTTATTCCATGGCAGCCGGCGGCCCGATTTTAACGCCCGACTTACAATGTTTGGCTTTAACGCCGATCTGCCCACACACGATCTCCAATCGCCCTATTGTCTTGATGCCGAAAGAAGATATTAGAGTCCAGTACCTGTCTCCTTATGAGCCGATTGAAGTAACGCTTGACGGCTTTTCGTTGTTCCACATGAACCCGGAAGATATCGTGACGATCCGGCCGTCGAAAAAATCGTTCAAGATCATCAACCTTCACCGCCACGACTTTTACTCCACCCTCCGCTCAAAACTCGGCTGGTCCGGCAAACTCAAAACCTAATTTTGGAGTGCAGCGATTAGTCGCCGCACTCTAAAACTTAATAGTGATTATTCGCGCAATGGTTTAGAAATGACTGAAAACAACTATCGTGCCAAGTAATAAATTTTGCACAAGCTTCCATATCATAATATGAACTAATAGTTTGATGAGAATAATAACCAGCAAACTCAATAAAAATAGCCCAAACTGTTCTAGGAAAACTTCCTAACCCGACCAAAGCAGCTGAAGCAAGCATTTTAGCAGCCTGCTCTTGATCAGGATGCTCTGGAATCAAAGTACAGGCATTTAACCGATCAACCCAAATGTCTCTTAGGGCAAGATGTCTTTGAAGTTCAAGCCTTGATTCTTCAGCATTACACTTTCGCACAAGGTCCTTTCCATACTCACTTAGAGTATAGTCCTCATTCATGGTAGCTCTATCAAATTTCTTTGGAGGAAACTTATATTTTGATGCTTGTTTATCAGCAGAAAACTCA
The DNA here is from genome assembly GCA_020440465.1 of Chlamydiia bacterium. Lineage (GTDB taxonomy): Bacteria > Chlamydiota > Chlamydiia > Chlamydiales > Parachlamydiaceae > JAGROB01. The sequence continues at coordinate 12,565 of JAGROB010000072.1, forward strand.
TCTAAGCACTTAGCCACTACAAATTGGCGGTCAAGTTTATAGTCCCAAAAATCATCCACAGAGGGTTCTTTTGCCCAAGCAGAAGAAATCAACATTCCCGAAAATATGAGAAACCAAATAATGGCGTAGTCATTCATAGTTCTCTTACGAGTAAAGATTCTTTCACCTAAGAAAAACAAGCCTGCAAACGCAAGAGAGGCAATTAATGTTACAATCATTCTATTCCTTTTAAATTTTGTTTATCTAATAGCTTGTATATTCATACAGCTGGTAAATACTAACAAAACGCAGGTTTAAAAAAGTAGCCAAAATGCACATCAATTGATTGTCAGAAACAACAAAAAATCTTAAAAAAATAATGGGGTGACAAGTTACCACACCCAACTTGTTATTGCATGTAATATAAACAGGATAGACAGGATCGCTCTTACGAGCGGCAGGATATCATCCTATTTCAATATCCTGCCGCTCGTAAGAGCGATCCTGTCTATCCTGTTATTAATTGAAAGATTAATCC
>JAGROB010000073.1 GCA_020440465.1 Chlamydiia bacterium
TTGCGTTTTTTGCGTTGAAAATTTATACGTCTACATTTTGGAGACGGTTTTGAGTCCCAGGATATCGAAGCCTTGCTTCAAGACCCTCGCGGTCGCTTCGGCCAAAATAAGCCTTGAACCCATCTCTTCTGACCCTTCCACCCGGCAGTCTCTAAAGAACGCGTTGAACTTGTCTGCCACTTGATAGAGATAGTCGGTAAGACGGTTCGGAAGAAGCGTTTCTTTATAACTTTCCAACACTTCCTGAAAACGGGTCAGCAAGAAGCCTAAAGCAACTTCAGAAGGGTGCTCCAATTTTAGTTCGGAGCTTTGGATTAGCTCATCGGCTTGATCGCCCACTTTTCTTTTGATTCCCAAAACTCTGACATAGCTGTACATCAGATACGCCGCCGTATTGCCTTCGAAGCGAAGCATTTTATCGTACGAAAAGGCATAATCAGACGTTCTGTGGCACGATAGATCGGCGTATTTAATCGCCGATAGCCCCAAAGCTTCTGCAAGGGCTTTTCTTTCACCCTCATTCATTTCGGGGGAGCGCTCTCTTAAAATATTTTCCGCCTCTTCTACAGCTTTTAAAAGCAGGTCGATCAGCTTTTCCGTTTCGCCGGAACGGGTTTTGAACTTCTTGCCGTCCGATCCCAGCACCAGTCCAAAGGTTACATGATCAAGCCGTGTTTTATCGGGAGTGTACCACCCGGCTCTTTCGGCGGCTTTGAAAATCAGTTGAAAGTGTAAGCTTTGCCCCAGGTCGGTGACACAGATGATTCGATCGGCTTTTTCCTCTTCGATCCGCTGCCTTAAAGCGGCCATATCAGTGGTGTCGTAGTTGTAACCGCCGTCTGATTTTTGCACCATCAGGGGGACTTTAATACCGTCGATAAAGATACATTTGGCTCCCTCGGAAAGCTCGACAATCCCTAATGCTTCCAAATCGGAGACAGTTTTTTCTAAGACGGGGTTGTAAAACGACTCGCCTCTTTCCTGAATTTTCACGTCCAGAAGATCGTAGATCTCTTGGTAGCCTTTTCGGGAGATCTCGCAAATCGTTTTCCAGGCGGTAAAAGAAATGGGATCGCCCCCTTGAAGTAAAACGACTTCTTGCTGAGCTTGTTTTTTAAAGTCGGGGTCGGTGTCGAAAAGAGCTTTTGCTTCTTTGTACCACTGCATCAGCTCAGGCAGCGTCGAACTCTCTTGACCCGACAACACCTCAGGATGGTTTTTTTTCAAATAGCCGATCAGCATACCAAACTGTGTGCCCCAATCGCCGATATGATTTAAACGGAGGACGTTATCGCCCAAAAATTCAAAAAGGCGGGCTATGCTGTCGCCGATAATCGTAGACCTTAGATGCCCCACATGAAGCTCTTTGGCGGTGTTGGGGGATGAAAATTCTACGATGATTTTTTTCGGTTTTTCAGGCTTGGGAATGTCAAGTCTTTCGCTTTCAAGCATACGGGATACTTTATTCGAAAGCCCTTCTTTCGACAAAAAGATGTTGATAAAGCCGGGACCTGCAATCTCGAGTTTTTCGATTAAAGGGGTATCGCCTAAGGCTTCAACAATTTTTTGAGCCACCTCTCTTGGGGGGGTGGATACAAGCTTTGCTAGCCGCATGGCGGAGTTAAATTGATAGTGACCGAACTTTTCTTGCGTGCTCGGCGCAATTTCAATCGGGAAATGAACGCCGGGAAAGACTTTTTTCCCGGCATTCGTAAAAATGGCTTCTAATTCATGAATCATGAGAAAAGGATACCAAATTAAACCTAATCGGCTCAATCCTTTTGCCGATCCCTTCCTTTAGATTTCTTTCCGCGATCTCGTTGGCAACTTGTGAGGTCGGCTTTTTCTCTTTTTTCGAGATTTCAAAAATTTCTTCTAAAGCGTTGTAAATATTCAATGTCTGATCCCGCGCACTTATCGGATCATAGCCGTTGGGCTCAAATTCGGCCGCGGCATTGATGATTCCGCCCGCGTTAATAACAAAGTCAGGCGCGTACAAAATATTTTGCTTGAAGAGCTCTTCACCTAATTCAATGCGGGCAAGCTGGTTGTTTGCTCCTCCCGCGATCGCTTTAAATTTAAAATGGGGAAGGGTGTCCAGATTAATGATTCCCCCGAGTGCATTGGGGGAAA
>JAGROB010000074.1:0-1705 GCA_020440465.1 Chlamydiia bacterium
TGATCGCTCCCGGTTTCACGGGGAATGTTTCCAGTACCTTCTCGGCCAGCTTTTTCTCCCCGTCGTAATATCCAAAGGTATTGATCTTTAAAGATATAGGTTCAGCAACTCCAATCGCATACGCCAGCATCACTTCGCACTCCGGGGTAATGCCCGCGGCGACGATATGCTTTGCGATGTATCTTGCGGCATAAGCTCCCGAGCGATCGACTTTCGTGCCGTCCTTGCCCGACAAAGCGCCTCCGCCGTGGTGTGCCCTTCCGCCGTAGGTGTCGACAATCAATTTTCTCCCCGTTAGTCCCGTATCGGCAGCCGGACCCCCCTTCACAAATCTTCCGGTGGGGTTGATCAAGATTCTAACGTCATCGGAAAGCCAACTTTCGCCGATTTTCTCCCTAATCATGGCTTCCAAAGTCTTCCTTACCGTCTCCGAGTCTACGTTTTCGTCATGCTGAGCCGAAAGCAAAACCGTTTTCACTTCGACAGGTTTGCCTTTTTTATCGTACAGGGCGGTGACTTGCGCTTTGCCGTCGGGGCGAAGCCACGGGGTCGATTTTCTTAAGGCCTTAAGCCCGTTGGTGAGTTTATGGGCAAGCTCTAGTGTTAGCGGCATCAAATGGGGCGTTTCATTCACGGCGTAGCCGAACATCACGCCTTGGTCACCCGCGCCGATTTCTTGACCTGTGACGCCTCTTGCGATGTCGGGGGACTGTTCATGGATGCGAGTGATGATTTCCGCATTTTCTAAATCAAAGCCGTTATTTTTATCCCCGTAGCCAATCGACCGGATGACCTCTTTTGCGACTTGTTCATAATCGACAGAGGATTGGCTTGCGATTTCTCCTGCGAGTACAAGAAAATTATCGGTGATAAGCGCTTCGGCAGCCACACGGGAGTCGGGATCGCCCGTTAAGTGGCGATCTAATATCGCGTCGGCAATGCGGTCGGCGATTTTATCGGGATGTCCCTCGGCGACAGATTCGGAGGTAAATAAATAGGGGTCGGCCATATAATGCAGATTATGATTTTACCCCTTTTTTTGCTTTTAGTATTCACCCTTCATGCCGAAGTTGTTGAGAAGCGGGGTTTTGTCATAAAGGATGAACATGGAGTTTTTTATCTTTCCCCAATGCCGAATGTAAAGTCGTGCTGCGTGAAAAAACTCCCTGAAAAAATAGAGCTTGTAGGCGATTTTAACGTCTCTTGCGGCTTTTCGGCAGTGACTTTAAAGGGGACGTATGTGCCGGACTCAGATGGGGGCAAGCTCTTCCGTGACGAGGAAGCACTCGGGGATACGTTCCCCCAAGAATAGCTCTCCCATCAGGCGAAACTTGTCGGGGTCGTCCGAAACATAAAACTCAGGCGCTTTGGGCTTTTGGGATTTAAGGTCGTGCGCATCCAAAAGGGCATCGAGCGATTTGGCGGTTGTCAAGCCGGAGTCGATAATCTGAACTTTATAGCCAATCTCTTCTTGCAGAAGCTCCGCTAAAACGGGGTAGTGAGTGCAGCCGAGCAAAAGCGTGTCGATTTCCTGTTTTTTGAGCGGCTCTAAATACTCTTTGATCATAAGGCGTGTCGCAGGATGGCGTATCAAGCGCTCCTCAACCAGGGGCACAAACAGGGGGCAAGCGATGGGAAAAAGATGAGCGTCGGGCATACGCCCTAAAATCTCTGTCTGATACGCGCCGGAGGCGACGGTTGCCTT
>JAGROB010000074.1:1777-10457 GCA_020440465.1 Chlamydiia bacterium
CACCGGCACCTTTAGCGCGTACTCCAGTGCGGTTAAAGCGTAAGAAGAAGCAGTATTGCACGCAACCACAAGGGCTTTGACACCCTGGCTTTTAAAAAAACTTGCCGCTTCCAAACTATAGCGGACAATGGTTTCGGGGCTTTTATTTCCGTAGGGGACTCTGGAAGTGTCGCCGAAGTAAACCAAGGGCTCGTCGGGTAAAAGCGCGCGGATGCGCCGCATCACGGTTAACCCTCCCATGCCGGAGTCAAAGACGCCGATTGGCCCCTTTTCCGATAACGTGGTATAGGGGGTCATTCGGGAAGCTTCAGGGTTTGACCGATGACGATCTGGTCTTTAGTCAGATTATTGGCCTCTTTCAAAGCTTTGATCGTGGTGCCGTTATGGCGGGCGATTTTTTCGAGCGAATCACCCGCTTTCACTTTGTACGTTTTGCCGTCGGGCTCTAACCCGGCGCTTAAACGTTGAAGCTCGATCAGGTTATTCATGGCGCTTTGAATGCCCTCTATGCTTTTTTCAAGGGAGGCAAGCTTCGTTTTGTACCCTTTTAAAGCGTCTTGCGTCTCTTTGGCGTTGTCGGAAAGGGATTTGACCTCTTGTTGAAGGGAGCCTAAGTCCCCCTGGCTTAATTTAAGGCGCTCTTTTTGCGCTTCACGATTAAGCTCGATCTCTTTTTGAAGGGCGTCGATGATGTCGTCTTGGGTGATCGTTTTTTGCTCCAGCATCCGCATCGATTCGGTCTGGTTTGAAAGCTCTCTTCTGAGAGTATCGACCACATTTTTAAGCTCGTGAACATTGGGCTGAGCCGGTTGTTCGTAGCGATAAGGAGCCCCTTCTAAAGAAAGGACTCCTAAAATAATCGGAAGCAGGTACTTCATGAAAACTACCCCCTAGTTCTGATAAACCTTGAACTCGGATCTACGGTTTCTTGACCACGCGTACTCGTTGTTTTCGTTGATGAGCGGGCGCTCTTTTCCGTAGGAGATGGTGAATAGGTTATCGGGATTCACGCCCATTTGAACCAGCTCGTTTCGTACGGCGTTGGCACGCTTTGCGCCCAGAGACAGGTTATACGCTTCCGGTCCTCTTTGGTCGCAGTGCCCTTCGATGAAAAGGTACGTGTTGGGGTGGTTTCTCATGTAGTTGCTAATGGCCGCAATGGTTCGGCTGTTTTGATCCCCGCGAATCTGGTAGTTATCGAAGTCGAATTCGACGTTTTTAAAGATGCCGGCCGTCTCGTACGATTGGGAGGGGTCTCTAAAGCTTTCGATGCCGGGGATGTTCGATCCGGGATCTCCGGGGGTTTGGGAGGGCTGCTGCGCCATAAACTCTGCCATGGCCAGCTCTTCACCCCGGGACATATCGGAAAGGGGGGTAAATTCGTAGTTTTTCGCTTGTGCGCGTGCCCAGCGAATGTCTTCGTCTTGGCACTCAAACTGAGACGGATCGCATACGGCTCTGGAGTCTCCGCATTTACCGTTCAGAGATTGCAGTCCGCGGTTAAAGTGGCGTCCGCTTGACTTGGTGTCTTCCCAGACATCGCAGCCGGAGCGTTGGCAGCTGCTAAAGCCGCCGAAAATCGCCATCACATACATAAAGGGAACTAAAAGTCTTTTCGTCATATCCTTTTCTCCTTCAAAAACGCCGATCGTAGCACATGCCCCCATTTCCCCAAAATTTTTTCTACAACTCCCCCACAACACCCCCCACCCCGCCCCGTCCAAGAGCATCCGCCTAAGGCTCCACACTCCAAATAAAAACTACGTTTATTTAAGATTTCTTAATAATTTACAAAATAATTTGACATAAATCACTTAAATCTAATATAATTTCATCATAAAAATTAATCAGGAGGTCCTAAAATGAGCTTAGGAGAAGTAAGCCATCGCGGGGAGCAAGTTTTTGCCGCAGTTGCTGAAGGTAAATTTGATGAAGCTGCCAGTCATGTTAATACTGGCCAAAACCACATTTCCGCAAAGGAAAAAGCAATTTACACTACTGCCATCGTGGTATTCGGTGGGTTGTCCGTAGTCCTTTTGGCCGGTGCCGCCGCTGCCTTAGTCACGGGCGTGGGCGCTCCGGTTGCCGCAGCTTTAGGTGCTGCCGCCGGTGTATCCGCTATCATTGCCTTGGTCGCAGCAGGTGTTTTCATCTACCGCGCCAATCGCCACAACATTAAAACTGCTGTTGCTAATGAAGAAGCAAGACAACAGAGATTAGCTGCATTGGATGCTCAGTACAAGCAGGATGAAATTGAAAGAGAGGAAAGAAGAGAGACATCTAAAGCTGAATCTCGTGCCAGAACAGATGCAAAACGACAAGAACTAAACGATAAGTATCAGGGAATGGGAATGGGAAGACCGCTAAGTTCTTCATCCAGTTCTAGCAGTGGCCAAGCCCGAAGAGATGAAATTCGTGCCCAAGATGGAGTTACACGAAGACGTCGTAAAGGCTAATTCAGTTAATAATCTAAAATTAAAGCCCCCTCACTTGAGGGGGCTTTTTTTTTGCCCAAAAAAACTCCCTCTTTTTCTCCCCCTCTCGGTGGTGAAAAAAAAATCCCCCTAAAACCTCGGCTCCCACGAAGGAAACCTTCTCGACCCCTTGCCCAACTCCGTCATATCGAGCTTGACAGCCTCCGGTTGGTTCAGATTCAGCACATACAGATCCGCGATCTCGTCTTTCGTGCAATTGAACACCAAATGCAGGCTATCGGGTCCCCAGGCAGGATTTTCTTTGTTTCCGGGTCCTTTTGTCAGCTGCCTTTCCTGGTTTTTCTCCAAGTCAAACACCCAGATTTGCCTTACCCCGTCAGTCCTGCTCGTATACGCAATCTTCTTTCCGTCGGGGGACCAAGCGGGGGCGGTGCTCTCTTTCGTGTGGCGTGATACCAGATTCGGCTTTAAGTCCCTAACGGATACCCCCGGCCCCGGAACGTCCATGACATAGACTCTTGCCGCGCCGTCTTTGTTGCTCACGAAAGCGATCTTTTTCCCATCGGGAGAGAAAGTTGGCGTCCCCTGGGTTGCCTTATACGCCGAAAAGATCTGGCTCGGCTTGCCGTTCAGTGATCCATCTTCGTGAATTGGCTGCACAAACAGATCGGGATTTCCCGTGATATCGCTGATGAACGCGACTTGATCCCTTCCTTGAGTCACCGCCGGCATTAGCTGATTGCCCCGCATGGAGCTGAATTTCACCGGTTTAAACTCTTTTAAGGACGAGTAATAGATCTTTGGCTGTCCGCCGGGATAAGCGACATAGAAAAAGGCTCCCGCGGCATTGCCCGGCTTGGGGGGAATGTACGTAGGAGTCACCGCATAGCCGCAATCAAACGTCAGAGCCCGGGCATTCTTGCCGTCCCAGTCGGCTTCATACACCTCAGAGACCATCTTTTTTGTCCGGGGACACCAAGCTTTATTCGTGAACAAAATGTGCGTGCTGGCGATTCCCGGCGTGCCGAAAAGCTCTTTATAAAGCGTGTCGGCGACCCTATGGATTTGCCGTCGATCTTTACTTAAATTTCCCGTTAGCAAGATGCCGTCGATCGCTTTAACCGACTGATTATTGACGGTGATCAGCCTGACCCCGAGCTTTTTATCCTTAACCCGTGCTTTGACGATATAATAGGCGTTCGATTTTTTTAGCACTTCCGCCTTGCCCACATCCTCGAAGGAGACTTTTTTCAAAGCCTCCGTCACTTTTTTATCGTCGGGTAAAAGGCGGGTCATGCCGTTATACTTAAGATCGTATCTTAAAACCCCTTCGAGCTCTTTAAGATACTTGGCATCAAGTCCCGCGCCCTGATCGCTCATCGGGAGCATGTAAAGCGGAAGCAAGGGCGACTCCGTCTCCAGCTCCACCCAGATCGACTCCTCCGCCGATACCACTCCCAAAACCACACAAAAAATAACCCAAAGTCGTCCCATCATGCCGGGATCTTAACTTAAACTCGATTTATTCAGCCACAGTGCTGTATAACATCTTGTTTTTTAAGTTGATTAAACTTAGCATGCTCAACAAAAAAATCTAGGAAGAGTGCAATGAAGAGTGTTTTGATTTCAATGTTTTGGGTGTTTTGGCTTTTTCTTATTGAAAAAGTAGGAAAAAAAACCGCCCTTTTTTCGACTACATTTTAATGCTCTTAATTGCGATTGGAGCCATAGCTACTTCTAAAGTCTATGCAGAAGATGGATTTCATCATTCATATGGTTCACCTTGTATAGAAACTCAAATCTCTTGAAATCAAGAGGATATGATTCGAATTCAAGACTTTCGGACTAACAGCCCTATTCCCGGACGTGATATGAAATATGTCCCGCCCGGAGTTGAGTCATGGCAAATAACAGATGAGGGTTTTGCTTCGAAGAAATGCAAAGATCTATTGAAAACACTTCCGTTTGATCAGTTGGTGGCCTCAAGAAACTGCCACACTGAGAAGTTCTTGTATCATCAAGACAAGCTAAAAGACTTGTGTTGGTATTTGCCGAATCCAAGCGACAGGGAAATCATGAAAGGAGTTTTCACTACGTTAATATCAGGAGTATTTCCAAAGCCCTACAACTATTATGCAACTTTCGTTGCCTTGGTAGGCCAATATGGGTTATTCATGATAGATAATTACTTTGATATGCAGGACCATGCACGACTTATGACATGGCATGCATCCCTAGCCGATGCATGCAACGAAATTATACTTAATCGAAAAGCTTTTAAACGCTTTTATCGGGAAGGGGGCTTTCGGAAGAGCTCCTCGTCGGTGGGCTCTCTCGCGGGGCGTGTAGGGGGAAGTTTTGACGCTACGGGGAGGATCAGGCCGTTACGGAATTTTTGATGGTAGATCTGCCGGACAAACCATTCAATGGACTTTCTTTCTTCTCCGGGGATTTTATGAAAGTAGTCGCTTAGCTTTTTACATGCCCAGACGGACCACAGGGCGCGGGAAAAAAGTTTTACGAACTCTTCCGCTGGCTCCCAATCGTTTTTATCCAGTAGACGCTTCAAGGTTTTGGCTAAAGCCAAATCGCAAAAAAGCCGCTCTTTTTCGGTGCCAAAAACGTAAAGAACCTTGGGGAGGCTCAAAACCCCCTCCCAAAATTCGCTGTGAAAGATGTCGTAAAACATCATATCAGACAACTTTTCGCTATCTTGAGGAAGCGAGATTAATATCGATCGGATTACCAGCTCCCATTCGGTAAGTTTTCTTGTGGTAAGTTTTCCGGGGTTTTCTTTGTAGATTGTGTGGATCAGCCCTGCTGCGTTCACCATGGAAAGGGGACGAAAAACCAGGGGGAAAACGTTTTCGGAAAAGGGGTCCTTTTGCTTCGCTAAGCGCCTGATGACTTCACAAAAGGCATAATCAAGCGTGCCTCTTGACTCGTCGGGAACGACTTGGGTCAAGAATTTCATCAGCTCAAAGGTGTCTTGACGCTCGCTCCCTTCATCCAGATTCTCCCAGAGGGAATCCGCCAAATCCACGGGGTCTTCCAATAGATTAAGGGCGGGGTCGTGTGCCCTTTTTTTCCAATCGAATTCGTTGGAAGAGTGTGTGTTTAAGAGGGCGACTGCCTGCAAGAAGCAAAAGTCCTCTTCAATCATTTCAGCAACCCGATTAGCTTCCTCAAAGCATCTCTTTTGGAAAAGCGTCTTGACCGTTTCCAAGAGTCCCTCGTTAAGGTCTTGGGGATCGCTTTCAGAGCTTCTGTCTTTTATAATGGAAATAAAGCTGGGTACACCGGAGGCTAAAAACTTATCACCGTTTTCTAAGGTCTTTAAGTAAAGCTCTAAGAATCCCGTGATCGTAAGGCCGTACGCTGCTCCTTTGAAGTACCACTCAATGGCTTTGGCTTCCTCTCCCTGATTTAAAAGGGTTGTTAGAAGCATTTTGAACATTTTAAGACTTTCAAAGGTATCGACATACTTTAAATAAGTAAAAGCCTTCTCAAACTCCCCCTGACCTAAAAGAAAAGTAAAAGCGATTAATTCCGCCTCGGGGTTAGGGGAGCCTACTATTCTTCTTCCCATTAAAATGACATGGTGATACTTGCCTTCGAGATAACGGTAGCGGCAAAGAGCCAGGAGGGTTTCGGGATCGGTTAAATCGCCGTTGTGGGATTTCAGGTCAATCTTGGATAGGAGTTGGGCCTCGTGAGATAGCCTCTTTAAGAGAGGGTTTTTAAAAACAGGAAATTTTTTTTCTAAAAGGAGTTTCTCGAAAAGATTTAAGGTAAAGCATCGAATTCTTTCATTCATCGACTTTTCACCCTTTTGAGTGATTTCCCTATTGGAAAGGGGGGAAAACACCAAAGCGAGTCTTAGGGGTGCTTCTTCATGATTATATCGAGAAATTAAATAATCAGTATTATGCATGCAGATAATTATATTATACTAACTATTTTATTTGTAGTTAAAAATATAGGTAAAAGGGTATGCGATCTTGCCCATCCTGTTATTTTTAATCGCTGGAGAGGGTCAGGAGAAAAGAGATCTTCCCCGACTTATCCCCGTTTTTGCCGGGGGCGGGAAATGTCAATGTGGGAAGGGTAGATTCGATATGTTTTCGGTTTTTTTGACTGGTGGCTGACAGAATTTCAACTTTAGCCACCTCTCCGCCGCTGCCGATAGTCAACCTAAGCTTCACAAGCCCATATTCAGGCAATTTCAAAAGCAATTTTAGCCTGCCCACCAGCTCATCGCGGTAGCTTCTTTGCTCGGTCGATAGCCCCTCTTCTTGCGGCAGTGCGATCTCCGGCACTTTCAGCTCCTCTTTTTTATCTGTCGGCTTGTTCAAACTTTCTTTGGCCTTAGCTAAAAGCTCCTGTTTTTTTTTATCGTTGGCGCTTGGCTTTTTAGGAGGCTCTTTCGGGGGAGTTTTGGGTATATTTTTGGGTATGCTTTTGGGCTTCTCTTTCGGTGTATCCTTGGGTTTCTCCTCGACCTTCTTCTCTTTTTTTGGTTGAGGCGGCGGCGGAGGCGCTTCGGCGATGATTTTTTGGGGCGCACTTTTCTTGGGGGTAAGCTTGACGGTCTTCACCAGAAGCGTCGGGGGCTTGGGGGGAAGTTCAGGAGAAAAAGAGCCCGTCAAACACAAAACCCCTCCGGCTAAGATATGTCCCGCAATCACTAAAGGAATCAGCTTTTTTAACGGGATTTCGCCTTCCATGATTGTCCTAAGAGGGGTTTAGAACAATGTCAACTTCGGCAAAGCCCGCTTCTTCCAAAGCGTTTTTAACGCTTTGATACGTGCCGAACTCCGCTTTTTTATCGTGAAACAGCTGGGGGCGAACACTCGGAAAACTCTTTCTCAAATCCAAAAGGCGATCTTTAAGTGCTTCAATACGTGTCGGCTGGGCGTTAAGCCATATCGTGTTATCCCGCTGCACCTGAAGGGTAATGGGACTCGCTTCCGTGACCGATGTCGGTTGATTAAGCTTGGGCGCGTCGGCCAGTTGAACCCTGTCCAATTCCAGCAAGGGAGCGATTAAAATAAAAATAATCAAAACCACGAACACGATGTCGATCAAAGCCGTTAAGTTAATCTGCGGCTCCTCTATCGACTCGTTTCGTTTAAAGGAAAAAACCCGGCCCATCTTACCCTTTGTCTACTCTTCGATATTGGATTTCAACGGAGGCGAGCATCTCATTCGAGTAGCTTTCCATATCGGTCTGAAAATCGCGTATTAAATTTTTTAAATAGTTATAGCCGATCAAAGCCGGTATCGCAGTGATCAGGCCCAAAACCGTGGTGGCAAGTGCAAGCGATAGCCCCGATAAAATCGCCGATTGTCCCAGGGAGCTTAAATTCTGCATTTCTGAAAACGTGGTCAAAATTCCCCACACCGTTCCTAAAAGTCCCAAAAAGGGTGCAAGTGTCACAACGGTCGAAAGAATAAACAAATTTTTTTCAAGCTGCTTGATTTGATTGGAAATGCCCGTCATCAGCTGTGCCTGCACAAAATCGAGGTCGGCTTCCGATAAAGAGGGAGCGGTTTGTTCATCTTTTTGATGAAAACGGGAGTTTTTGTTTAAGATCTCAAGCGTGTAGCGCTTCAGAACCTGATAGAGCGCCTCGAAGGGGCTTTTCAGTTTTTGGGGTTCTAAATTTAGCGGATTATGACGTTGAGATTGAAAAGTATTTCGAAATTGTAAAGAGTTTTTTTGAGCTTCTCTACATGTTTGAACTTTTTGAATTAGAATCACCCAGCTTAGTATAGAAGAAGTAATTAATGCGATGAATATTAGTTTACCTAATATGTCTGATTGCAAGTAAGAGTCAATAAATGGATTGCTAATTAAAAGAAAATGGTGTATCATTGGCGAGACCTTGTTGACCTTAAACAGTAACAATGAGTTAAAACATGAATTTTGTAAAAGTCAAGACCCTTCTTTTAGGAACGCTGTTAATCGCTTCCTCTCTTTTCGCAGATCCTGTAAATTTTTCTTTGAAATCTGAAGTTGAAACCGTAAAAGCGGGAGAGCCGTTTTTAGTCGCGCTTGACTTTTCGATGGAAAAAGGGTGGCACGCTTACTGGAAGAATCCGGGTGATGCCGGAATGCCGCCAAAAGTAGAGTGGATCCTTCCCGAAGGGTTTGAAGTGACGGCGCTTTACTGGCCCCTTCCGACCAAATTCAGTGTAGGCCCCCTAGAGGCCAACGGCTATAGCGATAAAGCCGTCTTAAT
>JAGROB010000074.1:10555-10716 GCA_020440465.1 Chlamydiia bacterium
TGCTTGCCGGGTTCGGGGGAGTCAGAAATTACATTAAAAGTTGCGAGTGTTGCGGGAGAAAGGCTTCATACCGGGTATTTTGAAGAGGCTAAAGCGAAGATCCCGACAGCCCATCCCGCCGTTTCTTTGAAAAAAGAGGGGGGAGCCCATAAAGCGGCGGT
>JAGROB010000075.1 GCA_020440465.1 Chlamydiia bacterium
TCTTTGTGTCTTTGTGGTGAAAAATAATTGAATTTACTTCCTTTAATTATTCTTAATCTTTTGAAGTTATAGTGTCACTTTGATAATATATACCGATTAATCAAGAGAATTATGGAACCACAATCAAGCTTAAGCTCCGGCGCATCAAACAGCCGTGGAATGCCACCCGGCTTACTCCGCTCTTCAGACATGCCCCCAAGCTCGCCCCCTCCAAGTTCTGAATTGGCTCGAACCAGCTCCGTGGCTCAGGAAGCTTTAGCCCAGCCGCCAAGCCCTCCGGAATATCAAGCCTTTAGAACGGTCGGCAGCCTTCTTTCTATGGGCGTTGATTACGTTTTGGGCGGAGTGAAGCAGGGCGCTGTTAACTACGTTGCGGCCCCGATGGTGAGTCGGATCGCCAAAGGGGATGACGAGTATCTGAAAAAGCTCACGGGTTCAGAAGAAGTTTTTGAGTGGGTCGATTTTTTAATAGCTCTTATGCCGGATTGGCTTCCAAGAGATTTGAGACGAGTTCTTTTGCTTCATTTAATGGCCAGCTCGGCAAGAAATATGGGACTAAAAGAAGAGAAGCCGATCTCAACGGGAGATTTGATAGTTCAGATTATACAGTACTACGATGGCATGATCTGCCAATCCTTTAAACAAGTTGAAGAGCAGTGCAAAGTGGAAGGGGTCTTTCCCGAAGAGCGTCATTTTCATCCCGTTGCCTCTCAAATAGTCCAAAGGGCTTTTCCGGAAACAAAGGGGTACTTTTCCGGATATCTTGCCCGATTTTTGTTTGAAATTTATGTCGCAAAAGAATGTTCCACCCCTTTTTCTCATGAAACGGGCTATGGGGATGAGATAGAGTCTGCCGTTTTAAATGCGTATCGCCATCTTCTGCCTCAACTTTTTGAGACAAGACAATTAGGGAAGATCGTCGATAAAATCGCACCTGAAAAAGCCGACAGCTCGACAAAAGCAAAGTTAGTTGAGTATATAAGCTCTCAGCAGCGCCGTTTTTATGAAATAGATGGGCCTATTAGCCGATTGATAGTGCGTAAAATTAATGAGCTGCAAAAACAACACCCTGTAAGTTCATTTTCAGATTTTCTTAACCAGCTACAGGGCGTGATTCCCAAAAAAGCACTCCCTGATTACCGACCTCTTATCGGGTTTTTATTTGGCGATCTTAATAAAGAACCCAGAATTCCGAAAGGTCTTCGAGAGGGGATCACTAGCTATTTAACAGAAAAGCTGGCTCCCCGTTTTGATCTTGAAATGACCCCCTGGTTTGAGGTGCTAAAGTTGGAGGGGTCTCAAAAAGATGCCCCCTTTGATAGATGGCCGATTCGGGGTCAGGTCGATGCAATTTTAGATCAGCTCATCGAAAAGCACTACGAAAAAGTTAAAGGGTTTCTTCCGGCACCCTGGGGATCTTTTATCGCCGACCGCTTAGGAAAAGCCCTTTTAAAACAAGTGATCCTCCATGTATTCAAAAACTTCTCCCGGGATATCGAAACTCCACCGGACACGCCACAAGCCTTTTTCGAAAAGATGGCGCAATTTACCATCGACGAGCTGAATTGGGGCCTTAAAGAGTGTCAAGAACACCCCTCTAAGGGTTCGGAGCCGCTAGAAGCGGCATTTAAAACCGTTTTATCCCGGTTTTTACCCGCCTTAACCCACCCTAAGTTTGAGTTTCATAAAAGCTTGGGTCAAACGCTCTATCAAATTTTAGAGATTCACGAGCAATTTAATCCTGAAAATTTGGAGGCGAGTCTTCAAAAAGTTTGTCCAGGTTATAATGCTGAAGTTAGCGGTTTTATGATCACAGTCCACTGGATGATTTCGGATCAACTTAAGTCTCAGAAAGCACGTTTTCATGAACCCGTTCCTCTTTTAGATGGACTTGCAATACAGGTTACGGGAATCGATGCCTTAATAGACTCCTTATCAAACGCTCCCAAGGTTTTGGCATTTTCATGGGTCGAAGGTCTTTTGAAAGAGCATTACGTAGAGGGTGTAAATCCCATTGAGTCGATCTTAATCCGCAAAATTATGATGATAAGACGACAACTTCCCAATGAAAGGGATCGCAAGAACCCTGAAGCGTGGATTCAGATATCTAATTTACTTTGTGAGGAGATGCCGTTATGGGTTCCCAAACGGCATCTGATTATAAGACAAATCCTTCCCGGATTTTTAGCGAGACATCAAGAACTGGTTTCCGGCCTCATTGAGCAATCAAATGTGGATCTTGAGCTTTTAGCCAATAATCCTTACCGGGGAGTTGAAAACCCTTCTTTGAATAAAGCGAAAGATCATATTCATTCGATGATCTTTTCGGATGGGAAAAAGTATCCGGAAGTCTTTACGAAGCCATTGGTCCAAGGAGTCTTGGAGCACTTTATGGCACGATCGACACACAGAATCGATATTGGGGCGGAGGTGCTTCCTTTATTTACCCGTCTTTTTGTTGAAGGGCTTACCGGATTTGGAGATGGAGGAGTAAACCCCATGCTCTTAAAAGCAAGCTCTGTCATCCATCCCGCTTTAGCTCCGTTAGCCGTAAGTTACGCTTCAAAGCTCAAGACCTACCTTGATCTTGCGAAACCGAAGAGTATTGATGCGATAAAGAAAGAGATTAAAACCGCCCTTGTCGGAAGCGGCTTAGAGGGGGTGCCCATTGAAAGCGTACTCGCTTCCGGAGAGTTTCGTGACAGATCTGCTAGAGAAGCGGAATTTTACCCTAAGATGCAGCTAATAGAGTCACTAGTCCACCAGGCTTCCGTCTGGATCGTAAAAAAAACCATCGATTATTTGAAGTCCAATGACTCTCCCGTGCCTTATCTTTCGGGCATTTTTACCCACCCAAAGTTTCAGGAGATTAAGCCCCACTTAGAGGCCAAAGTGGAAGAGCTTTTGTTTATCGGCCTTAAAAATGTGGTCACACGGCTTAAGACACGCGGGGTTTCGAATGAAAACCTGATGAAAGAGGCGCTGAATGAGGTCATACTACTTTTTAAAAATCATGCCCCCGAAAGAGCTCGGGCACACGAAAAATCGGCTTGGATTCCCTTGGTTCAGGCGCTCATCCGCTACGCTTACCCCAATCCCGAAGCGCTTTTACCCGTACCCGATGAAGAAAAGCAAGCGGCTTTAGAGAAGCTGGAAAATCTTTTAGCCGGCTGTTTTGCCCAGTGGAATGGGGAAGTGTTTCGCTATATCCTTAGTGTTGAGGCTTCGAAAGCTGCCATCATTGAAGCGACCCGCTCAAACCACGCGGTGGTCTTTGCCTCCGTGATTGGACGCATCTGGGTGAAAGAGTTTATCCCTCACATGCTCAAAGAGGAGAAAAAGACCATTGCCGACAGCGTGAAAGTTTGGGTCCGGCAAGAGATGCATATTGATCTTTCCGATGAAGCTTTAGCCTTGATTCAGTCGACCCTTGAAGCATTTTCCTCTGAATATACCTCTGTTTCCTCCGGCGCAAGAAGCCCATCCTATCAACTGTCGGAATTTGCCGGGGAGTTTGCCGAAGCGTATATTCTGAAGCTGTTTGCTGAGGTCTTTACGAAGATGCGCTCCCTAGAAAAAGATAGACCTTTGTTCTTAGAGTTCTTGGAGAAAGTAATCCCGATGGTGGATAACTATTACAATGCCATCCAAGCACTCAAAGAAAGATATAGAGAAGAAAGAGCTCATCACCTTCCCCGAAACCATTTAATAAACGAGCTTACTGCAAGGGGCCTTTTAAGCCCGGGCCTGCCCCATGTTGCCGATAACACTCAAGAGCTGATGGATAATCGCCGGCGCGCGCATTTCCAACTACTGGCTGACGGCGTTTTAAACGCCCTGGGAATGGATTTTTCCCACGGCCCTTTCCCGGCACCCATGGCCGATACGCTTCACGAGGTATTGACACGGCTTGTCGCGGCAAACACCCTTTTAGCTATTGAGCAGTCCATTATGGAAAATCGGGGCGTATTTTTGCTGGAGGGGTATAGCGCGATAAAAGAAGCCTCGAAGCGTCTTACCCCAACGGATGCGCCGAAACCGACTCCGCCCAGAGTGATTGACCGTGATTTAAAGGGACGTTTAGCCGGAATTCTTCACAATCTTGTCGCAAAGTTGCCGAACCACCCATGGGCGCCGATATTAGAGCTTCAAGTCCTTAAAAACGCAACTGGGGAACAGCTTGTGGACTTACTTGCGGGTGAAGATATTTTTCTTCGCATGAACCAAATGTTTGAAGTGGTTTTACCGAAGATGGTTCCGGGTATAGTCAAACAGGAGGGGAAAAATATCCGTTTTGACAAGTCCTCGACGGAGCAGATTAATTTTACTACCAAGCCGCAAAATGAAAAAGAGCTTATTCGCCAGATTAAAAAAGTTGGATCCGAAGCCTTAATGTCGGGTGTGGAGTCAATCGGAAAAAGTCGCTTTATTCGTGAAAAGGAATTGATCGAAGGATACGCAAAAAGAGGGTTCGAAATCATCCGCGATTTCGTGGTGGGCGAAAAAGAGGAGGGTGCCGACCCCACCTTCATGGAAAATTTGTTCGATTGGGTCAAAGAAGTGTGCGACAAAGGCTATACTTTCTTAGTCGACGTTGTCTTGATTCCCTTATTAATCGGAATTTTGTATATTCCTTATCACCTTCTTGTCCGTTGGCCGTTAAAGTTTTACTTCAGGTATTTTTGCAAGAGTATTTACGAAGAAGTCACGGCTAATTATCACGAGGATATAATTTTAAAGCTCATTGATGCTTTGGCCGAAGCAATACAAAAGGAGTCAGGTGGCAGCTAAAACGTTTAAAGTGGTGACATTGGGTTGCCGGACGAATCAGTACGAATCCCAGGGGTATGTCGATCAGCTGAAAAAGCTGGGGTATACGGAAGGAGAAGACGCCGATATTTGCGTTGTGAATACCTGCACCGTAACGGAGTCGGCCGACAGCTCGTCGCGCCATCAAATCAGAGACGTTTTAAGAAATAACCCGAAAGCCAAAGTGATGGTGACGGGCTGCTATGCCGACGGTAAACCCGACGAGATTTTGGCGATCGACCCCCGGATAGAGGTCGTTCGTAATAAGCAAAAAGAGAGCCTGCTTCAAATCGCCCTTCCCGAAGTGGAAGAAATTCCCGAATTTAAGATTGAGCGTTTTGAAGCCCACACAAGAGCCTTTTTAAAAGTGCAAGACGGCTGCAACTCCTTTTGCAGCTACTGCATTATCCCCTATGTTCGGGGAAGGTCTCGCTCCCGCACCCAAAAGGAGATTTTGGAAGAGGCGAAGGGGTTAATCCACAACGGCTACAAAGAGATTGTCATTACGGGGATCAATATCGGCGATTACGACGGCGGCGGTGACGATAATCTGGCGGGACTTGTGCGGGCGTTAGATGAGCTAGAGGGGCTTGAAAGGCTAAGAATTTCTTCCATCGACCCCGATGAAGTAGACGATAATTTGCTCGATGCCGTTATCAACGGCAAAAAGACATCCCCCTCCATGCACGTGGTGCTTCAGTCGGGCTCAAACCATGTCTTAAAGCGGATGAATCGAAAGTATACCCGCCAGATGTTCTTATCGACAATCGACCGTTTGAAAGGAGCGTGCCCAGACTTTACCTTTACGACCGATATTATCGTGGGCTTTCCCGGGGAAAGCGAGCGCGATTTTGAAGAATCGCTTGAGATGATGAGAGAAGTGAAGTTTTCCAAAGTCCACATGTTTCCTTACAGCGAAAGAAAACGGACAAAAGCCGCTTTATTTCACGACAAGGTCCCCCATGCCATCATCAAAGAAAGAAAAGCGAAGATGCTTCAGCTTGCCGAAGAGGTCGCTTACGAGCTAAGGGAAGCTTACGTTGGAAGAGTCATGAAAGTGCTGATTGAAAATGGTAACCAAGGCCACACCGATAACTTCTTGCCGGTTATTTTGCAGGGGATAGAGGCCTTGCCGAACGATATTGTGGAAGTTGAGCTTTACGAAAACACGCCAAAAGGACTCTTGGGAAGATGCAGATAAAAGTAGCGACTAGATTTAGACCCTTTAGCCATAAGCCGGGAGCTTTTTGCCTTGTGCCCGGTCAAGAAGCAGTCCTCCAAGCCTTTCCCGTTTTTTCGGAGGTTAAGACGCTTACCGGTAAACTCATTTTCAAAGAGCCGGGAAGAGAGACCCTGTTTCAGGATTTGGAAAAGCCGTATCGTCCCGAAAGACTTTCTTTTGGAAATCACAAGCAGCAAGATGTCGATAAAATCCGCTCAAGGCAAGATCTTTCCGAAATTCTTCCTATCTGGTGGAAGCTTTCGACCTACTATCCCTCGAAAGGGGAGCCGAAGCCCGGCTCGCTTCTTTACGACCTTATCCATGAAACCGATCGAAATGCTCTTTGCGACCGCTTTTTAAAGCTTTACCTTGCCGGGATGACCCCGTTTTTTGTTCCCCGTTCGAAGGATGAAGAGCATCACGGGTTTGATAAACCGCCGATCTTGCCCGATGAAGATCCCTTTTTGATCTTGACCGAGGGTGCGAAAGCAATTGAGCGAATGATCGTCAAAGAAGAGGCGGGAGTGATACACGTCCTTCCCCATCTGCCATCGGATTTTCATTGTGGTCGTCTTATTGATTTACCCCTCCCATCGGGTAAAATTTCCATCGAATGGACGAAGCACTTTTTACGAAGAGTCATCTTTACGCCCTACCAGGCAGGGGAGGGGGAGATCAGGTTCCCTTCCGACGTCAAGCAATACCGAGTTAAAGCCAAAGGTACTTCTTTTTGTTTCGATAATTTCCAAGCATAATTTTTGTTATTAGTCTCGTATAAAATTTTCAACGCAAAAAACACAAAAACACTAAAACGCAAAAGGCGGCTGACGCCGTCATTATTCTTTTGACGGCGTCAGCCGCCTTTTGCGTTTTAGTG
>JAGROB010000076.1:0-9770 GCA_020440465.1 Chlamydiia bacterium
ACTTGGTATGAGTAGCTAGCACCGAAATAGTCAGGGTATTGTGTTCTTGAAATAGCCCTCAAATAGCTTGTGAACTCATATCCGACTTCAATCATAGCCGCTCTACAACCCAGCTCAAAGTCATATGATATGCCAATTCTGGAATGTAAAACCGGAATAAATCGTCTTGTTTTTTCGTTGTTGACATCCATATAAAGCGTTGCAGTCTCTTCCGTATCATTTACCGCATCGTTAAATGCACGTGTTTTAGTTCTGGAATAAAGAAGCGATCCCGATCCTCTTACATTTAAACCAAACTCTCCGGGTAGATAACAACAATCGAGACTAAAGATAGGATAGTACAAATTGAACCCTAACTTAGGGCCAATTCCCTCTGTTTTGCAGCGATAAATTACGGTGCCGACATCATCTTCATCGGTCAAGTACTCGGCTTTTTGGCGAAATTTGATCTCAGTGGCTTCTACCCCCAAAAAGACCCCAACGTGAAGACCACAATCAGAATATACCAACTGATTATAAAGTGCGTCGGCGCTTCTGTAACGGGCCATATTGTGAGAGGTGGCTACCCCCTCGAAAGCATAAAAATCTTGTACGAATAACGGCTGACCTATCGATGGGCTGAGTACCGTCGAGAAAACTTCTTTTGAAGTCGTTGCTTTAAGATAGGAGTAGCTTGCAGAAAGGCTGGCATCGCATTCACAAAGATCATAAGCCGCTTTTAAACGATACCCCGGGTTGTATCCAAAGTCATTATTTCGCCGCTCTCCTGCAATCAAGGGATAAGGAGCAAAATTCGAAACAAACCCCCCATCATTATCAATAACAAAATTCGTATCATCAACGGTAGGTTTTAAGTTAAGATATTCCCCGGTAAGGCTAAACTGTCCTCCAGATAAACTTCCGTTAGTTATCAGTGCCCCGGTGCAAACCCCTGTCAATAAAGCCAGGCGGCTTAGATTTTTCAACATGCATCAACTCCTGGTTGGGACTTTAAAAAATTCCATATTAGACATTTTATGGATTTTTCAAAATATTTAATTGCTTTTTTTTCATGAAGGCACAAAAAAGGCGCCAGAAATAGCCTGGCGCCCTAATTTCTAATTGACAAGCCCGTCTTAAAAATCGAGCGTCATCGAAAGATATAGCCCCTGCAATCCAAAGCTTGAGTAACGATTTGAGGAAAGCGAAGAGACTTCAATATCATCGCTGTCATCCACATCGGGAAAACTTGTCCAGTAAATCATTCTAAGATAGTTGCTCACTTCGTAGCCAATCTCAAAGTTTCCGTTCAAACAGCCGCAATTTATCGCATAATTCAAACCTACTCTACCATGAAGGGCAGTCACAGCCCGCCAGGTACGTTCGTTTGAAAAATTTAAGTAAAACTGATCGTCCTCTGTACTATCAAGAATGGGGATTGAGTAAGATCTTTCGATATTTTCAGAACTTGATGCCAAAAGACTTCCTGATGCGCGCACTTTTAAGGTCAAATCGCCTGAAAGATCGCAGTTGCCTTTCATCAGATCATAAGTTAACTCCAATCCAACCTGTGGACCGACACCCGAGGTTCTGGAAATATCCGTATAAATACCGTAACGCTGAAGCGGGGTGTCATCCCCTTCATTTCTGTATTCGAAATCACGGCGATTCTTAACCTTTGCCATCTCGACACCGGCTAGAATATCGAATCTGAGTCCTTCGCAATCATAAACGGATTGGGAGATGAGCACATCCCCTCTTTGATAACTGTTTTTAATGTGGACTTTTGCGGAGCCTTCGTAATTATTGAAGAAGTTTTCATTACCAAAGAAGGTTGAGCCGTCAAGCACGGCAGGTCCTGCTGTCGCTGATAGACCCGTTCCCTCGATCGAATTGCCGGCAGAGCATTTAAGTTGCGTATACCAAGCTGAAATTTTTCTGGGCGAGCAAGGAACGTTGTAAGCCAGACCTAACCTAAACCCCCCATGATATCCAAAGTTCGCTGTTTTTCTGGAACCGTTGTTAAACTGCTCCTCCGGGTTGCTTGCTTTGATTACGAAGTAGTTATCGTCCAAGGAGGGCTTAAAATGAAGATACTCTCCTGTAAACTCAAAATTGTTTGCGCAGTCGGAAAAGCAATTGTCTGCACTAAGACTTCCCACGCTTCCCGTAATCGCTATCATCCAACTGATCCAATGTTTGTGCATCTTGCATCTCCTCATTTCAATTAAAGAATTTACCATAACCGATGAAAATTTATTTCTAAACAACATTTATCTTCACCTTTTAAAACGTTACGGATGCCGCAACATAGAGTCCCTGAAGATCTACATCGTCATAGTAGTTATAAGAGGCTTTATCTGTGTAGTTGTTAGGATACGCGGTTCTCTGAATAGCTCTTAAATACGTTGAGAAGTCATATCCAATTTCCAGGCCGGTGTTTATACAAGCCACATTGAAGTCGTATTTCAGTCCGATTCTTCCCTGAAGAGCAGGAACAACGCGACTTTCTTTTTTGTTTTTGGTATCGACCCTAAGTGATAAATCATTGTTGCTCAACTGACGTCTTACGAAATAAGTATCGTTGTATGAACGGGAAACCAAAAGCGCGCCGGACCCTTTAAAAACTAAGCCGAGTGTGCCGTCACAAAGGCAATTTGATTTTATCGGATAGTAGATATCAAAACCAAGAAGCGGCCCTACGCCATTTGTACGGGTTTTAAAGCGTAAGTCGCCTTCATAAACGGAAGAGAGGTACGTCACCTTTTGCTGAAACTTAAGTCTTGCAGCCTGAGCACCCACTCTCACAGCAATATTCAAGCAAGGTCCGCAGAAAATGTTTTGAGTGAAAGAAATATCTCCCCATCTCGCGTCAAAATTTTGGCGAGAGTCGGCTGAACCATCGTAGTCGGTAAAGTCGTTATCGTCGAATTGGGCGTAAGACTGCGTTGCCGATAAACCACTCCCCTCAACATACTTTGAGGTTTTAGCGTCAATCGCGGCAAAACTTGCTGATAAGGCCTTGTTACCACAGCCGAAAATGTAGGCTCCTTCTACCCGATAGCCCGAATCGTAGCCAAATTCATTATTGATTCTGTCGCCGATCGGGAAATCCCCTGAACCGCCTACAGGTGGAATATTTACAAAGTAAGTGTTATCGACGTTGGGTTTTAAGTAGAGGTACTCCCCCGTAATTTTAAACTGTCCATCGCATAAATCAATGTCGGCACAGAGTACGCCGGCGCTTAGTCCTGCCATTACAGCTGCCGTAGCGAATTTTTTCAACATGCAATATCTCCTGGTTGGACTTAAAAAAATCCATATTAGACATAACGCACATTTTTTCAAAAATATTTTGTGAATTGATGAAGGGTGTCACTGCAAGAAGCGAGACTCTTTTAGATTGCTGCTTGACTCAGAAACTAAATTAATCGTCCCAGGAAAATTCGTGTCCCGAAATTATGGGAAGTTCGGCATACAAACAATTGATTACGGCTCTGTCATAAGCATTAAGATTTTTGGTTTTAGCCTTTTCTATAATACTTTGTACCGCCTCAAAATCATCTTTATTAAGATGTCGCTTAAAACGATCCATAAGTGGCTGAAAGGTTTGAAGACGATTTGAGTAGCAGGAACTTGTCTTTGCAGACCTTGCCGGGGAAAAATTGGGGTCGCAAGCTTTTCGCCCATACAAACATTCGGCTACAATCCTATCTATTTTATTACGAACCATCTCGGGACTATTTCTCGCCTCGACGTCATCTGCGTGTGCGACTAAGCCCCTTTCTCCTGACACTTTTTTAAAGTAACGACAATCAACATGGGTAAACCTTTGATTCTCTGCTGGTGGAAAATAGCGTCTTTCTTCGCGAAGAAATGAGGTACTGCAATTGGGTTTTTCCGATTGGGACTTCGTGTAGGAGTCGTTTTCGCTGTCAGATTCACTTAAGACTTCTTCGGTTCCAAGTAGACTATAGGCGCGCTTTTCGCCGGAAACCGGCGTCGGGGAAGCTTCAGTCTTTGCCGCAGCACTTCCGCCGGGGGGTATTGGGATCAAAGGGGTTGGATTTACGGGTCTTCCCGGACAAAAAGTTAGATTCATCATGGAAAAATAATATCTTATCAACCCTTAAAAATCAATCTTAACTGCCTACTTTTAATAACTTACAATTTATAAAGAAATCTTTACAATAAATAACTTGTCATAATTCGAATAAAATACCATGTATGGAATTACGGTAGTCTTACCAAATCAAGGAGTATAAATATGAAAAAAATAATAATTTTAGGCGCTTTTCTATTTGGCCTGACATTAACTTCAGCTGCTTTTGCCGGTTCTAATAACGGAAACGGCGGATGTTGCCCTCAACCTCAACCTTGTGGCGAACAAGCTACAGGTGAGTGCTATTGCATGTATGTTAAATATGAGCCTTGCTACTACACAACTAAGCGTTGCGTAGAAGAGTGCATCCCATGCAAGAAAAAATGCTGCAGAACTGTACCACGTTACTATGAAGTACAACGTTGCAGATATGTTCCTCAGTACTATACTGAAACGATCTGCAAAAACGAAAAAGAGTACTACTATGTAGACGATACAAGAACTTGCAAAAAAACCATCTGCGAACAACACTGCAAATATGTTCCTAAATACTACTGGAAACATACTTGCAACAATGCAAGCAATGGCTGTGCTACAGGTTCTTGCCCAGCACCAAGAGGGTAATTAACTCTTAGCAGTTTTCCGGACTTCTTTGGGAGGTGGATCCAGGATCTACCTCCCTTTTTTGTTCCAGGAGCTTCTCGATTAGATCCAAGGCGGCAGCAATCAAAGACGTTTTTTCCTCCTGGGTCTCATAAGCTTTTAAAATATTAGCCCGATTATCCTTTACCGCTTTAACCGTTGCAAGAAGCACAGGATCAGGTTTTTCGGAAATTTGAAGAAACAGCTGCTCAAGCACTCTTGCGACCCGCTCGATATGGCTTGCGACACAGCCTGCTGAAGCCCCACCTCCCAACATACAGGATACCGAACGGCCAAGCCCTTGATAGGCCCAACCGACATATGACGTATTATTGCCGCAGGAGGCGTAAATATTCCCCCCGTAGGCGGATAGCTTTTCCCCTTCTCTTACAGAAGCAAGCACGTCTAACTGCTTATTGCACCACTCAAGCTGCTCTGAAATGGACGTCATATTTATGACGTTAAGAGAAATCCTAAATTATGCCTAGCGAGACTTTCTTTGACCCGGGGGTTTTTAGATTCAAAAAATTTAAGATATATAGGATTTTGTCCATAGGGATATACATAAAACATACCGTCGAGCTCATATTTTTGGACATCGGGGGTGGAGTTTAAAAAGCTTATTTCAAAAGCCTCAGTCCCCATTTCGAAAAGGGACATGTTAAAGACATAAATCTGGACTAAGTCGCTGACTTTAAGCGCTGCCGTCATAAAACTCTTATAAGCTTCGGACCCAAATCCACAGGGCAGTTGTATCTCAGAAAATCCCGCAGCTCTTCTTCTTAACTCCTCTTTATAGGGGTCAGAGTCGGGCATAGCCGCCACCAGCATCGATAGCTGCGGGCACCAAGATCTTTCGGGAACGGGTATCGGATCAGTTGCGTAGGCTTCCGTCAGCCTAAACCACCTTTCCGGTATGGGGTAAGTCCCGGGAAACTCTCCCTCTAACGGATTTGCCATTGTTTGTCTCCTTCAAAATAAAACATAAAGCTACTGATGTTAAGATATTTGAGTTTTTTTTAAAACCTCATTGAAGAGCATTGAATGGATTGTTATGATAAGTATTCTATGAAAGTTGTTAAGTCTTTTTTCCTATTTTTGACGATCGCCGTCTCTGTTTTGGCTATCGGCGCATTTGTGGTAACCCGCTCTCTTTCCACTCAGATGGGAAAAGAGCGCCTGTTACAAGCTATAAACCACCGTATCCCAGGAACCCTATCGGTCGATGAGCTCTCATTATCCTGGATCAGCCCCTCTTACGCCAAAAACTTAAGCCTCAAAGACGCCTCGGGGAAAGTGTTGCTGCGGGCCGAAGAAGCGGAGCTTATGACTCCCCTTTGGAGACTTATATTTCCCTCTCCCACTGCCGAAGGGGGGTTAAAAAACTTTAGTCTTACCTTAGTTGCCGATCTTAAAGGTTTAAGCACCTTAGAGCAAGCGCTATCCTTCGAGGCAGCGAATCAGCCTCTTGGAGAGACGCTGTCCCCTCTTTACCTTGAAAAGGGCCAACTTTTCTACCAAAGGGGTAAAGCGGTTCGGGCGGAGGCTTCTACTCGCCAAAATGACATTATCGGCAGCTTTAATCTGAACGGGACCTTAAATAACGGGGTCGATCTTGAGTTTCAAGCTCAAAATCTGCCCACCTTATTGATCGATCAAATCGGCCGTCTTCAAGCCAACACCCCTCCCCGGTTTTTCGAAACACTCTTGGGAAAGACGTTCAGTACCTCCTTGAAGTTGAGGGGGGATCTATTCGAGCAATCGTTTAAAGCTCCAGAGTTGAACTTCGTTATGAAGGGGAAAAAGACAAACGAGCGAATTTTGTTTGACTCCCCCTCCGGGTTGGTCTATCAAGTCACCCCTGACAAACTTAGGGCGCTGGAAAAAACCTTTGATCTTGCCCTTTTGCCCGCATTGGACGCTCCCTTCGAACTTAAGCTGAACGCCGATAATTTAAAGATTAACTTAGAGGACAACGCTCCCTTAGGGACTTTATCTTTAAACGTTCAAAATGTGAATTTTCAATCCGCATTTATCCAAACCGGGAGCTTGGAGGTAAACTTTGATGTCAAAGATGCGCTTTCATTTAAGACAAATGTTACCGGATCGCAAAGAGGCGCTCTCTTGAATGTTAGCGGCTCCGGAAGCTTGAGAAACGGCAAGATAGATGCGCTAGTAAACTTCCAAGGCAAAGACATCTTTCTTCAAAACGGCAAAGTTACCACTACTGACATCAGAAGAAAAAGTCAGCTGAGCGGCACCCTTCAAGCCGATCTTGTAGCTTATAATGGACATAAGGGCAAATTGCTTCCGTCCGACTGGAACTATCGAAACGACCAACTCAACTTAAACTTTAAGCTGGGATCGAAAGCCGGAACGCTTTATGGAAAAGCGAACCTTAAGCCCAAAACAGAGTCTTTAACCTTCGAGATGAACCAAAAGTATAAAGGGGGCACTTTATCCCTTTATGGCCATCTTGAAGAGGTTTTTAAGCCTTATCGAACGATACACATAAATACGGAGCTTAAAAACTTTCCTTCTGAAGCCCTGGCTGAATATTTGCCTCATGAAAGCCAGATGACGAATCTTCTTTATGCCCTTTTCGGCTATAGCGTGACCGGAAATATGAAAGCTGAAATTATCAAAATGAAAGGGCCCTTTTCACTAAATCTTAAAGGAGAAAGAATCGATCTATCCACAGAAGGAAAAATCGAGAATGAAGTCGCCTATCTTTCAAAACCCTTAACCGCTTCCATCATCGTTTCGGAAGAAGTCAGCACGTACTTCCTGGATGAAATTTTACCCCTTTTAAACTCCGCTGTCAGGGGGGATAAGCCGATTCAACTCACTATAAATCCGGAAGGGTTTTACCTGCCTCTTTCGGATCTTTCCATGGCTTCCTTGTCCCTTCCATCGGCCTCTTTGGATATGGGAAAGCTTTACTTTTCAAGAGACGGTAAGCTTGCCGAAGTCTTGTCGCTTTTAAGACTCCCCCCTGAAAAGGTCTTTTCCGTCTGGTTTACTCCTCTTTACTTCTCCATTGAAAAGGGAAAACTTACTTTGAATCGGGTCGATATGCTTGTGGCCGATACGGCTCCAATTGCTACCTGGGGGACTATTGACTTTCCCGCCGACAAGGTGCGGATGGAAGTGGGGCTTACCGGAAGAGCTCTTACAAAGGCATTTGGGCCCCTTCCCTTGCCAAAAAGCTACATGCTTGCCATACCGCTTCGCGGAACTACAAACAACGCGAAGCTGGACAAAACCAAAATTGCCGCCAAGCTTTCCAGTCTTGCCGCGATGGCAACGGGTCCTCAAGGTATTTTAGTTGGTGCGCTTATTCAAATCGCCTCCGGTTCTTTAACCGATACAGTCCCGGAGCCTACGACAAAACCGCTCCCCTGGTCAACCGAAGCGGAAACTCCTAACGGCGAAGAGCCGCCGGATGAGCCCGACGAGTCGTTTTTGGAACAAGGCGCCGGCGCCATCTTAAACACCTTTTTAGGTTAATGGCTTAAAAACTGGTACAAATCTTGCGTGCATAAACCATTATGCAGGTAGGACGTGGCTCTCAGCCGGAAAGAACAACAGAAGTATCTAGTGCTCAGGAAGTTGCATCAACTCAACCTCCTCAGCTATCCGAAATTGATAAAAAAATATCAGAGCTAAAAGGGCAACTGGAAGAGCTTAAAGCAGCTTTTGCCAAGCTGGAAGAAACCGACAGATCCTTAAGCGATGAGCACACCGTTACGCTTTTAGGACCGGAACTTGCCCAAGTAGCCAAAGAAAGAGCTCAAGCTAAGAAGCAGGAAATAGGCGGCCAAATTGCGGTTGTAGCCCTTAAAATTAAGCGGCTTGAGCGAGAGATTCGGGTTAGTCAACCAAATTCATCTGTCATAGCGGAGTCTAAAGCGGAAATTTCTTCCGGTAAAGCTCCTCCAGGCAAGCCATTACCTCCCCTTCCCGAAAAAGCAAAAGCTCAAGAAACCGAACCGTTGCCGGCTTTGCCTCAAAATTTAGCCGATCGCCCTATGCCCAAACCCCCGGGCAAAAAGGATGCGGCTCAAGATTCGGAACCCCTGCTTTTACAGGGAGAGCCTATACCCAAAGCGCCTGAAATTCCCCGCTCTCCTGAGGCTCAAAAAGCCGCAAGATTTCAAAGGCTTCCGGGACGAGGAATTTTATCACGTTTAATACAAAAGGTAAGAGACTACAAAGCCGGCCGACAAGCCCCAAAGGCCGAAATTATAGCCACTCAAGCCCCTGAAATGCTAAGCGCAAAAGAGCTTGAAGCCATAAGTCTTTTAGAAAAGCAGGCTAAAGAGGCTATTCAAGACTTTAAAGATATCCAAAATTAGGAAACTCAAGGTCTTCCCAATTTTGATACGGTTTCCTTTTCTAGTATCGATGACTTTTGTTATCAAAAAGGGATCACTGAAACCCTGGTTCGAAATGAAGCGGCATTTCTAGGCGTCTCCCCCCAGCAGGCCAAACTTCAAATGGTCATACGCTATACCCAGCTTTATAAGTTGGGAGTCGACCCCAGCATCACTTGCGGCTCCTTACAAAAAAGATGTGAAGTTACGGGATATCCTAAGAGTATGGTTATTGCCCTTGAAAGCAATTTAAATAGCCTTCTTAGCCAACCTCCGGGGGCAAGTCCACAGAGTATGGTTAACGGTTTTGTGATAAACCGTTTTAAAGGAGAAAAGGGAGGGGCAACCGTTTTAATTCATGAGCACTTTTTGGGGGCAGGAACGTTTAAGGAAGTCAGGGCTGCCTCGGATTACTTTGCCATGCGCTCCTCCGCTCAAAGACGAGCATTAGCGGACGCACGTCCAAGAGATGCAAATACGCTAGAACCCACGTACACTCAAAGCGATTTTGAGACCGAAACTTATATCACCGTAGAGGACTCTGACCTTATCTTTAGCACCCCTCAACAAGTGGAGAGCGAATCAGACTTATCCTCCAGCCCCAGTGATGAGCAGCTAGGAACCTTCGTCCAGCACGCCCCGGGAGAAGAAAGTCCTGCGGGTACTGTCGT
>JAGROB010000076.1:9781-14315 GCA_020440465.1 Chlamydiia bacterium
GTCGTTCAATCCGGCACTGTAGTGCAGTCAGGCACTGTAGTGCAGTCAGGCACCGTCGTTCAGTCTGGAACCGTGGTACAATCGGGTACTATGGTTCAGTCGGGAACCGTGGTTCAACCGCCGGGAAGTAAAGGTAAAGATAAGGCCGAGGGGTTTAATTTCGCCGATTATGCAAAAAGACAAGAAGTCCCTCAAGCACCAAAAGCGCCCGCCGCTTCCCCGCCCGAGCTTCCTCCGATTCTACAAGATATTCTCGGTGATAAGGCAGAAGAGGTTCAAGAGTACTATCGAGAGCTTGCGATAGAGAAAGAATACGCCGGACGCTCCGGCTTTTTATCCTCAATGTCCGTGTATGAAATACCCGGCTCCGCTCCCGCCGCTGTCAAGCCCGCTTCCGGATTCAGAGTCCCGGGTCTTATGAATGCTCAGGGTCAAGTCATTCGAAGTCCGGCAAATCACAATAACTTGATGGACTATATTGAAGGCTTAGAAGGAACGATGATTCGCTCCGATATCAGACAAGCCCTCGATTTTTTTGAATCGGCAACCCATGGTCTCGTGGTAATTCACCAGGACAATAAAGCTCATAATGATGTGAAACCCCAAAACTTTTTGGCCATGCCGGACGGGTCTGCCGTGACGACAGACTTTGGTACAGTAACCCAAGCTAGCTCAAACGTTAACCAGGGAGATATAAAAGGAACCCCCATATTTATGGCTCCCGAAGCCGCTCAGGGTGTGCACGATACAGCCGGCGATGTTTGGAGCTTTGGCATAGGCATGCAATTTTTTTTAAAAGCAGCGAGAGGCTCGGGCGATAATATACCCACCCTTCAAGCGAATGACTCACAGTTTACTGTAAATCCCATGGTTTATCTTCGACGGGTTACACACCTAAGAGGTCAAAAAACAGCCGAAAACTACAATAAAAATTTTCCCGAGCCCGATAAAACCCAAGAGCCGTTTAAATGGCTATGCTGGAAAACTACCCGTCCCGATCCAAAAGATCGACCCACTATGGCGGAAGTAAGAGATTTTATCCATAATAACAAAGCCGCGATGGAGAAAGAGATCTCCGGCTACTCAAAACCTTAAAGGAGACACCATGACAGTAAGCTTTTCTACCACACATCCCATGACGACAGAGGAAACTCACAAACGTCTTGAAGCTTTTGTAGAGAGTTGTAAAACGGCCTCTGATGAAGAAGTTTCAAAAGTTGATCGAAATATCAAAACGCTTATCGGATCAATTTCCTCTATGATGCTGAACGAGGGATTTAATAGTCCCCTAAGAGTTCGGGTTTTTCTGGAAAAAGAGGGAGATATTGGCGCGCTTATTTTCACCACAAGAGGAGCTAATAAGGGTTCATTTAAAGACGCTTCGGGAAATTATAAGCTTATGCCAAGAAGTAAGGGTGACCCCATGCAGGAAGTCTCGAACAAATATAAGGCTCAGGAGCCTGATATCGATATTGCAATACGTGGGGAAACGATCGGCTTTACTATGAAGACCCAAACACCCGGATCTTATCAGGACCTCTTTGAACAAACGTTTCTTGCCGATTTTATTACAGCCAAAGAAGCACCAATGGACAGTACTATGGGGGTTTTAGGCAATGTTTTTGAACGGGATGAAAAAAGCCCCGGGGCAAAGAAGATTCACGAAACGGCTCAAGGAATTTTAAGCGCGGCGAGAACTTAAAAGTAAAAACCCCGGGGCAGATTGCCCCGGGTATTAAAATAAATTAACGAGGAGATCTTTCTTGGGCCAAAGAAACTCTTAAGTTTCTTTCTAAGAAAGGCTTTTCGTTCAATCCTTGAATGGCTTTGTTGGCAGACTCGCCGGAGTCCATTTCAATAAAGCCGAAGCCTTTGGATCTTCCGGTGTACTGATCGTTTACGATCTTAACCGACAAAACTTCACCGTAAGCCTGGAAATGATTTCTTAAATCATCTTCCGTAGCCTTCCATGGAAGATTGCCCACAAAAATTTTCTTTTTATCGCTCATTGTTTTTTCCTTCTTGTTGATTTATTGAGGGGTTAATACGATCCACTAGACTTCACACAAGTGGAAAAACGAGCATGACACACACTAAAATACATACAACCTTCAAACAAGGAGACAGAAAATTTAGGTGGGATCAGTCTAGAATACATCAAAATTTACCGGATAGCTTTAGCCTCTCAATCCAACTTCATTATACTGGAAATTTAACATTTTTACCAGCTAATTAAGACGCTCCACTTGATCTTTTTGGTCGAGCTTTCTCCTAAGGTCCTGAAAATACTCGACTCTTTCAAGAAAAGCTTTGACTAAATCATCGACCGTTTTGTCGACCGTTTGAACAAATTCATCGGAGGGAGCGACTAAAACGCTTTTTTTCTCCCAGGTAACTGCTTGAAAATAGGTTCTTGGATCAAGTTTGACTCTATAAGGGTCAACAACTTCCATAAGTCTTGCGTCAACTAAGGCAACATACCCTTTTTCTACGGGATAAGCGACAATAAGAACGTTAAAAAAGGGAATTCCGGGTGTGGGGCTGGAAAAATCGTTGCCGTTCACTAGGTCCATTTTTTTAAACTCTGTAATGATCTTATTTTCGATCGTTTCAACCGAAAGCGGAATCTCCACGTTTTTGGGCTTAAGAATCTCTACCACCACATTAAGCGGTCCCTTTAAATTTAGAAGATGATCCGATCCTTCCCATACTCCCCCCTGCATGGTAACAATACCGGGACGAGTATAAACCGGAGGGGCAGATATGAGGTACAAGGGAAGTGCTATAAAAAGAATACGTAAAATCATCTAAATCTTTTATGGGTTTAAGGGTTCAAAGGAATTTACGAAAAAAGCAAATTTTTCTGGATCGGTTTGCTTATCGGGGGATGTCATAGTCAGAATGTAGAGTTTTTGATCCCGAATGAAGGCTTTACCCAAAATATTCATGTTTCCGTTATCTATCTCAAAATCAAAAGCTGCTTGCCCTTTGTATTCCCCCTCATTCAATGAAATAAGCTTATTCCCCTCTCTCGCTTCGACCATTTCCATAACTTGACGAGTGGCGATTGCCTTGGGGTCTTTCATGGATTGATCGGGCTTAAAAGTAATAATGTTTACCATAAATGCACCCCCTTCCGGAGAGGCAGAGGCATAGGTTGCAAAATGCTTTGGATTTTGGGTAGCTTTATCGACAACTGTAGAACTTGCGTTCTGCGGCATATTGGGGAAGAAAACGCGAAATCTGCCCGAGGGAGCGGTATACATATTCCAGTTTGCTAGGCTAGTCGATTCGGTAAGAGATTGAGAAGCCTCTCTATCCGCGGTTTGGTTCGTATGGTAGATAAAGTAAAATCCACCCAATATGAACAAAAGAATCAGTATAAAAATGGCTCGGGTCATAACAAGACCTTTTTATTTTTAGTTATAGCCTCTTGTAAAGCGGCTCTGCAAGCACTTTTGGAATTTAAAAATTAACTTACTGACCTAAAAGGACTTTCGAAATGTAGATTGCGGTTTTTTCATGATGTGTGGAGTAGTATGAGACTAAAAGCTCTCCATTTTGATAACTCATGCCGGGGTATCCCGTATCGCCGAAGCTTGGAAAGTAAATCTTTCGAAAGAGATCGTCTCCCGATTTAAGCAAAAGGGCTGTTAAAGCAAATAAACCGTAGGGAGTTCCGTATATAAGTCTTGCGGTAATCCACAGTTTGCCATCGTCCATGATCAAAAAATCGGGGCCACCCAACGAAAACCCTGTATCAAACCACTTAAAGGTATCGTATGGGGGTTTTGACTCCCCTAAAAGAGCCGTCGTCTTCCAGTCGATGCCACGACGGACAAGTAGATGCATCGTTCCGTTTTTATCAAAACGCGTTGTGGTCTCGTTAGGCCACTCATGAATGTCAAAGGTTCTTAGTTTTTCAAATCGCTCACCATCAAGTGTTTTGAATAAGCTAACAGCATACGGCTCTTCATGATCGTAGCGATAAGAGACTCCATATCCAACGCCTTGATACCAGTCAATCCGCCACAGCCATTCGTTAAGCTCAAGCGGAGTAATGAGGGGCTCAAGTTCCATGGCTTCATTAAAAATGGCAACTTTAGTCCCCGTATGGATAATTTTTCCCTCTTGATCAAGCTTTAACCCTCCCATCATTAGATGGAGCCGCCCATCAGGCATGACAGAAAAGTGGGGGTCTCTTAAATCTATCCCCTCTTCTTCCACCAGCAAAAACGGCTCAAAAGTTAACCCATCGGGACTTCTTAAAATCCGGATCACACCGTTATTGCTGAATTGATGAGCCTCCGCCTCTCGAAAGGCCAGATAATAGACGTCTTTATGGCGTATAAGATCGGTAAAACCGCTATGGGGAGCTTTATCCCACACCTTGTGGGTAGAGGCTAAAAAAGGAAAAGGGTTCTTAGGTCTTGCCATGAATGGGAGTCTACTTTGATTTCCCTTTTTTTTTCACCCTGATTACATCGCGAGATTCTTTTGGAGTGCGGAGCCCTGGCTCCGCTCTTAGACGACG
>JAGROB010000077.1 GCA_020440465.1 Chlamydiia bacterium
CCGCACTCCAAAAGAATCTCGCGGCCTTAGCGCATTAGTGGGAACAAAAAAAAAGGCCGACGAATGTCGGCCTTTATTATGGGTGAAAGCGGAAGGTTTTAGCTTGCCGATTCGGCGGGCTTAAGCGTCGCTTTTCGGCTTAGCTTAATTTGGCCCCTTTCGTTAATGTCCAATACCTTCACAGTAACCATATCTCCGATATTGACGATGCCATTTAAGCTTTCGATACGCTGGAAGTCGTACTCGGAAATGTGGCAAAGTCCCTCTTTTCCGGGAAGAATTTCCACAAACAAGCCAAAGGGCTGGATGGAGGTAATTTTTCCATTATACGTCTTACCGATTTCAACTTCCGCAATGATGTCCATCACCATCTGCTTCGCCTTTCTCATTCCTTCTTCATTATTAGAAGCAATAGAGACCACGCCGTCGTCATCGATATCAATTTGCGCTCCGGAGTCTTCCGTAATTTTACGGATCATCTTGCCGCCGGGTCCGATAATCGCGCCAATCTTGCTTGGCTTGACTTGGATTGTCTCAATTCTTGGGGCGTAAGCGGACATTTCTTTCTTCGGCTCTGGGCAAGCTTGCAACATGACTTGAAGGATATGTTTTCTTCCTTCTTTTGCTTGGGCAAGAGCTGCTTTCATAATCTCAAGCGTAATTCCTTCCACTTTAATATCCATCTGGAAGGCGGTAATGCCGTCGTTATCGCCCGTAATCTTAAAGTCCATATCTCCTAGTGCGTCTTCAACGCCCAAAATATCGCTTAAGATCACAAACTGGTCGCCCTCAAGGATCAGTCCCATCGCAATTCCCGATACCGGTCTTTTAATCGGCACCCCGGCATCCATCAATGCCAAGCAACCTCCGCAAACAGAAGCCATGGAAGAAGAGCCGTTAGACTCTGTAATGTTGGACTCCAAACGAATGGTGTAAGGGAAGTTTTCTTTAGATGGCAACGTGGGAGCAATCGCTCTTTCGGCAAGCTTGCCGTGGCCGATTTCCCTTCTTCCGGCAGATCCCATTCTTCCGACTTCACCCACAGAGAACGGAGGGAAGAAGTACTGTAGATAAAAGCGCTGCGTTCCCTCTTCGTCGAGCGACTCGAAACGCTGGCCCATACTTTCGCCTCCGAGCGTACAGATCGCCATCGTTTGTGTTTCGCCGCGAGTAAACAAGGAAGAGCCGTGCGTTCTGGGAAGGGGAGACTGCTCGATATCGATTGGTCTTACGGTTTTTGTATCCCTTCCGTCGGAGCGGATGTTTTCTTTCAAGATCATCTGACGCATAACGTCAGAGGAGACTTGCTTATAGGATCTGTCAAGATCAAATTTTAAATGGTCTCTTTCTACTCCGTCGGGAAGCAGGGTGCTGTAGACTTTGTCTTTGACTTCCTTAAGCTTTTCTTCTCTGGATTGCTTCTCTTTGATTTTGATGGCGTCGCTTAAAAGAGAAGAGGCTTCCTTTTTAACCGCTTGCAGGGTGTGATCGGGAACAAGCTTCAAGGTAGAGCGGTTTTTCGCTTTTCCAACCTCTTTGGCCCAGGCATCAATCGTATGACAAAGCTTTTTAATCGCGTTATGTCCAGTTTCAAGCGCTTCAATAACTTGCGCTTCCGTTAAGAAGTCACAAAAGCCCTCGATCATCAAGATCGCGTCTTCGGTTCCGGCGAGAAGAAGGTCTAATGAAGATTTAGCTTGCTCGTCGTTCGTAGGGTTAACCACAAATTTATTGTCGACAAATCCGACTCTAACTCCTGCTACGGGCTTGATAAGCGGAATATCGGAAATGGCCAGCGCTGCAGAACACGCGGTAATCGCATAGGGCTCCGGCGCGTTTTGGCCGTCGTAGGACCAGACGTAAGAAAGAACTTGTACTTCGTTGTAAAGTCCCTCTTCGAACATCGGTCTTAAAGGGCGGTCGATCAGACGGGATACCAACGTTTCTTTTTGAGTGGGACGCCCTTCTCTTTTAATAAATCCGGCAAGAGTCTTTCCCGCGGATGAGAATTTCTCTTGGTAATCGACTCTTAAAGGAAAGAAGTCAACCCCTTCGGCCGGTTCGGGAGACATGCAAGCGGTGCTGAACACCATGGTGTCGCCAACTCTTAAGACAACTGCGCCGGAAGCTTGTCTTGCGATTTTTCCGGTCTCTAAAGTAATTTTTTTACCGTCAATCTCAACGGAAGTAGATTTTTTTTCCAAATTCATAGATTTCTCCATTTAAATAGTTTCAGATGTATGTTTTGGAAAAATAGAAATCAGAAATTCAACTTTAAATTTTAAAGCCAAGTTTCTAACTTCTAGGCTTTTCCAAAAAAAAAGCAGGCGAGTCGTGGTGACTGCCTGCTCCGGCCAAGACTTATCGTCTTAGCTTAAGCTTTTTAATCAAAGCTTGATACCGCTTGGTATCGGTTGAGTTAAGATAGTCGAGCAAGCGACGTCTTTGTCCTACAAGTTTAAGAAGGGAAAGTCTGGAAGCATGATCCTTGGGGGATCTTTTAAGGTGCTCCGTCAACTCTGTAATCCTTTCCGTTAAAATTGCGATCTGAACGTCAGCAGAACCGGTATCTTTTTCGTGCAGTTGAAATTTTTTTGTAATTTCTTCCTTAGTGCCTTTGTCAAGAGACATTCTTGAGCATCCCCCGTTTGTAGTGTTGTCGGATATTTCTAACTATTATGCCATAACGGCGGATAGAATTCAAGAGACTATCTTTTTTATTGAACCTGAAGAGACGATTTGCTACCTTTGGCCTCTTATGAAAGCGATTTTTTTAGATATCGAAACCACTGGACTGGATGCCGGCCGCCATCGGCCGATCGATATCGCTTTTAAAATCATAGATGTCTCAAAAGGGGAGCTTGTAGGGTCTTACGAAAGTGTTGTAAACATCGGGAAAGAAGCATGGAACCGCCGCGACTTAGGGTCGGTTCAAATCAATGGTTACACTTGGGAAGAAGTAAGTTCCGGAAAATCCCCGGAGAAAGTTGCTGAAGAGATTATAGAAATTTTTCAAAAAGCCGGCGTTCAAAGGTTAAAATCCGTTTTTGTCTGTCAGAATCCCGCTTTTGATCGGGGATTTTTTACCCAGCTTATCGATATCTACAAGCAAGAAAATTTCAACTGGCCCTACCACTGGCTTGATTTCGCGTCGATGTACTGGGCCCTTTTGGCTAAAGAAAATTCAAAAAATCATAAGCCTTTTCCCGAAGAGATCAATCTATCGAAAAACGAAATCGCCAAACGAAACGGACTTAAAATTGAACAAGAGCCGCATAAAGCTATGCACGGCGTCGATCATTTAATTGAGTGTTATAAAACCGTTGTCGGCATGGGGAAGGATAAAGCTCATGCCATTAAGTAAAGGGGTATTACTCGTTAACCTGGGAACACCTGACACACCCAGTAATAAAGATGTCTTCCGTTATCTCAACGAATTTTTAACCGATCCAAGAGTGATTGACTATCCTTGGTTAAAGCGTCAGCTTTTGGTTCGGGGAATCATCGTGCCGTTTCGCTACAAGGCATCAGCTGCCTCTTATCGGGAAATTTGGGACGAAAGGGGATCTCCCCTTAAATATCACACCTTTGATGCAGCCGAAAAGTTGCAGGCGATTTTAAAAGGGGACTATCAAGTTGAAGTGGCCATGCGCTATCAAAACCCCAGCATTCGATCGGCGCTTCAAAAGCTCAAAGGGGTAAAAGAGTTAACGGTCATCCCCCTTTTTCCCCAATATGCTTCGGCAACGACAGGCTCGGTTTTTGATAAAGTGATGGAAGAGATCACAAAATGGCAGATCTTGCCTAAGCTAAAGATGATAGATGCATTTTATAATCATCCCAAAGTGATTCAAGCGTTTGCTCAAAACGCGAAGCCTTTCGAGTTAACTTCATACGACAAGGTCCTCTTCAGCTTTCACGGTCTTCCCGTCCGTCAGCTTAAAAAAGCAAGCCTGGTTTGTAAGCGGGATCCCGACTGCTGCCAGAAAAATTTTTGCTGCTACTCCGCGCAGTCGTATAAAATGGCCGATTTGATCGCGCAGGAGTTAAACCTTGCTAAAGATCGGTATGAGATCTGTTTTCAATCCCGTCTTGGAAAAGAGCCTTGGATTGAACCGTATACTTCCGATGTTATTCGAAGATTATCGAAAGAAGGCGCTAAAAAGCTTCTGGTTTTTTGTCCCGCATTTGTCGCTGACTGTCTTGAGACCATTCATGAGATTGGCGTGGAATATAACGAAGAGTTTCAAGCTTCCGGCGGGGAGAGGATCGACCTTGTACCCAGTCTCAACAGCTCGGATACGTGGGTGGAAGCCTTAAAAGTCCTCACTCTCGCTTAAATTTTTCACCACCGGGACAAAGAGACATTGAGGTGGTAAAAAAGCTATAAGCCGAACATGCCTCTGCCGGACGATTTGGTGGCATAAGCGCCGTGGACGGCAGGCACTTCTCCATCTTTAATCGCTTGGGTCCAGAGTGTAGCTTTCTCTATAAAGGGAT
The DNA here is from genome assembly GCA_020440465.1 of Chlamydiia bacterium. Lineage (GTDB taxonomy): Bacteria > Chlamydiota > Chlamydiia > Chlamydiales > Parachlamydiaceae > JAGROB01. The sequence continues at coordinate 4,501 of JAGROB010000077.1, forward strand.
CCCAGACGGCAGCAATTTTTTGTCCGTTGAGCTCTTTTATGCTAAGTTTCGCGGTTAAAACAATCTGATCAGATTTTTTGCTGAAAGCAAAGTCTCCGTTTCTTGGCGGGGGAAGTGCATTGGCTAAAAGAGCGGTTTTAAAAAGATTTTCCCGGTAGCGTCCGGGGGGAACAAAACCTAAGTTGCAGCCGATAATTAAATGTTCTTCTGGTTTATCCAGCTCCAACTGGATTTCAGGTCCATCTTCGGGAAGCTTGATTAAGCAAGAGCGGTTCTCGTCAGCGGTAAGGTTTTCGATCTCAACCGCTTTTCCGAACTCATCTAAAAGCGACTCTAAAAGATCCATGACCATAGCTTACCCCTCCTCTTCCTCTTCTTCCTCTTCTTCGTATGCTTCTTCTAAGGTCTCTAACTCTTCATCCAACTCGTCTTCCAAGTCTTCCAAGGCCTCTAAGATGGCTAAGTATAGATCGTCTCTGTGTTGTAAATTACGAAAAATCTTGTTCATTGCCACTTCTCTAATGGCGTCTCTAAACTGTGACAAGGCAATAATTTTCGCGCGTATCCATTTGTCGATGCCTAAACGAACGGCTCGTTCTTTGACTTTATCGCCGCTGGGGTATCTTTCGCTAATGAGCGCCATGAATTCTTTGGACATCGTCTCAAAATTCAGCTCTTCCGGAAGATCGAGTCCCTCTCTTGTGAACAGGGAGTTTACAAGGCGCATTCTTCCTTTAAAAAAGCGGTAGACTCCCAAAATTGCTTGAAGCGATCTTGCTTCGGCCATAAGTCGTGTAAGTTGTCCCGGCTCGATTGAGGGGCCTTTGGACTTTAAGTCGGAGCCCAAAGAGTGAAGCAAGAACTTGGTAACTTTGGTAAGGTCTTTGAAAGCGTATTTTCTGGCCAGCTCGTCAAAAAGTTGGTTGGAGTCTCTTGGATTTCCCGTAATATCTCTGTAAAGATCGCGTAGATCCGTCGGCGTTCCAAGCCCTTTGTCGGAGGCGGCTCTGGCTTGTACGCCGATGTTTCTTCCCGCGACAATCTCTCGTCCTTTTTCTTGGTTAAGCTCATCTTTGGCAGCTTGTACTTGTTGGTGGAGCTCTCCTTCCGTCGTTTCAAGTAAGAATTCAAGTGCTTCATCGGCAAGGGCCGGATCGGAGTAAAACTCTTGAAGTTTCTTTAAGATTTCATCTTTGGTATCGCCCGGCTTAATGTATTGGCGAAGCAGCGTTAGCACAGAAGATTTTAGTTCGGGATTTCTTTTTTCGAACTGATCGGCAGAATTTTTGATCTTTTCAACCGGAAGCATACGACCCGCTTTGTCACCGGCTTCTAACATTTTTTGAATACGGGTGCGGGGACGTTCGGTTTTCTTTTTGCGGGTGGCGTATTTGGCGGCAAAGGGGTTCGAAGCCTCTTCCGTTTGTTTAACGAAGGCCTCTTTAGAAGTTTGCTGCTCGGCTCTTATCTCTTGAGCAGTATCGGCAGCAGCTTCTTTCATCGCTTGTAAGGTGATGTTGGTCTGATGACCCCCCACCGCAGGATTTGGACCACTCATAGCTGCCTCTTAAGCAAAATTAAGAGATTTGGATACGTCCCAAAGGTTGAATCCGGATCTCCGGAACAATTTCTTGGTACGAGACGACGGAGATATCGGAAAATTCCATTTCGATTAACTTCCTTACAAATCGTCTCACGTCGATCGCGGTCAGAATAACGGGTGGCTGCCCTCCCGGAGGGGGAGGGGCTACGGTGTTTCTAACCGATTGCAAAATTAATTGTACCGAGTCGGGGTCTAATGCCAGATACGATCCTGCGGAAGTTTGCTTGATCGCACCGCGTACCAAGTCCTCGATCTCGGGGTCAAGGATATAGACGGATAATACCGACTGTCCTTGAGAATATTTGTAGCTGATATATCTTTTTAAAGAAGATCTTACATACTCAGTTAAAAGCACAGTGTCCTTTTCCGTTTGCGCCCATTCGGCAAGCGCTTCAAGAATCGTTCTTAAGTCTTTAATCGAAATCTGCTCCTGAATCAGTCGCTTAAAGATATCGGTCATTTTTTGAAGCGGGATCAAACGGGTCACTTCTTTAACTAGGTCAGGGAATGATTTCTCAACGAACTCAATCATCGACTTGACTTCTTGAATTCCGACGAATTCATTGGCGTAGTGGCGGAAGAAATAAGACAAGTGAAGAATAATCACTTCCAGCCCGTCCCAGTATTTAATCCCAGCTTTTTCAAGAAGGTCGCGATACTTTTCTTCCACCCAAACGGAGGGAAGTCCCAAAGCGTTTTTATAAGTTTGGTAGGGGAGGTTGTAGCGTTTTAAATTCTCTTCCGATTCATTTGTAAGCAAGTGACCCTGAAGCATTTTACCCCGAACAATCGGTACTTCGTTTAAGTGAACGGAGTACTCGTCGTTTTCTAAAATAGGGGAGTCAGTTCTTACGTGCACCCCGGGGAATCGAACGCCCAAATCGGCGTAAAGTGCTTGTCTCATTTTGGGGATCATCTGATCGATAAAGCTTTGTCCCCTGGGTTGTTTTTGAATATTCATCGAGATCGCTTTACCTACTTCTAAAATAACCGGCAGGGTTAAAGCGTAGCTGTCGATACCGCCGCCAGAGACGACTTTGTGTCCCTTAACACTCGTTTCTTGCGCCGCAGATTCCATGGTTGCGCTGGCGCCCCCGGCGCCGCGGCCTCCGCCGCCGCCCTCAGTCGACTGCACACCTGTCGTCCAAAGCGAGTATCCGATAGCAAACAGAATACTTGCCAGGATCATAAACGGCGGCAGAGGGAATCCGGGCAAAAGTCCCATCCCGATTAAGAAACCGGCCGCGATCATAAGCGCTTTCGGCTGCTTTAGCATCTGTCCCGAAATCTCGGAACCTAAGTTGGTGTCGCCTTTGTCACTCGTAACACGGGTGGTCACGATACCCGCGGTAATAGAAATCAAAAGAGCCGGGATCTGAGAAACCAGTCCATCCCCGATAGATAAAAGGGAGTAGGTTTGCGCGGCATCGTAAAGGGTCATGCCTCTCATCATGCGGCCGATAATGATACCGCCCGTAACGTTAATCAGGGTAATGACAAGCCCTGCGATCGCATCCCCTTTAACGAACTTCATCGCACCATCCATCGCCCCGTACAGTTGGCTCTCTTTTTGGATGGCAAGTCGTTTTTCTCTGGCTTGATTGGAGTCGATAATACCGGCTCTCATGTCAGCATCGATAGACATCTGTTTACCCGGCATCGCGTCCAAAGTAAATCGGGCAGCTACCTCGGCAACACGCTCTGCCCCTTTAACGATCACAAGGAACTGAACTAAGGTAATGATCAAGAAGATAATCCCCCCGACCACGAAATTTCCCCCTACGACAAACTGTCCGAATTGCTGAATGATGTCCCCGGCATAGGCGTTTAATAGAATCTGACGGGTGGAAGCAATGTTAATCCCCAGGCGATAAAGAGTTGTGATCAAAAGCAGGGAGGGGAAAATTGATAAGTTGACCGCAGCAGGAATATAAAGCGCCACCATTAAAAGCGAGACAGAGATCGCCAGGTTCGTGGCAACAAGGTAGTCGATCGCTGCCGGAGGCAAGGGGATAATGATCATTGTCAAGATCATGATAACTAAAGCGGCAAGCGCTAAGTCGGACGATCTTGAGATATTTGCCATCGAGCTTTCGCCGCCCAGGCGTGCCGTGATCCCATCGAGTAGTTTTTTTAGTCCCGAAAACATTTATGCTTTATTCCTTTTAAACTTCAGCATCAGCTGCGTATTCGTATTCATATTCCGTTCGAAGGGCATGCACCCACTTCATAATCTCAGCGACTGCGGCATAAGACCCTTCTGGAATAAACTCATATACATCGCCCTCGTCCCATAGTTTGTGGGCAAGAGGGATATTCCTTACGATAGGGACTTCCAAGTTTTGTGCCAATTTGATCATTCTTTCAGCTAAATGGTCCTGACCCATGGCAATTATATAGGGTGCGGCATCCACATCCTGTTCATAACCAATGGCTATCGCCAAGTGAGTCGGGTTGGTGACCACGGCTTTAGCACTCTTCATCTGGGTTGCCGGGCCATCGGAGTAGGCAATTTCTTGCGCCGTTTGCTTCCGCTTACTTTTGATTTGAGGGTCCCCTTCCGTGTTCTTATATTCCTGTTTTACCTCAAATTTTTCCATCTTCATCTCATTGGAGAAGTTATATTTCTGGTAAGCGAAGTCCAAAACAGCTACAGCCAGGAAAAAAAGTCCTACTTTGATGACCACTTCCATTAAGAAAGCATTAAAAACAAGCAGGGCGGAAGATATGGGCATTTTCACGGTCTGAATTAAGGTAGGTAAAGAGTCGTAGACGACCTGATAGATTAAAAAGGCCGCCACGGAAATTTTAAGGATCGATTTGATCAGCTCAACTAGGGTTTTAAGCTTAAATTTGGCTTTTAAGTTCTGAACGGGGTCAAACTTTTTGGGGTCGAACTTAAAGACTTCGGTGGCAAAAACGGGGCCGACTACTAAAAAGTTGATGATAACGCCTACGATACAAACGGCAAGCATGATTGGAAACGCGGCTAAGAAAATGGTGCGGATGCCTTCTGCATAGAGTGAAACGATGTTCTGGATGTGGTTTTCAGCGGTGACTTTACCAAAGGCAGTTAATAAAAAGTCGCCCAAATAATGGTACAGGTATACCGCCATTGATGTTGTAACCCAGACGGACACAACGAATGTAAACGCGGAAGGTAAATCTTGTGATTTTGCGACCTGCCCCTTTTTTCGGGCATCTCTTAGCTTTTTCGGGGTCGCTTTTTCGGTTTTTTCGCCCATGGTATTTTCCTAATCCCCCATATATTAATTATACTCTATATTTTACGCTCTGTCAAATATCTATTATAATGGAAGTTTGGGCCTAACTTTGTTTAAAATTCGCTGTTTTGAGGCCCTTTTTCTTTTTCTTTTTCTGCCTTTGCCTTTCCTTTAAGGCCGATGGCTTTTCGGGCAGGGGCAGGTTTATTCGCGAAGGGCAGAGGCAGGGGCAGGGGCAGG
>JAGROB010000078.1 GCA_020440465.1 Chlamydiia bacterium
CGCGATTCTTTATAGCTATTGGAATGTAGGTATGCGACCGCTAAGTGTTCGCGGGTATTGCCTTGATTAATTTCTCCCTGAAGGATGTTTAAGACAAGATCGTTAAAAAGGTGACTTACCCGTCTTGCGCTTAATAAATCTTCTGTCGGGGCTTGAAATAAAATCTTTTGCCAAACTTCCGGGGGAAGCTCAGGAAGTAAAGGGGGCGAGTTCATGCGAAGGATTCCAAAGAGCTTTGATGACGCTCTTCTTTTAAAAGATATTTTCCCAGATAGACGAAGGGAGTGTCGATGAGCGCAAGAGTCCATTTAACCAAAATGGAGCCGGGAAGCATTAAAAGAAGTTCATCCACGCCAAAAACGATAAAGATTAAAAGGGAGCTGTTGATCATCTGGCTGGAAAACGTCGAGAGGTTATTTCGAAGCCATAAGTGCTTTTCCCCCGTGATATTTTCTTTGATCCAGTGAAAGATAAATACATCCCAGAATTGGGCCGTAAGATAAGCGACGGCGGAGCCGAAAAGAAAAAGCCACCCCCCGACATGAAACGGTTGAAGCGCTTCGGTCTCTCCCGGAAGCCGCATGACGAGCTCTAAGATAAAAATGGTTAAAAATTGACTGATAAATCCCACCCATACGGTAAAATTGGCCTCTTTTTTCCCGAAAACATCGGCGATGATGTCTGTTACTGGAAAGGTGAGGAGAGCAAAAAAGATATTGGCAGCAGGAAATTTAAACAGGTATCCGAAAAGCTCGAAGGAGACTTTTACCTGACCGGTGATGACACAGGTAGCCATCCCGGTTGCGGTAAGGACGTTAAGCCATAAAAGGGCTCTAAACGGATTAAGGCTCTTTTTTCTCTTTAAGTTCCGGGAACTCTTTGATGAAAACCATGCTGTGGGGGTAGGGGATGTTAATGCCATTGTTTGTAAGTTCCTTTTCAAGCTCCCATAAAAGCGTCGCACGGATGCTGTTCCGAGAGCTATTTTCTCTGATATTTACCCAAACGATCAAAGAAAGATTAAGGCTGCTATCCCCAAAACTGTCAAGCCAGACTTTCGGTTTCGGGCAAATGAGCTCGTTATTTACCGTGAACTTAAACTTGTTGGCAACGCCCAAAACAATCTCTTCAACTTGCTCTTTGTTAGATCCATAAGCAATGTTAAAAGGGATTTTTAAGCGTATATAGGGGTCTGAAAGGGTCCAGTTGACCACATTTTTCGAAACCAATAAAGCATTCGGGATAACCACGTCTTTCCCTTCAAAGGTGCGAATATGCGTGTTCTGGGTGCGAATGGCTTTCACCGTCCCCATAAACCCTCCGTCGGTTTCAATGATATCGCCCACTTTTAAAAGTTTGGAGAATAAGACCACAAGACCGGAGAAAAAGTTATTGACGATCGCCTGAAGTCCCAAACCGACCCCCACACCCAAAGCACCGGCAAGGATGATGAAGTTCGTCATACCGACGCCGATGCTGTAGAGCGCGATCGCCGCCCCCAATGCGACAAAGGCGTATCTTAAGATACGGGAGAGGATGTAGGTATTCGCCTGTCCCACACGCCCTTTTTTTTGCAAAAGCTCCGCCAGGTTATTTGTAAAGTATTGGCTTAAGAAGATCGCAAAAGCAAAGATCCCTATAGCTCGCAAGATAACCCACACGGTTACGGGGTAGTCGTTGATGCGGAAGAGACGAATGGAGAAAATACCGAAGAGGGTTTCAATGAATTCCGTAAGCTTTTTAGAGATCCAGAAAAAGTACTGGGTAAATGTCGATTTTTTTTGAATCGCTTTGTCTTCGACAAGATTTAAAAGGCGTCCATTATCGTTCAGCTGGATTTTTAGCTTAGTTAAAGCATCCTTGGTCTTTTTATAGGACTCTAACTGGGCCGGAGAAGCATTTTGGAATATGGACAAAAGATGCTGGTAATCTTCTTGCAAGCGGGTTTGTTCTTCGGACAAATTATCCAGCTGATTTTGGATCATAGTTGCCGAAAGCTTGGACTTGTCGGTGTGAACAATCTCTGCCACTAAAAGCTTGATCTTGTTTTCGATAAGCTCTGCATGGATACTTTCAACGTGAATACGAGAAAGCAAGGTTTCTTCCGCGTGGCCGGGATCGATGCCGATCTCTTTATCAAGCCTTAGCAAGTTTTGGGATGCTTCTACAAGTAGATTATCTAAGCGCTCTAAATTGTTTTTCAGTCCCGATTCGCTAAGGTCGGAATAATCGAGACGGTCTCTGGCAATCGCTTTTTCTTCGTTGATTTTCGAAATATCATCGGTAATAAATGTTCCGATTTTTGTAAGACGTCTAATTTCAAGCTCTTTTAGTTCAATTTGGAACCTTAAGATCATCATTTGAAGGCCCACTTTGAGCTTTTCTACCGTCCCGTCGCGCTTAAGAGGATACTCCAGGGCAAGTTGGTCAAGCTCGCTTCGGGAAGAGGCCATGCGGCGTCTTAAAGAGGCAATTTGTTCATCCGTTTTTTCTTTTTCCTGATTTAAGGTAAAAGCCTCGTGATGCACTTTAAGCCAGTCGGAGAGCGTATACTTGGATAAGTATAAAGGGTGCTTTGGCGTATATTGGATGGACTCGCTTCTTTTTTCCTGAAGCTGTTCGGCGGCTAAAATGAGCTGCTCGACTTTAAGCACGGTTAAGGGGTGATTTTCTTCCGGGAGCTGAGCTCTTAGCTGTTTTAAATTTGTAATGAGCGCTTCGATATTTCCTTTGTTTTCAGGCTGATCCTGAAATCGGCTCCACCAGCTTGTACTTAAGTTAACGGGATCAGTCGTCTCTAAGGCGACATCTACGGAAAAGAGGGGTAAAGCGAAACAAACAAATAGAATAATGAAGCGGGTGTAATATCTCATGCCTTCATTTATAAGAGACTTAAGAATAAATGTTAAGGGATAATCGTTTTTTAGATTTTGCTTGTTTCCAGTTCGGAGTCCGTCCTCTTTAGCGCTTCTTTTTGTCGAAGCGCTTATGAAAGAGGGATTGGTTTAGTCAAAAACCGGAAGCAAAACATTTAACCCGGACGACAAGCGTCCGGGTTAAATAAGCTTAGCTCCAGCGTGACTGGATAGCTTTCCATTGTACCACTTGCCAAACAGCGGCAAGACCAACAACAATATACACAATTCTTTCGATGGGCGTTGCGCCGAAGAGGGAAGACACCAGGTTAAAATCGAATAGGCCGATTAAACCCCAGTTTAATCCTCCAATTACAAGAAGAATTGCGGCAATTATATCAATAGTTTTCATGTTAAAACCCCTTTTAAGGTTGGTTTGTAGTTAAGGTGTCACGACCTTATCGATCACATGAACCACGCTGTCGGAGCCTTCGATATAGACTTTTTCAATGGTAGCGCCGTTCACAGTAACCTTTTCTCCATCCACAACGATATCCAGCGTTTTTCCGTTAAGGGTTGGAGCTTGTATGGTCTTAACGTCTTTTGACGTCACTTTATCTGGTACTACATGATATTTTAAAATAGATGCAAGTATTTCTTTGTTTCTTCTATAGATCGCCCTTTTGGGTATGCTTTATTATAAATCATTGTTCTTTTTTTGAAAAAATTGTCAGTTGACGGAAAAGCTTCACGTTTGAAATAACCAAATCTTAACAATTCGGAGTGGTGTATGAGCAAGCTAACGGTCTTTTTTTTGCTTTTAGCATCTGTATTACAGTTAAGTGCTTCTGAAAACGGTAAGCGCCCAAACATTGTCGTGATTTGGGGAGATGATATCGGACAGAGCAACTTAAGTGTATATACTAAAGGGTTAATGGGTTACGAAACGCCAAATATCGATAGTATTGCAAATGAAGGACTTATATTTACCGATTACTACGGAGAGCAAAGTTGTACTGCGGGAAGATCGGCTTTTATCACGGGACAAAGCGTGGTGAGAACGGGTTTAAGTAAAGTGGGGCTTCCCGGTGCTGATTTAGGCATGCAAGATGCCGATCCGACCATTGCAACTATATTAAAGTCCATGGGTTATAACACAGCTCAGTTCGGAAAAAACCACTTGGGGGATAAAGATGAGCATCTTCCGACGATGCACGGCTTTGACGAATTTTACGGCAATTTATACCATCTAAACGCCGAAGAGGAGCCGGAACATCCCGATTATCCCGATCCGAAAGAATTTCCTGATTTCCGTAAAAATTTTGGACCTCGCGGGGTGATTCACAGCTGGGCTAATGGTGACGGCACCCAGAGAGTCGAAGATACCGGTCCGCTCACCAAAAAAAGAATGGAGACGATCGACGACGACATCGCGAATAGATCGGCTGAGTATATTAAGAAAAATGCGAAAGACGGAAAACCTATTTTTGTTTGGGTGAATTTTACCCACATGCACTTTAGAACCCATGTAAAGCCGGAAAGCCAAGGGCAAGCGGGGCGCTGGCTTGGCCCTTATGCCGATGCGATGATCGATCACGATAAAAATGTCGGAACCGTTTTAAAAGCGATTAAAGAGGCGGGGGTCGAAGGAGATACGATCGTGTTTTATAGCACGGACAACGGTCCCCACTTAAACACCTGGCCCGACTCCGGTATGACGCCGTTTAGAAGTGAAAAGAACTCTAACTGGGAGGGGGCTTATAGAGTTCCCGCCATGGTCAAGTGGCCCGGAAAAATTAAGCCCAAGAGCATTTCTAACGAAATCATGTCCCATCTGGACTGGATGCCCACCTTTGTGGCGGCTGCCGGCGATCCTGATATTAAAGATAAGCTCTTGAAGGGACTTAAGATGGGAAAAGCATCTTATAAAGTACATTTGGATGGATATAACTTTTTACCCTATCTGACCGATAAGAATAAGGATGCCCCGAGAGAGGAGTTTTTCTATTTTTCCGACGATGGGGATTTAACCGCCTTAAGGTATGATAATTGGAAGTTTGTATTCTTAGAGCAAAGAGCTCCCGGAACCCTTAGAATATGGGCAGAGCCATTTACGAAGCTAAGACTTCCCAAGCTTTTTAACCTTAGAATGGATCCGTATGAAAGAGCCGATATCACATCCAATACTTATTATGACTGGCTAATAGATCGGGCGTTTTTATTCATCCCTGCACAAAAATTTGTGGCGGACTTCGCCCAAACGTTTAAGGAGTTTCCTCCGCGTCAAAAAGCTGCGAGCTTTTCCGTCGATCAGGTTTTGGATAAATTGAAGGAAAATCATGGCGGTTAGAGCGTTCTTTTTAGCGGCATTTTATTTCAGTGCCGCTCTATTTGCCAAAGAACCTCTTTCACTCTGGAACGAGGGGGCGGCAAAGCAAAAGATTTTGGCATTTGTTAAAGATGTCGAAAAAATTCCCGTAGAGGATCGGATCGCCGTTTTTGACCAAGACGGCACGCTATGGGTTGAAAAACCGCTTTATACGCAACTTTATTTCGCACTGGATAAGGGAAAAGTTTCCCCTGAAAGGGCGGAGTCGATGACGCCGCAAGAGATCGAGAAGCTCGTGGCGGCTTCTTTTTCCGGAATGACGGTGGAGGCGTATCGGAAGGAAGTTTCGGAGTGGCTAAAAAAGGCAAAACACCCCCGTTTCAATCGTCCATTTTTAGAGCTTGTGTATACTCCGATGCTGGAGCTAATCAAGCTTCTAAAAGAGCATAAGTTCAAAGTCTATATCGTCTCGGGCGGAGGGCAGGAGTTTATACGCTCTTACGCTAAGGACGTTTACGGTCTTCCCCCCGAGCAGATTATCGGCTCCGCCGGCAAGCTGAAGTACAAGGATAAAAAGTTGTTAAAGCTGCCCGATGTCTTATTTATCGATGACAAGGCGGGAAAGCCGGAGGCGATCAGTCTTATGATCGGAAAGCGCCCCTATGCCGCTTTTGGCAACTCGACGGGCGACAAAGAGATGCTGGAGTGGAATCAGGGGTTGTCATTGCTTGTCCATCATGACGATGCCGTAAGGGAGTATAGTTATGGGGAGAATTCAAAAATCGGTCATTTCCCCGCGTCTTTAATGGAGACGGCCAAGAAAAATAACTGGGTCGTTGTCAGTATGAAAAAAGACTGGAAAGAGATCTTTTCCGAACCTCAAAAATAAGATATGTAGCTTAGGCTAAAGCCTAAGCTACATAAGTCTTACGGAAGTTTTGGTAAATTCTTTGCCTTAAGCGCCATGATGATCCAGGCCCAGCCGTAGAAAATCAAGTCGATTCCGACAAACAATCCAATAATCCAAAGACCTGATACCGGCCACTCGGACAGAATCAAACCCCCTAAAACAAGCGAGATCAAACCGGAGAAAAATACCCAGCCCCAATCGGGAAAGCGGTGGATAAGCGATCCGATAATTTTTGCGGCTCCGGAGATGATAAAGACAATCGCCATTAGAAGAGTTAAAGCGACCGCAGTTTTTGCCGGATTCCAATAGATCAAAGCTCCAACGAAGAGGTAAAGTAATCCCCCCACCAGCTGTAAAAAGAACCCGCTCCAATCTTTTGCCCAGAAGGCATAGATCGTCTTGATCGCGCCTGCGATTAAGAGCAAGGCCCCTAAGAATGCCATGGTAAATAAGGTCGTAAATACCGAAGATCCAATGGCCAAGATACCGATAACTAATAAAAAGATACCCGAAGCTAAAAACCAGCCCCAGTTTTTATGAATTGTTTCCAGGGTGTCACGCATGATAAAACTCCTTTTGACTTATCTATAAATCAAAGGGAATTAATTTACAGCTTATCGGGTAAAAAGCCACCGGCTTGCATGGTCCAAAGGCGCGAAAAGAGTCCTCTTTTTTCCATAAGTTCTTCACGGCTACCCGCTTCGACAATTTTCCCCGATTCAAAGACTAAAATGCGATCCATGTCGGCCAATGTCGATAAACGGTGGGCAATCACAATGGAAGTGCGCCCTTTCATTAGAAGATCGAACCCTTCTTGAACTTCTTGTTCCGTCACAGAGTCCAAAGCGGATGTCGCCTCGTCTAAAACCAAAATGGGAGCGTCTTTTAAAAGCGCCCTTGCAATCGTGATTCGCTGCCGCTGTCCGCCGGAGATTTTAATTCCCCGCTCTCCAACTTCGGTTTCGTACTTCATGGGAAGCGTTTGAACAAAGTCATCTACTTTGGCTTGCTTGGCAGCATGTAGAATCTCTTCCGGGGTAGCGCCCTCTTTGCCGTAAGCGATGTTATCCCAAATCGTACGGTGGAATAAGCTGGGATCTTGCGGGATAAAAGAGATGGAATCGTGAAGGGAGGCTAAGGTCACTTTCGATATGTCTTGACCATCGATGGTGATTTTTCCGCTGTTTAAGTCATGATAACGGAGCAGCAAGTGGACAAAGGTGGTTTTTCCTGCGCCCGACAGCCCTACCAGACCCACTTTTTCTCCGGGACGAAGAGTTAAAGAGAGTCCTTCAAAAATATTTTGGGATGGGTTGTAGCCATAGGTAATGTTTTCGTAAGCAATTTCCCCCCCGCGAACTTTAAGAGGGAGGGACTTATTATCGTCGATAACTTCGTGCGGCGTTTGGATAATGCTAAGTGCTTGCTTGGCAATTCCAATATCCTTAAAAAATCCGGGAAGCTCAAGCCCGGCAATCCACGACATTAACATCACGTTCCAGGTGGTATTGAAGATGTAGATGACATCGCCGGATGAAAGGTTTCCTTGTCCCCAGCTATAAAGCATGTAGCCGTTTAAAAGAATGCCCGGTCCAATGAGAGAGCTTATCCCCAAGAAAAACTTCATTTTTTCGATGATCCAAAGGGACTCGAAATGTTTTTGTTGCTCATCTTTTTGAAAGGCGGCTAAGTACTTAGTTTCCCATCTTTCTTTCGCAAACATGCGGATAGAAGCGTGGTTGGCAAGGGCATCGACCACTTTTCCCGCAAGATTGGATCTGGCTTCAGAATGAATCAGCGCCGAGCGATCGCAAGATTTAGAGAAATAAAAACAGATGCCGTAGTGAGCTACAATCCAAAGCCCCAAGATAATTCCGAAAAGGGGGCTCATCAGACTGAAAAAAAGGATCGAAAGGACTAGAACGATTAAAACAGGGACAAACAAATGAAGAATTAGCTCAACGACCCGACTAAAGCTTTGAGTCATATCGGAGATTTTATTCGAAATGGAGCCGGTAAAATGATCGGAAAAAAAACGATAAGAGTGGTGAATCACGTATTCGAACATTTTCAGTCGAATCGATGCTTCCATCTTGGGCAAGGTTTTGGCGGTCAAAATCCCTGAAAGACGAAAGAAGACTTCCGTCATAATCCAAAGTGAAAGTCCAAGGGTGATGGGAAGCGCAAGATAGCTCCAAACATTGGGAACTCCGTTTTCAAAAACGGATATTTTATCTATCAGAATCTTAATGATATAGGGCCATGCAAGCTGATCAATTGACCAGGCCAGAGCAAAAAATTGGGTCCATAAGATAAGCCCTTGCTGCTCCCGAATAAAATAACGAAAGAAAGGGCCAATTTTTTTGGGTAAGTTCATATTTAATTAAAATATTAGTCTAGCATAAGGTTTCAATATGATTCAATCAGAGCTATTCTTAAGAGTTATAGGGGTTATCTACTTCATAGCGTTTTTTTCATTATGGAGAGAGCTTTTCGCACTTTACGGGGACAAGGGAATCGTCCCGATCAAAGAGGCTATGGAGCGGCTGAAGCTTGCGAAATACCATTTTTTTAAAGTCCCCACCCTGTTTTGGCTTGGCTCGTCCAATCGGATGATTCAGGGGTTGGTCTTCGCGGGCATGGCGCTTTCCGTTTTTGTCGTACTGGATGTTCTAACGCCTTTTTCTCTTTTTTTCCTTTGGCTTATCTATTTATCTTTTACCAATGTCGGCTCTCCCTTTTTAAATTTTCAGTGGGACTCTCTTTTAACGGAGGTGGGTTTTTACACCTTTTTATTTTCTGTTTCCCCGGCGCTTGAAGAGCCGATGATGTGGGTCTTTTGGCTTTTATTGTTTCGTTTGATGTTTAGCTCAGCCATCGTAAAATATCAGGCGTATACTCCCCATTGGCGGACTTTAAGAGCGATGGATTATCATTACGAGTCCCAGCCGCTGCCGAATGCTTTATCGTTTTTTATGCATGGACAATCGAAGCGGTTTTCCACCTTTACCACTATTTTTGTCTTTATAGTGGAAGGGGTTGTTCCGTTCATGATTTTTATGGGGGACGCTTTAAGGACGGCGGCCTTTTTTATTTTGGTCTTTTTTCAGTGGCTGATTATTCTAACGGGCAATTTCGCGTTTTTCAATATCTTGACGATCGCGCTTTGTTTCCCCCTTTTGTTTGATAAGCTGCCCGAAACAACACCTTGGGCTTTGGGAGTGGGGGGGATCTTTGCCTTTGTAAACGTCCTTTCGATCACGAGACTCTTTTTCCCGTTTTCGGAGTTGACACCGTTGTTTTATAAGCTGGGGCAGTGGGGACTATTACATAACTACGGCTTGTTTGCCAATATGACAAAAGAACGCTACGAGATAGTGATAGAGGGGTCGGATGACGCGGAAAAGTGGAAGGCGTATGAATTTTTTACGAAGCCGCAGAGTTTAAACAAGCCCCCCTCTCAGATAGCCCCCTTACAGCCCAGGGTCGAATGGCAGCTTTGGTTTATTCCCATGGTGCCGTGGAATACGGCGGGTTGGTTTTCCCGCTTTTTAGAGCGGGTGCTTGAGGGGTCCCCTTATGTCCTTTCCCTTTTTAAAGTGAATCCTTTTCCCGATTCTCCCCCGAAGTACATCCGCGCGCTTATTTACAACTATCGTTTCAACGATATTAAAACCTGGCGAAAAACGGGCCACATCTGGACCCGTACCTACATGGGCGTCTATACCCCTCCCATCGAGCTTTCCAAAAAATAACCGTCCCTCTGCCCTTTGCCAAAATGGGGAGTCGGGCTTTGGCCCGAAACTTGCGCTGTAATTCACAAAACGGAGGAATGCATGCATAACCCTTTAAGTTCATCTAGCTTCTCAAGTGCTTCGGTTGAATGGATTCTTGGCCCTAAGACCTTTACCGACGGACCCGAAGCTCCCTCACAAGTATTGCACTACTTGATGGATCATCCCGAATTCATAAAATCTCACTCTGAACAGGCAAAAAATGCCCTATCTCGAGTGGAAACAATGAACTTGTCAGAGGCAAAAATGGATGATAGTGCTTGGCGATGCCGGGCAGCTCTTTTAGAGGCTTATCCCCATTTGTTTAGGCAAGATAGCACCATAGAAATTCGGTTAATGGGAACCTCTCAAACCATTCCAAAAAACGATCTTATGATGAGAAGTCCTGTTTTACGAGCTATTTTATCTAATGAGGCTCACAAAGCTGAAATAGATCTTTCTCAAGAGGGTGTTGACGAAGCCACAAAGGCGGCCTTTATTCATTTTTTGAAAACAGGCCAGTTGACGGATATTGACGATGTTTTTTCCCTTCTTTTCATGGCAGATAAATATCAAGTTGAAGACTTGAAGGACAAAGTAAGGGTAGCTTTAAAAGAACAATTAACAAACGAAAATGTTATTCAAATTCTTGAAGGTGCGGTAGCAACCCATAGCGAAATGCTTATAGCGGACTGTCTTCATTTTATTGCTAAAAGTCAGCAATTGTTGACCTCTGAAAAGGAAGAAGTCCGGGCCTTGCTCAACTCTCTAAAAAAATTGAAAGAAAGCGGAGCAAAATTAGATTTGCATGTAGATAAACTTGGAATTACTCCTGAAGACTGGAGTCGAGATTATTGGGGAGATATCGATACAGTTAGTAAATATGTTCCACTCCAACTGGTCGTAAAAGACAATACTCCTGATAATCAATTAATTGCGGATTTATTAGAAAAATTACCAAATCTTTATGGCCTTTTTATATGTAACAATCAAAAGATTACGCATCTTAATAATTTAAAACAAATAAAATATCTTGTCTGTATGGGAACTCATTCAATTAAAACCGTTGAAGTTCCAAAGGCAACAACGGTTGAATTTTATGGAAAATCGCTCCTCTCTATATACGCTCCCGAAGCAATAGAATTTTCTTGTGGCAGATCTGAAGTTCTTGAGACCTTCAGTGTTCCTAATGCTAGAAAGGTCACTGCTTCTAACTTATCTGCACTAAAGTCTTTTAGCGCTACGAGGACAACAACATTAACTCTTCGAGATTGCCAAAAACTGAGTTCATTTGAAGCTCCAGAGATAATAGACTTTTACGGTACAGGTTGCCCTTCCATTGAAACCTTAGAACTCAATAATGCAATAAAGATTAAATGTAGTGAATTTTCAGGCCTTACTTTGATTAAAGCGAGTCAAGCTTCGGAGATAGATATCAGTCGGAGCCAAAGGTTATCAAGAGTCGAGGCTCCCAAAGCGAAAAAAGCTAGATTGCCTTGGGGCAATCAGTTAAGTGAAGAGAACATAGTAGTGGCGGACGGCTGTGAATTTAGTCTTTGAGTTTGCACTCAATAACGTTAACCAACAAAAATTACCCTGCCTCTGCCCCTGACCAAAAGCCCTTCGGCCTTTCCGGCAACGGCAGAGACAGGTTTAATTGACGGGTGCAGAAAATTGAAGTATGCTTAAGGGGTGTTTAACAGAATCCTTGTTATTATTTTTTTCTTCTCTTCGTTGTCGGCGGCGGCGCCGTACACGCATGCCTACTTGACTAAGCGTCTTTTTGAAGAGTTTCCTTATTATACTCCCCAAGAGAGGCAAGCATTCATGGTGGGAACGCTCTTTCCCGATATTCGGTATCTGGGAGAAGCAAAAAGGCACGACACCCATATAAACCATGTGACTCTGGAGGCCGTTTTAAATGAGTCCGATCCCTTTCGTGCCGGAGTGCTCTTCCATAGCTACGTCGATGAGAAAAGAGAGGCGCTATTAGTCGAAAAAGGGGTCTATGACCCGGTTCGTAAAACCATTCCCGTGCATACCGCAACCTTCATTAAGCTTGTGGAAGACGAGGTGCTTTGCCGGGAAAAAAATTATTCCGACGTTATTGTAGCTTTAATCTCTATATTACCGGGTGAAAAACAGTATCAAATTTCCGAGTCGACATTGAATAAATGGCATAAGCTCTTGACGCTGTACTTTATCAGCTCCCCCTCCTTTTCTTTGAATGTGATTACGCTCTTGAATAAAGGCGTCGGCGGCATTAGCGCCGAGGAGCTGAAAAACTGGAATGTCCACTTAAAGCCAATGAGCCAAGAGGGGATTTTAAACGCGTGGACAGTCGACTTGGTTAAGTACTTCGAGGACGATTTTTCGAAGCATAAAATTGCTTTAGTCCCTTGACGACTTCATCTAAAGACCCCAAGACTTCGTGGCAGACAGGAAGACTTTTCAAAAACGATTTGCCATAGTTTTTTGTTTTGATACGGGGATCTAAGATCACAATGGCGCCATGGTCGCTTTTCTTTCGAATAAGCCGGCCAAAACCTTGCTTAAGCTTTAAGATCGCCTGGGGAAGGCTATAGCTTCTAAAGGGCTCTTTCCCTTCCTCTTTCAGCTTTTCCAAACGAGCCTGGATTAAAGGCTCCGAAGGGACTTTAAAGGGGAGTTTTTGAATAATAACCAGTCTTAAAGCCTCTCCCGCGACATCGACTCCCTCCCAGAACGAGTCGGTGCCGAATAAAACGCCGTAGCGGGTCTCTTTAAAGGCTTTGATCAGATCTTTTCGGGACATCTCCCCCTGTTTTAGGGGGCGAAGCCCCCGTTTTTCCAAAGGGTCTTTAAGCTGTTGGTAAGTGGCTTGAAGGGAGCGGTAAGATGTAAACAAGACAAAAGCGCCCCCCTTTGACGCCTCTAAAAGCTTTAAAATCGCATCGGACGCAGCGTTATTATAGTTTGGATCCGTCGGGTCAGGCATATCGTCCGGCAGCCCTAAAGCTGCCTGCGACGCGTAATTAAAGGGGGAAGGATAAAGGCTCTTTTGCACTCTTGGGGACATCTCTTCCGACTTTAGTCCAAAACGCTCTTCCAAGTAGTCGAATTTCTGGTTGGCCGTAAGCGTTGCCGAAGAGAGGACAATCGTTTTAAAGCGGGAAAACAAATTCTGAGTAAACAGCTCCGATAAATCGAGACTCGCATCGGTTAGCGTTGTGTTCGCGCGCATCCCTTTTTGCGAGTGATCGATCCAGCGGACTCTGTTTTCGGGAATTTGAAGGGTCATCATATGTTTTAACGTATCTGCCGCATCGCTTAGTCTTCCCGCAAGCGCCTTCATATCGTGTCTAAGCTGTCCCGTTTGCTCGTTTAGCTTCTCATCCTTTAAAGCTTCAATATCTTTGTTCAGACTTAAGATCATCTGCTCGACTCTTTTCAGCTCGTCGGCGAAGCTCAAAGCTTTTGGGTGGATCCCGTCTTTGAAAAGGGGATGGTTTTGATGATGCTCTTGAAGCCGAAGTTTTGTCTCTTCTTGGAATTGGCCGTTTTCTAAAAGCTCTAAGACGGATTGATACATTCCTGTTAAAGCTTCCAAGAGCGTTTTTTTTTGCCCCGGGATATCTAATTCAAGCCGACTCAAAAGCGATTTGGAATCGGGGTGGGGGTTATGTCCGAAATGGCGGGAGACTTTTTCCTTTAGTTGGCCGATTTTCCCCCCGGCATTTTCATTTAGAAGTCTTCCAATGGTTTTCAGTAAGAAAAGGCGGTTTACTTTTTTCGCGAAATATTCGGTCGCGACCTCTTCGATGTGATGCGCTTCGTCAATAATAAGCCGGCTGTAGGGGGGCAAAAGCGAAGAGGTGACATTTTTGTCCGACTTCATCGCAAGATCGGCAAACAAAAGGTGGTGATTAACGACTAAGATTTGAGCATTTTCGATTTGCTGTCTGGCTTTCGTGAAATAGCAGTCGTTGTAGTAGGGGCACTTAGGGCCCGTACAAGTGTCGCTTTCGGCGTTGATCTCTTCCCAGGTGCTGTAGGAGGGGAGGACTTTAAGCTCCGATTTCGAGCCTTCCTTAAAATGGTTTAGTTGATCGTGGATCGAATCTAAACATTTAATGTCATCTTCCGACAAAACAAGCCGGGTTTGAAAGGTTTCATGAAATTTTCTTAAGCAGAGGTAGTTGTGCATCCCCTTGACTAAAACGACTTTCAGGGATATTTCTAAAGCTTTTGAAATCAAAGGGATATCTTTTTCAAGCAGCTGCTCTTGCAAGTTGATGGTGTGAGTGGAGATGACAACTTGCTCTCCTAAATCCCGTGCGTACGTTAAGGCAGGGATCAGATACGCCATGCTTTTACCGCAACCCGTTCCCGCTTCAATCAGAGCGATTTTGTCTTGGTTGAAAGCTTGAATAATATCTTTAAGCATCCCCTTTTGCTCGGGGCGCGACTCGAAGTTAGGGAAAGACTTTTTAAGCTCGGAGCTGTCCTCGAGGTGGGCTAAAAGGTCTTTTTCTGAAAGGTGAGCGTTATACATTTGAAATTGGGTTAACCATAGCACACGATCAGGATTTTTTTCGACGCCAAGATTTTAGAATGAGATGTAATCTGTAAATTTTAAACGATTAGAACGATATAACGATAAAAACGATAACCCTCATAGGGTTAAAAACTTAAATAAGGCGTCAACCAGATTAAAGATATCGTTCTTATCGTTAAGAAAATAAAAGCGATCAGATTAAGAGTACGTATCGTGGGATCGAGTTACGAAGACTCGATCATGTCGTGGAAGGCTTTAAGCTGCTTAGAGCGCGTCGGATGACGCATTTTTCTTAGCGCTTTTGCCTCGATCTGACGAATCCGTTCTCTTGTGACGTTGAACTCGACACCCACTTCTTCCAAAGTCTTTGGCTTGCCGTCAAGCAGCCCGAATCGTTGAATCAAGACCTTTCTTTCTCTGTCGGTCAGGGTGGTGAGCACTTCGTTCATCTTGTCTTTCAAGATAGAGTAGCCCGTAGCATCGGCCGGAGAGTCGGCGCCGGTGTCCTCTAAGAAGTCTCCGAATTGGCTTTCGCCGCCGTCTCCCACTTCGGCTTGAAGAGAGATCGGGTGCTGGGCGATTTTATAAATTTCTCTTACTCGGTCTGGGGTAAGGCCCAACTCATTTGCAAGCTCTTCGGGAGAGGGCTCTTTCCCTGTCTCCATCATCAGTTTTTTCGCGCCCCTTAAGACCTTGTTAATCGTCTCGATCATATGGACGGGGATACGGATGGTACGGGCCTGGTCGGCGATTGCGCGGGTGACCGCTTGTCTAATCCACCAGGTTGCGTAGGTTGAAAACTTATAGCCTCTTCGGTACTCGAACTTCTCGACCGCCTTCATAAGCCCCATGTTTCCTTCTTGAATCAAGTCTAAGAAGGAAAGGCCGCGGTTAGTATATTTTTTCGCGATAGAGATCACCAAGCGGAGGTTAGACTCCACCATCTCTTTTTTCGCTTCCTGGCTCTTATCCATCCAGCGGTGGAGCATCCGGACGTCTTTTTTGAACTCAAGGAGCGTTCTTCCCGCTGCAAGCTCTCTTTTTTCCATTTTCAGCTGGCAAGAGCGCAACTTCGCTGCCGCAAACTTATTTCTTTCTGCTCGGGGGGTAAGTTCTTGAATCTCTTTTTCCAGCTCTAAAAATCTTTCGTAAGAGCGTAAGATCACTTCGCAAAAGTCGTCGACGATGTTGTGGCGGCAGTGGAAAAGTCTTAAGTATGCCTGGGATCGAATGCGCGCCTTTTCAATTTCTTCTTCAACATCCGACGCGTCTGATTTTTTAAGCTTTGGATCTCTTAAAGCGACCATGAGCTGCTCGACTTTTTCGTCGTCTTCTTGCATCCTTTCCATAAGCTTCGGGAGTAGATTCATGTACTCCGTCTTATTCGTGACTTCCTTTTCGGAGACGCACTTATCGAAACGATCTTTTCCGGCAATCAAAAAGTGGGCGATGGCTATTGCTTCTCTTGTAGAATAGCGAAAGCGCATAATAATTTTTTCGATTTGCTGCTGAGCTTTTTCAATCCGTTTGGAGATTTCTACTTCTTCTTCACGGGTAAGAAGAGGAACCGATCCCATCTCTTTAAGGTACATCCGAACAGGGTCATCGGGCGTTCCTTCCGATCTTTTCGAGACAGATTCTTGTTCTTTAGCTTCTTTCTTTTTCTCTTTTTGCTTATCGACTTCCGATTGGTTCAGGATTTGCACATCCATCCCGGCGATGTAGATCAAAATTTGATCGATCGCGTCGGCGGTGTCGACAGTCATGGGGAGAATATCGTTGATTTCTTCGTAAGTTATAAAGCCTTGATCTTTGGCTATATTTACGATTTCGTCGATTTTCTCTTGGTTTTGAAGGGAAAAGCCATTGGCAGATTGATTTTTACTCATAAGTATTAGAAGAGTCTGGATGACCGTGTAAATTTTGTCAAGAAACTGAGTATCTGTATACTCTTGAATTTTTAAAATTTCAAATAATTAAAAAAAAATTATGCAAATTTATGCTTATGACAGTGAAGGAAACTCAATTGCGGCGCATCATGCTAAAGAAAGACAAAATTATTTTTGTCCCGACTGTCACGAAGTTTTAAGAGTTCGCTCCGGCCCGTTTGTAAGAACCCATTTTTACCACTTTAAACCCTTAAAACCGTGTCCCTTTAAAGGAAAGACTTTAAAGCATATCAAGGTTCAGGAAAAACTTTTGACTCTTTTACCGGAAGCGAAAGAGGAGGTGCGGTTTTTAGAGATTGGTCGTATCGCCGATATTTTTTGGGAAAAGGAAAAGCTTGTATTTGAGGTTCAGGTCTCTTTTATTTCGGCCAAAGAAGTGCAAGAAAGAAATGAAGCCTATGCTTCTTTAGGACTCCAAGTCATCTGGATCCTACACCGATCCCGTTTTGACTGTCTGAAAATCCCGGCGGCTCAAAAGTATCTGCGATCTCACCCCCACTACTTTTCCAATCACGACGATCAGGGACAGGGCCAGTTTTACGACCGCTTTCTTTACGAGTTTAACGGCATTAAGCAAGCGTCACTTTTCTTTCGCTCGGTCGATCTATCCAAACCGGTTAGAAGTTTCACCCTTGATGAATCCCTTCCCCCCTCCATAAATCAAAGACTCGCCTGGCCTATAGCCTTTGAAGGGGATATACTCACATCTAATAATTTTCGTTTTAAGGACTTACAAAGAGCCAAAGAGTTGGAAGCTTTCTTAAAAAGGCCGCTTTATAAAGATACGCTTCAAAAGAAAATCAGCCGATTT
Organism: Chlamydiia bacterium; assembly: GCA_020440465.1. GTDB lineage: Bacteria > Chlamydiota > Chlamydiia > Chlamydiales > Parachlamydiaceae > JAGROB01. The sequence goes on from JAGROB010000078.1 coordinate 17,165, forward strand.
TTCCGCTTCATTGGTTACCTGCTCCTCCATCAAGCTTAAAAGGCGACGCCCAGGAGGGTGCCGCGAAGGGGCCCCTTCGGGATTTGACCCATGATCGCTTTAGCGTCCTTAAGATCAAGTCCCGACCATTTCGTGTCGGACAGGTGATTCAGCGCCGTATGCCACTCAAGGGAGTCTTTCGGAATGAAAGTATGGAATTTTTCGGCAAACTGTTCCGGCGTTAAGTTAAAGAGGGTAAGGGTATGGCTGTTGGAGCTTATAAGCCGCTCTTGATCTCGTCGATATAAAAAGATTAAGGCTGATGGCTCCCCTTGCATCAAACGGGAAAGCTGCTCTTGAGCTTGAAGCTCTGAGTCATTTAAAGCACTTGCCGCATCGATCCACTTTCTTAAGATACGCCCGGCATCTTGCTCCGTTAAAGCGATTGGCTCTTGTCTTTCAGCTTCTTGGTTAAAGTCGATGAGCGCTTTAATCTCATACTCGAGCTCTCCCACTTTTAACTCTAATTCGCCCGCTTTTTTCGTGAGGGTTTCGATCTCTTTTTCCTTCGCGGCCAAAGTTCTTTCAAGTGATTCAAGCGTATCCGAGTCGGTTTTAGTTTGAGAGAGTTTTTCTTTAAGTTTTTCAATTTGAGCTTCTAACATCTCTTTTTCTTTTTGAAGCTGCTCATTAATCGGATTGGGAACATACTCTTTAATCGGCTCTGGAGGGGGAGTTATAACAGGCGCGGGGGCCGGTTTTTTATTAGAGGTCAACATCCAAAGCGCAAGGCCTGAAAATGCCGACAAAATTAATCCCATCGAAAAAAGGGTCCAGTGGGAAGCTAAGCTCATCTGAGAAAAGCCGAACCAGCTCCATAAAAGCACCGGCAAAAGATAAAGGAAAAAAATAACTAAGGCTTCAAAGCTTTTTAGTTGTTTTAGCATGAATATATTTCCTTATTATGAGGCTTCAAAGGCAAACGCAGCAGGAAAATAGTCTAATAAATCTTCCGCAACCATACAATAAGAGGTCTTTTCTTGGGCAGCGTGTTCTCCTGCAAGCCCGTGTAAATAGACCCCAAGCCTTGCGGCGTCGTGGGGAAGGGAGTGTTGGGCTAAGAGGCCTGCGATGAGTCCCGTTAAAACGTCTCCGGTTCCCGCTGTTGCCATGCCGGGGTCGCCCATGCCGGAGATATGGATCAACTCTCCGGGATGGAAAATAAAGGTGGGGGCGCCTTTCAAAACAAGCGTAATTTGCTGCTCTTCCACCCACGCTTGACAAGACGCTAAAAATTCATGGGTAACACCCTTAGGGATATCTCTTCTTAAAAGTTTTTCAAGCTCCCCTTTGTGGGGCGTTAAAATCGCACCCGAGGGGATGTTGAATCCTTCTTCGGCAATAATAGTCAGTGCGTCGGCATCGATGACACAGGGGCGATGGATATTTTCTAGAACGTATTTTAAAAGCTTTTTAGCCTCTTCCGAGCGGCCGATACCCGGACCGATAAAAGAGGCAGAAGCTTTGTTTAACAGTTCTAAAATCGGCTCCGGTTCGCTATACTCGTAGCTTACCTTTACAAGCTCTAGGGGAGTTGACCCTAATTCTTGCTGCATCGATCCGGGATGAAGGAGCTTTACCATACCGGCCCCTGCCTTTAAAGCCGCGCTAGAGGATAAAAGTGCCGCTCCCGGCATTCCCGGAGATCCGGCCAATCCCACACAAAGCCCCGCTTCATATTTGTGACGGGTTCGACGGATTTTTGGCAGCATCGGGATAACAATCTGGGGGGTGAGCAAAATATAGTCCGCTTCTACCTCTTCGATGTACTCCTCAGGAAGTCCAAAATCGACATAGCGCAAGGTCCCAACGTTATCCCAACCCTCTCTTAGGAAAAAACCGGTTTTAGGCAATCCCAAAAAGGCTGTTTCGGTAGCTTGTATCGACTTGGGAAAAGCTTCTCCTGTAGCACCGTTCAGTCCGGAGGGGATGTCAATGGAGATAACCATTAATCCCGATTCGTTGGCGGCGTTGATGATTGACAAAAACGGCTCTTCCACTTTTCTATCGAAACCGGTTCCAAAAATAGCATCTAAAATGACTCCTTCTTCAGGAAAGTTGATTTCCGATGCATCGGAGATTTCTAAGATTTTTCCCCCTTCTGCGGCAAAGCGGGCGGCGTTTCTTTGTGTCATGTCGCTACAAGTAGCTAGAGAGGGGTATTGAAACACCACAACCGTGTAGTCTAAATGAAGAAGATGTATCGCGGCGACATACCCATCCCCTGCATTGTTCCCTTTTCCGGCCAAGACGGCGACGCTTCTGGCAATTCCGTAACGCTCGACGAATTCTTGCACCACCAAAGCGACACCTGAGCCGGCTTCTTGCATAAACTCATTTTCGCTTGCACCGTCATCGAACGCGGCTCTTTCGATGTTGTGCATTCTTTTTGGGGTTACAACCTTCACAGGTGCTCCTCTTTGATCGAACGGAGCATGAGCGCTTTTACGGCGTCTTTGGGATCCATATTTTCATAGATAATACGCCAGACAATTTCTGTGATAGGCATATCGACATCGAGTTCTTTAGAAATTTGAAGCGCCGAGACAGCGGTGTAAGCTCCCTCTACAACCATACCGATCTTTTTTTTCGCTACATCCGGCGTGTCCCCTTTAGCCAGAAGGTGTCCAAACTTGAAGTTACGAGAAATTAAGGATCCGGCGGTAAGGACGACATCCCCTAATCCGGATAGGCCGCTAATAGTTTCTCTTTTACCGCCGCTTGCTAAGGTAAGTTTGGTAATTTCATGTAAACCTCGGGTGATTAAGGCCGCTTTTGAAGAAAAACCAAGCTCTAGCCCATCTGAAATCCCGCAGGCAATGGCGATGATGTTTTTTAAGGCGCCGCCGTAGGCCACGCCGATCATGTCGCTGTTAGGGTAAACCCTAAACACTTCTGTGTTAAAGGCTTCTTTAGCCTTTTCCATTACTTCCTTTTCCCAGGCCGTGACCACAACGGAGGTAGGAAGGCCCCGTATCACTTCGGTGGCAAAACTTGGGCCCGAAATCAAACCCAAGCGCGATTTAAAGTTTTCTCCCAAAGTTTCTAAAGCGACTTCGGGAAGAATAAGGCCGGTGTCTTGCTCTATTCCCTTGGATGTCAAAATAATAGGGCAGTCGGGCAGTTTAAGCTCTTTCAGCTGGCTAAAAACGGGACGGATTCCTTTAGAGGTGACAGACTCCACAATAAGATCGGCATCTTGAACCGCTTCTTGTAAGTTTGTCGTAAAGCGCATGTTTTCATGAGCGGTTTCTCCGGGAAGGGAGGGATGTTCTTCAAAAGATGAGAGACGCTCTTTAATAGCGGGATCTATCGTCCAGGCGACGACTTGAAAACCTTTTTTAGCTAAAAGGCGCTGAAGACAAAATCCCCATGCCCCGCAACCTAGATACCCGATTTTTTTCATATTGAATTCAAGAGTACCTTAAATACGAATAACATACAAAACAGAGACTCCCCAAAAATTAAGACGGGTATTTAAAAAGTCGAAAGGGTAGTTGATTCTTTTTCCGTAACTTCTTAATTCCCAAAAGGGTGAAATCGTGACTAGACGGCTGGCACACGGGTTTAAGCGATAGCTTAATGGAAGCTCAATCCTCCACAAAAGCCTTTCGTTAATCAGCTGTTGGCTCGGAGGGTTCATTGGATCGTTGTGAACGTGACATTTAGGGTCGATTGGAAGCTTTAGCTTTAAGTTTAACCCTCCTTCAAAACCCGATCCCAGATCAATCCACGAAAAAAATCCCCCTGCAGCATAAGGAGCATGGGTTCTGAAGTGGATAGGAATAGGAGAGGGGGAAGAAAAATTGTTATTTTCTTCTAAAAATCCGCCGCCGATAAACGGGGTAAAAGCAAGATAGGGAAAACATTTCGATTGAAAGGTATAGCCAAAACGCCCTTCTCCCCAAAAGGAGATAAAGTCGGAGTGAAGTTTGTCTTGAAAGCGGTTATGTCCCCTTAAAGTGCCCCACAAGGCTTCTGTTTCGGCTCCGATATACCAGCTATAGCGTTTAAAGCGATCAAAGCCGGCTCTTATCCCTCCTAGAGTTCCTGTCTGGTTGGATCCTCCCGATTTTTCTCTTTTAAGATAGCTGACGGTGCCTCCCAGAGTAAATTCTTTACGGTTCAGCCCTTCTTCTCCGTAAATTACTAACGGAAGAAAACACAATAAGCTAAGGAGAACAACACTTACTTTATGGGGTTTCATATTTTTATTTCGTAACGGATTCGACTTGAATATTTCAATTAAAAATGAGACATTTCAAAAAAAAGGTTTGACCATGCTTAAACTATTATTTTACGCTATTCTGTATTTGTCACAAGTAGATGCGATCATCTTTCGCGATGTTTTCGGAGAGATTTCACAATTAGATCTTCCCGAAAATATGACTTATCGAGAGGCCTTAGCCATGTTGCAAGCGGAGCAAGGGATTTTTGAAGAGCCGCTCGTCGATTTTTTTGCCGCAAGGGGTTCTTATAAAAATGGATCCAGAGTGTCAAGGCAAAGTACCTTATATCCCAGAGATTACTTCAAGCCGATTAATTCTTCCGAAAAAGAAGATATTACTTTCATTGTGACCACATTGGGTCTTGGTTCGTTGGGAAAAATTGCCAAATCGAAGACCAATCTTAAAAAGGCGGGAGAAAGAGTCGATCGGGTTCACCCTTTTAACTTTTTGTATGTTATTTTCTCCGAGGAAAAAAGCCGAGCCTCTTTTCACGCCTTAAAAGAAAGAAGTTTTGTCTGGAGTAATTTTAAAGATGGAATTGTTGGAAGTTTAGAAGAGGAATATACTTTGGATAACTTAAAAGATGAGTATATTCAAGACTTCGCTATAAAGCTGAGTATCGATCCCGATCAGATCTCTCCTTATGTAAAAAAGAAAGATTGGAACGCGCTTTTAAAGGTGCTTAGCGATCTTTTGCCCCGTCACGGCGATCCCGGCCGCTACGCGATGTAAAATTTACATAGCGTAATAGTCGGCGATGGGGATTTCGAACGGATAGGGGGGCATCGGTTTTTGATATAGCCTTTCAAAGAGCTTTTTCTCGTAGTTATAGACAAGCTTTCTTGCCGTTTCGACCGAATCTTTTCCCTCTTTATTTTTTACGGGAGCAAAGCAATCCTCTCTTAAGTAGACTAAGGTCGAAACCTTTTCTGCAAAAGGGAGCATATCAAAAATAAAGGTCTCTTTTTTTAAGATCCAATCAGCCTCTTCTTCATTAGACAGCTTTTTTCTTGCCGTATGGGTGGGCAAGTTGATGTCCGCCATTTTTTCCATAAAGGGCATCGAGACGATGAATAGACTTAAATTGGCCAAAGGATATTGATCCATCGCCTCTTTCATCTCTTGAGTCGCTTCGGAATACTCTATAACTTTATAGCTTTTTCCCTCCGGAATGAGGATGCCCACTTTTTCATCGGGAGAGGTTCTTTGAATACATTTAATTGTGACCTCATCCCCATTAAGCATGTGGCTTTGAAGGAGCTTTTCATCGTACGGATCTGCCAGGGGATTGTCGATAGGGATCACATTGACATGCTCAACCCCCTTCTCCTTCCACGCGTTTAAAACCCCGGAGGTTTTAAACTTTTTAAATACGTCTCCATTTCCCGAAGCTCCCATTATTTCAAGGGGCTTTCCCTCTTCCGATAGAAGAGGTAAATGCCCCTGAGCGAAAAAGAACAGCTGATCCCTGTCTAATCCAAACCGGTTGTGGTCGTGAAAGAATTTGCGAGTTTCCAAATCATTTTCGGGAGAGGTCATAAAAGCGATAAAAAGCTTTTCGCCCCTTTTTTTTGATGCGGCAATACACTTTTCCGAGACGATTTGAAAAAGAGATTTTTTCTTTTCCGGGGAAAATGGGTAGCACCCTTTGGGGTGATCGTAGCCAAGCCGCGTCCCCATCCCTCCCGCTAAAACCAGCGCCCCCATAGATTTAAGGGAACTTTTACCGCTCGACATCTAACAGTCTCCGGATAGCTTGAACCACTTCATCGGTATGGATTTTTGTCATACAGCGAAAGTCGATAGGACACTCCCTTTTATAACAGGGGGAGCATTCCACATGCTTATGAATCACGATCGATCGGTTGATGGGACCCGTTTTTGTGTCATTGGTCGACCCGAAAAGCGCAACTACGGGAACGCTTAGAGCCGAGGCGATGTGCATCGGTCCGGAGTCGTTGGAAAGCAAGACATTCAAGCAGGAAATATAGACAACCAGCTCTCTTAGAGTCGTTTTTCCCGCCAGATTAATGACTCGATCGCCCAAATCCTGAGAGACCTCTTCCGTTAAGGGGCGCCCTTTTTGATCTCCGAAAAAAAGGATCCAGACTTTGGGGTCTTTAAGGAGTTCTTTAGCGGTATCGTGAAAACGATCGGGCAGCCAACATTTGGCGGAGCCGTAAGCGGCTCCGGGATTCACGCCGACCAAAATGGCGTCATCGGGAACGCCCAGGTGCTCTAAAAACTTTTTTGCCTCCGCTTTTTCCGATGCAGAGACAATTAAATCGGGTTTCGTTCCGGAGGGCTTGATACCCAATGGAGATAACAGTTTTTTATAGGTTTGAGTCAGGTGAGTCGTTTCCATATTTTTCGGGAAAGGAATCGGGGCGTTTAAAAGCCAGCTTCTCAGATTTTTCGAAAACCCGATCCGATTTGAGACTCCCCCCCTAAAGAACATCCATGCGGATGAAAAAGAGTTCGTAAGTAAAAGCCCCGTGTCATAGTTCCCCTTCTTAAGATTTTCAATTAGGGGGCTTCTTTTGATATGGGCGATAAATCCGCTTGGTTTTTTGAAGGAAATCACTTCATCGACTCTGGGATCATGTTTCAAAAGCTCTCCCGCACCCCCCTGGCAAAGGGCTGAGATCTTCGCCTTGGGAAATTGATGTCTTAAATCGGCTAAAACGGGCATGGCCATTACCGCATCTCCGATCCAATTTGGCATTCTGACGATGATATTTTTTGGATTATCCATAACATTTATGATATCATTCCTTTAAAAAAACAGCAGGGGTTTTCATGGAAATCGGACAGAAATTGCCGGAGTTTAGCTTACAAGACGCGGAAAAAGAGACGGTTACAAGAGCCGATGTAATCGGCAGCCCCTTCATTCTTTATTTTTACCCGAAGGATGATACCCCCGGCTGCACGGACGAGGCTTGTCAATTTAGAGATGTGGTTGATGAGCTTGATCAGCTCGACTTTTTAGTGATTGGCGTCTCACCTGACTCTCCTGAAAGTCATCAAAAATTTATCAAGAAGCATGAGCTGAATTTCCCCCTTTTATGCGATCCTGAATTCAAGTTGGCTCAAGCGATGGGAGTTATGAAGGAGGGGGATAAGCCCTCTATTCAACGCTCAACCTTTTTATTTAACGATGAGGGGATTTTAATGTGGAAAGAGTCTCCTGTAAAAGTAAAAGATCACGCTCAAAGAGTCATGGATGTCATCACTAAAGAAGATTAGTGTTACGGTTTTGACCAAAAACTCCGAAAAACACCTTAAGGAAGTGCTTGATGCTCTTGAAGGTTTTGACGAGGTTTTGGTCTACGATAACGGATCTCAAGATAAGACCCTTGAAATTGCAAAATCTTATCCCTTCGTTCGCTTGGAAGAGGGAAAGTTTTTTGGGTTTGGCGAGACACATAACGTGGCATCGGAATTAGCGAAAAATGACTGGGTACTTTCGATTGACAGTGATGAAGTTTTAACCCCAGAGCTTAAGGAAGAAATCGGAAAGCTTCACCTGGATCCAAAACGCGTCTATCGACTGGATCGAGATAACTATTATAGGGGACAAAAGATTAAAGGATGTGGCTGGAGCCCCGATGCGGTTTATCGTCTCTATCATCGAAAAACCACACGTTTTTCCGAAGCCAAGGTGCACGAAAGCCTTATTACGGAGGGGCTTCAGGTTATAAAATTAAAAAACCCTTTGGTCCATTACTCTTACGACTCTATCTTTGAGTTCTTGGCAAAAATGCAAAACTACTCGGAACTTTTTGCTTTAGAGCGGCGGGGAAAAGTAAAATCCTCTCCCTTAAAAGCTTTAGGCCGCGGGTGGTTTGCATTTTTTAAGAGTTATATTCTTAAAAAAGGGATTTTTGACGGCTATCCCGGTCTCTTGATTTCTGCGTACAATGGTCACACTGCCTTTTATAAGTATCTGAAACTCTATGAGATGAATCTTGACCTTGAGGTTTAAGGCCTAATCTCCAATAGAGAAGTTAGGAGGTAGCTTTATGGAATATGGCGACCTTGGGTCAAGCCCTGCCCTAACCCGGGCAAGCACTTACAAACCCGATAAAACTTCGATAAACCACCAGCTGGCTTTAGTAGCCAATCAGCTGGTTGCGAAGTTTGTCGGTTTGGATATCGAATTTGGGATGAAAGTAACGCATCACTATCGTGAGCTTGCGATTTTACATGGTGAAATTCATGAGACACTCGATCAAATAGATAACATTAAGAGCCGCGAAAAAAATCTTACTGAAGTGCTTGGTGTAGTTACTCATAGAATTGACGCTTTGTTTTCAAAAGTGCTCAAGGATCGGCAAAAACTAGAAGCGCTCATTGAAGAGGCGGCTCAAGTGGTCTATAGCCAAGAAAACGACAAGCGTTTTCCCCGTTCGACTCGACTGGGGTTGGGAGTTGATCGCGAAGTGGTTCTAAGGAATATAGAAGAGGCCAAGGAGCTAATTGATTTAGTGTCTTCTCATCGGCAAAGGATTCATAAAATGGCCTTTGTATTGGATACGCTTTCCGAGACCCATCGAAATCTTTTAGTTTCTCACAGAACAGACAATTATGAGCAAGACGAGATTGCTTGGCAAAGTTATCAAGCTGCGATGGAGATGATAAATATGTTTGTGGCTTAGAAGGGAGCAGAATGGACA
>JAGROB010000079.1 GCA_020440465.1 Chlamydiia bacterium
AATGGACAGCGGCAGAATGGACTATATGGACATGGGAACAAACCCGCTGTGCAAAGCAAAACACATTTTGAATCAAGATATTTTTTGATAGCAAAATAGTCCATTTGTCCATTTGGCTGCTGTCCATTTGGCCGCTGTCCATTCTGCGGCTGTCCATTCCAGTCCATTTGTCCATACCCCCAACTTGCTAACTAATGATAAAAGGATAATAATCTTTAATTGAATGGAAGATCTTGAAAATCAGGCCGAGCGGCTATTCGAAAAAAACGCGCGTGCAGAGGAAAAAATCGATGCTTTACTGAAAGCGTTCGAGCGTTTTTGCTCGGAAACAAGCCGTCTGGAAGTCGCTTATACGACCTTAAAAGAAGAGTATAAGTCCGCCAACGAAGAGCTTGAGACGGCCAACCAAGAGTTATACACAAAAGTCAAAGAGTTAAGAGAGCTTGCCGGCTATCTGGAAAACATCCTAACCCATATTTCGCAAGGAATTGTTTTTATTGATGTTAAGGGATATATCACGATCTTTAACCCCCGGGCCGAAGAGATTTTTTCCGTCCCCAAACAAAAAGTCTTAGGAAAACCCTTCAACGATTTATTTGACGACAAATTATTCGGATTTTCTATGAAAGAGGCGCTTAAGTCTAAAAAAGCGCCCTCCTTTAACCGTCTCTCTTTCCCTATCCCCTCTTCAAAGCGGGAGCGGCTTTTAGAAATCGAGTCCGACTTTATCGACACCGAAGAAGAAGCGAATGGGCTAATCGTCACGGTAAGAGATGTCACCGAAAATAAACGGCTTGAGCTTTTAGCAAATCGTAACGACAGAATGAAAGAATTGGGGCTTTTAGCCGCGGAAGTCGCACACGAAATCAGAAATCCCTTGGGGGGAATTAAGGGATTTGCCTCTCTTTTAAAAAGAGACTTAAAAGGGCAGCCGAAGCTTGAAAGCATGGCCGCCCACATCGTCGAAGGGACGGATGAGCTTAACGAGCTTGTAAGCCAGGTGTTGGATTACTCACGGCCTATAAAACCCCACTTCGAGATCGTAGCTATTGAACCGCTTATCCATGAGATCGTAGAACATATCCGCGTAGACAAGTCGCTCAAGCCAACGCCCGAGTTTCAGATAAAAATCGAGCCTGAAAACCTTAAAGCCTCCTTCGATCCACACATGATGAGAGGGGCACTATTAAACTTGATTCGAAACAGTATCGAAGCGATGCCAAAGGGGGGAAAAATTACCCTAACGGCAAAAGTTGAAAAGAATGATCTAATCTTAGACATTTACGACACAGGGCCGGGAATCCCCAAAACAGAGCACGAAAAGGTCTTCTCTCCCTTCTTCACCACAAAGACCGACGGCAACGGTTTCGGACTTGCAGAGGTCCATAAAGTGGTTTTAGCACAAGGGGGACAGATCGATTTAGAGCCGAAAGCGGATAAGGGCGCTCACTTTAAGATATCGATCCCCCAAAAGGTTTAACTGAAAGGACTAGTTACGATGGCACTTGAAAAGATATTAGTTGTTGATGACGAAGGGCTTGTAAGGAATTTTCTCTCCGAGACGCTCAAGAGAAAGAACTTTGAGGTGTCTGTAGCCGAAAACGGCATGAAGGCTTTAGATCTTTTAAAAAAAGACGCCTTTGATCTGGTTATTACTGACATGAGAATGCCCGATCTTACGGGGATCGATATCATTAAAAAGGTTAAAGAGCTATCTCCTACAACGGCCATCATCGTCATCACCGCCTTCGGAAGTATTGAAAATGCGGTCGAGGCTATGAGACTCGGAGCTTTCAACTACTTAATTAAACCCTTTTCTCCCGATACGATCGAAGCGGTCATAGAAAAAGTCCAAGAACATCTTTCTCTTCAGGCGGAAAACCGTTTCTTTAAAGAAACCCAAGGCCACATGTCGCAAGACGAGATGATCAGCGAAAGCCCCATCATGAAAAAAATCATGGAAGAGGTGCTTCAAGTGGCCAAATCAAACGCAAACTGTCTGATTCACGGCCCCTCCGGGGTGGGGAAGGAAGTTATTGCCTCCGCCATTCATAACCACTCCTTTCGCTCAGAAAAACCGTTTATCAAAGTCAATTGCGCCGCTATTCCCGAAACGCTGATCGAATCGGAATTTTTCGGACACGAGAAAGGCTCTTTTACCGGGGCGGAAAGCCGCAGGCTGGGGCGCTTTGAGCTTGCCGACAGGGGGACTTTACTTTTAGACGAGATTACGGAAGTACCCTTGACGCTTCAGCCCAAACTCTTAAGAGCTGTGCAAGAACAGGAATTTGAAAGAGTGGGAGGAGTCAAACCGATTCGGGTCGATGTCAGAATCATCTCGACAACCAACCGCGATATCCAGCACGCCATTCGTGAAAAAGCTTTAAGAGAAGACCTTTACTATCGTCTGAACGTGATTCCCATTGAAGTACCTCCCTTAAAAGAAAGAGAAGAGGACATCATTCCCTTAGCGCGCCATTTCTTAAAAAAGTTTTCGAAAGAAAATCACCTTAAGGAAAAACGTCTTTCCAACGATTCGGAAAAATTGCTTAAAAAATACGACTGGCCCGGCAACGTAAGAGAGCTATCCAATATTATTGAGCGTGCTGTCGTGATATCCCCCTCCGATATAATTCAGGCTGAATCCTTATCTTTAAACCAGACTCGCCCTGAACTTACCCCACCTAGGGGTTTTGCTGAATCTGAGGGAGATAACATCATCAAGCTTCCGATAGGCTCCACGTTAGAAGAACTTGAAAAACGGATGATTATCGAAACCTTAGACGCGAATAATCAAAATCGTACACGCACCGCAAAAATGTTAAATATTTCGGTGAGAACGCTTAGAAATAAGCTCCAGTCCTATGAAAACACTTCTGATTAGCCTTTGTTTTTTAGGGGTTGCTTTAGCTCAAGAATCGGCTGTCATCATCGGCGGGGGGCCCGCAGGCCTGTCGGCAGCGATTTGGGCCGCAAGATTCAACCTAAAGCCGCTTGTCATTGAAGGGGCTCAAGATGAGACTTTCCCCTCTTTTCTGGTAGAAAACTACCCCGGATTTCCCGATGGAATCGACCGCGATCATTTTATAGCCCTTTTAAAGACTCAAGCAAAGAAACAGGGTGCCCGCTTCCAGCAAGGGTGGGTGACGGTTCTTGAAAAAACGGACGACTTTCAAATCAACCTGTCCGACGGATCAAAAATCTTTTCAAAAGCCGTTATTATCGCGACAGGCAGAAGAAAAATACGACTTGGCCTTGAAAAAGAAGTCGAGTTTTTAGGGAAAGGGATCGGCATTTGCCCCTTATGCGAGGGCCCCTTGTACCAGGGTGAAATTGTCGCTGTGACAGGCGACGGGGAAGAGGCAAAAAGAGAGGCTTGCCTCCTTTCCGAATGGGCCAAACAAGTGATCGTCTTCGGCACGATTTCCGGACCCTTTCCCGAAAATGTCATCGTTTACCCCGAAAAAGAAGTCATCGAACTTGTCGGTGACGAGTTAGAAGGCTTAACGCATCTTGTCATCCAAGACAAGCACACTTTAATGAGGGACGTTTTTGAAACCCACGGCTTATTTATCGCAAAAGGATGGACTCCCAATACGGCTTTTTTACACGGCCTCTTGCAACAAGATGAAATGGGTTATATACTGACAAAGGGATTAAGCAGCCAAACTTCCCTTAAGGGAGCCTTCTCTGCCGGGGATGTCTCTACAAAAGAAAATCACCAACTAGTTTTAGCTGTTGCTTCCGGCTGCCGTGCGGCGTTGGACATAAAAGAATATTTAAACCATGAGAAAGACCCTTCTATTCCTATTGTTGACAATCTCCTTGAACGCGAAAGTTATTCTTCTTACGGAAGCCAACTTTGATGAGACCCTAAAAAGCTCTTCTTACCTTGTCGCGGGAGTGTTTCAAAGGGGGTGCCACTCCTGCTTGCTCGCGAAAACTTTAATTTATGAGCTCGATCTGGAATATGGGGAGCTTGTAACCTTTGGTTTAATTGACTACGAGAAGAATAAAGAGCTTGCCAAGCAGCTAAAAACAAGAGCCTTCCCCTCGCTTTACTTTTACAAAGAGGGAAAGCTTAACTCCTTTCACGCAGGGCCCATCCTTCAGGGGCGCTTTGAAAACCTTTTGACCCACCTACTCACCACGGATTAATTTTTAAGCGCCAAGCGGATGATCTCTGTATTTACGCGGGCCGTCTTAAGGACAAAATCAATTCGCTCGTTTTGAAGAGTAAGCTTCTTTTTTTCGATCTCTTTTTTCGAGAGCTTATCGCGGTTGAGCCGAAGCTGTCTTAGCTCGTTGTTTTGGATTGCCGCCCAGACGTGGTTGAAAATATCCAGAACATATTGATAGCCCACCTCATCCATTAGCTCCATCTCTTTGAGGGGGACTTTAGCGTCAGGCGGGGCTAAGGGATTTTTTTTAATCCGCTTATCGGCATCATTTCTTATCAATTCTAAAATCTCGATACAGTTTTCTAAACTGCTTAGAAGCTCTTCTAAAAGCTTTCGAACCTTTTGGGGAGTGACTTTTTTAAACTTCGCTTGATCAATTGCGCGATGAAGCCGCATATCGAGACGATAGGGTTTTTTTAAGTACTTTTTAATTGCGGACTTTAAAGACATCTCCTCGACCCCATCAAGTCCAAGTCCCCCTTCCGTAGCGTTAATAAACTTGGTTTTAGGGTGCTCTTCAGCGTATTTTTGAAGCCATTTGGCCTCTCCTAACCATTTCCACTCCGTTAAGATCTCTTCTCCGTTGGCTTTTTGATGCTTAATCGCCGTTTTAGGCAACGTTTCCGAGCTCAGCTTGACATCCTTTATCACCCCTTCCGAGTAACACTGCATATCGGTGTAGGCAAGATCAAGTCCCACAAAAATCACAGGGTCACAGCCTAATCTTGTAACAATTTCACAAAGAAAGTTAATCACATTATGTCCCTCGTCAATAAACTCGGGATTTAAACCGAGTCGCTCTTCGAAGTAATCGGAAACATCAAACCCCCCGCTGCCCACCACGTAAAGTTTAGGCCCTTTAATCAAATCCATAGCTTGAATATGTGTCCGAGTGCGGTAAAAAAAGGGCAAATGCTGAGCCTTATTCGTCTCAATTCTTTTAGCTTGCTCTTGATTGGGATCTAAGGCGGTGCTGAAGTGGGGTAAGACACCCCCGTGACTTAAAGCGTTTAAAGATGAGCCCCCTGCGATAAGCAGCGCTTTATCCTTAATCCCTTCAAGTAATTTAAGCTGCTTTTTTAATGAAGGGCCGGCACCGCAAATAATGGCAGGAACTTTTTTGAACTTTCCCCATAGCTGATCGGCCGGCTTCGACTTCGGAAGCTTTAAGATATTGAAGTAAAAGTTTCGAAAGAAGCTCACTCCATACTTTACGTACTCTTCGACGAGTGCATTTTTCATCTCCATTTGGAAACGAAGCGCTCTTTCAAAGTCTTTATAGCGCTTGGGGTACCATGCTTTATACGCCGGATGGCAAATAAATGCCGTATTCATAAGAACATTCGACCAGTAAAATTTTTCAAGCGCCGGATCTTTCTCGGAAAGGCTTTGTAAAAGATGCACTTCTACCTGGGGATGGGATAAAACCTTTGTCGCTTGTTTCGTTTCAAAAAATCGGACAAGCACGTTGGGGTCTTCCTCAAAGAAAAAAACGCGCCGCTCTTCGTTTTGATCTAGCCACTTTTTAATCGGATCGAAAAGCTCTCCCCAGCCGACTCCGTAGACCACAAGCACCCTTTCCTCCTGAAACGGGATAGACTTAAACCATGCTTTGGGATCAGCGGTTATATAGTGCCCTTTGGGGCCTTTTAGCCCATTTTTATCCAGTTCATACCCTTCAGCTTCGTGATAGGGCAACATCACTGCCTCTTTGGGATAAAAATGGGACCAAATCTCTAAATTCTTGTGGAAGGGACTATTCACGGAGTTTTTTTCTGACATCTTTTACCTGGAACTCGATCTCTTTAGAAAGGGCTTTCATTTGATTGACGGCATTATCAACATCTTGCTTCATCTCTTTAAGATCACCCGTTGCTATCTCCCCGGCAGCCCCTTTGTGCAGGGTTTGAAGCTTTTGGCTTAAAGATTTTAAATGCTTAATTTCGTCCGAAAGCGATTTGATTTCTTTGTCGATTTGCGTATCTTTTTTGGGCATTGCTTTAGCGGCTGATTGAAGGGTTCTATACATACTTTCTAAGGAGATGCCCAAGTTATCCGCCTGCTCTCCCAAAGCTTCGTGGTAGCTTTTCTTTTCGGGAATAAGCTCTCCTGAAAGATTATACGTTTTTACCTCTAAGACTTCACCCTTATCGTCATAAATAACCTCTTTATGGAGTCGCCCCCCGTCCGTGTAGCCTGAGGCAACACCCACAGGAAGATCATTTTTATAAGTCGCTTCCATAATCAGTTGACCCGCCCGATTCCAAAACTGATCTTTTCCGTCTCTTTTGCCCTCTTTAAGATCTAACTTTCGTCTTAAAGCGCCTGCCGGCCAATAGAACTCTAAAGTTCCATGATAAAGCTCCCCTTTTTTGGGGAGTTTAGGAGGAGGCGCGTTTTCAAAAGCTTCTTCCGGAAAAATTTTTAAATTTCTTTCAATCAATTGTTCCTGGAGTCGTACGACATTCCACAAAAATTGCGCTTTTCCGGGTAAGTTTTTAGCCGCAGGGCTTGTCTCTTGATCCGATTCGTCAAGTGTTTCTATGAAATCCTGATAGGTGCGGCTAAACTCTTCAACCACTGCCTTCCAGGCCGGCTCATCTTGAAACGTTTTTAAAAGTTCCTCTAAAGCTTCCGAATGGGGGTTATGCTCTAAGAAAAGCGCTTTATCGGTGTCATAAAGCACTTTAAAAGTTTCATTCATCGACTGGAGGCTTTTTAAAAGCATTTCCATTGCCTCTTCCAACTGCCCATCAGAAACCGGCATTGAGGCGTTTTTTAACTTAGTCTCAAGATGAGCTCTGATATCGAACGACGGCTTCTTCCAAGGCTTTGTTACCGTTTCAAAAGAGACGTTTTCTATACCCGGAAACCCTATACCGCCTTCGGTGGCATTCACAAATTCAAGATCAGGATACGTCTTTTTAAAACCGCTATACCAAAGGGATTCTGTCACCCATTTCATAAGGGTTTTAACGGGCTTTCCATAAACATCTGAGCGATAAATCATCTCTTCTTCGGGAACGCGCGATTTAAATTGATCGGGAGTAAGGGCGTGGGGTTTAATTCCCGGCCCATAGGAAGCGTCCTCTGTATAGGCTAAATCGACGCCCACTGTCACTACAGGATTACACCCCAAAACCCCTGACAGTGCGCAAGAAGCATTGACAACATTGGATCCAAGTTCAATGTCTAAGTGCTCTATACCCAAGATCTCTTCCAACCACTTTTCTCCCGAATAGCGAAATCCGGCATTCAGATAGATCAAAGGGCCAAAAGTCACCTCGAATGCTTGTCGGTTGTAACGAAGCTTATAAATCACTGGGGTTTCAAAAGAAGTTGAGGCTAAAGCTCTTGAAAAACTGGGCTCGAAGGGGTCAAGCGCAAGATGAAGATGAGGGGATATCCCATTGGCATTTAAGACGTTCGTGGCCGTACCCCCCGAAATAATTAAAGCTTTATCCTGAAGTTTTTTAAGGAGAGGAATCTGCTTCCCTAAGGAAGGTCCCGCCCCCACAACAATAGCCGGTACCCCCTTAAAGGCATCTTTTAACTTTGAAAACAGCTTGGATTCTGAAATTTTGTGAAGATTGCCCCAAAAATTTTGATAAAAGTCTTTTGCGTATCCCAACACCTCTCCCACTGATACGAGCAAAAAGTAATGAGACTGCTCAAAGAAGTACTTAAAGAGCTGAAATTCCCCTCCCTTTTCTCTTTGATAAGAGGGAATACCGGTAAAAAAGAAGCGGTGATACAAAAAACGTTGAGCCAGATTTTTAAAATAAAGCTCTTGAAGCGCATCTTCTTTGGGGATGACCCTGATTTCCGCCTGTAGGTCGTCTAAAAGCTCCAGACACGCTTCTCTTTTAAGAAATTCATAAAGGACATCCATATCGTCTTCTAAAAAGATCACCTTGCGATGAGAAAAGGCTTTTAACCAGGGCTTTAAAGCTTGATATGGATAGCCAAGCCCCAGCCCATAAACCACTAGTACCTCCACCTGGGTAAGCGGCAGTAACGTGAGCCAATGTCTAAGTTGAGAAGAAATATTAATTTTGCCGAATAAACTATGGGGGAGCTTATCGTTTTGAGAAACCAGATCTACTTCCCCTCCGATGGGGTTTTCGACAGCCCTCCACAAACCCGGAGGTTCTTTTAAGTGCTTAAAATCTTCGGGAAATCGAGCTTGAAACCGTTTTAAACCTTTTTCCAAGTTTTATTTCCCTGAGCCTTTTTGAATTTTGCTTTTCGTTTTTTAACTTTCGCTTTATCGGTTTTTTTGGTGTCGAGTTTTTTGTCCTTGGGGTCTTGTAGCTGTAGCTGAGCCATAGTCAGCGCATACTTTAATCCAAAAGCATTATGGCCAAGACTTAAAGTTCTTTCGACCATCTTTTTGTTATCTTTGGATAAAGTGTCTCTTTCGCTGATGACGAGTCTAGCTAAATCTTTGTAGGTAATCTGCTTTTTTTCAAGTTCTTGATCGGCGATCTCACCCATCTTTTGGATAAAATCTTCTAAAAAGTCGAGCTGCTTTTCGATCCCCGGTGCAACAGGGTCATCATTAAAAGGTTCTGCCGACTTTTTACGAGCGACATCAACCAAGGTTGCGATTTGTTTTAAAATAATGTCAAAAGGATCTGGTGTAGCCATACCTTTATTATAGTATTATTTTAATTAAGTAGCGAACTGTAGTAAGGAATACCTTTATACTCAATGACTTGATTATCTTCCACAAGGAAGGTTTTGACCTCCTTGGCCCCTACTAAGGCAACATAGGGGGCCTCCACAAAATAACGATATCCACTTAGCTGCCGTAAAGGCTTATCGTTGATAGAATCCGCTTTACACTCGACTAATAGAGCGGGTCTATTCTTTACATATACCAATATATCGACTCTTCTGTCGGGAAGTTTTAACCCCCTTCCCTTAAGATGGGGCAACTCAGACAACTTGGCTTCCACAACAATTTGAGAGGGGGGATAGCCCAAATCGTCAATCATCCAATTTAAGCAACCCTGACGCACTTTTTCCTCTGGCGTCAAGGCAACCGGTTTTTTTCTAATCCGGCAGGTAATCATCCAATTTTAGGCTCGATCAAGCCGTAGTTGCCATCATCTCTTCGGTAAAGGATATGAATTTTATGGGTTACTTCGTCCTGATAGACAATAAAGGCATCTTGAGAAAGCTCCATTTTCATGATCGCTTCGTCCAAGGTGATGGTTTTAAGGACTTTTCTCTCTTGAGAAACCACTTCGTGGGGTTTTAAGCTCTCTTCCATCCGCTTTTTATTTTCCCCTTCGATCATGTCGTTGATCTCGTTGAGATCATCGTTTTGGTGGGGTCTAATCACGTTTACGGTCATATCGACTTCTTTGACCGGACGGGCGTGATGGTCTTGAAGGCGTCTTTTATATCTTAGAAGTTGCTTTTCAATTTTAGCGACAGCCATATCGATAGAGACATACATATCGGATGAGGTCGCGGAGCTTCTGATTTTTAAGTTGTTCACTTTCATTACGATATCTACACGATGCTCCAATTTTTGGATATCCATCGTAACAACCACGTCCAGGATTCTGTCGGTGAACCGCTCTATTTTTGAGATTTTTTCGATTGCGTAGTCTTTCATCGCATCAGTCACGAGAACATGGCGACCGGTGATTTCGATATTGTAGCCTTCCCCTGCGAAAGCTTGTGCGGTTTCTTTTTTCGTCATAGCATTACCTCATGGGGTGTAGTGATTTCCATAGGGTATTATAACGTATTTTTGAGATTTATGAATAGTGGGGGGAAGGCCGCAATAAAAAGCCTCAAAAACCTTTCAATTTTTCACCACG
>JAGROB010000080.1:0-1453 GCA_020440465.1 Chlamydiia bacterium
CCTCCATGCCCACCCCCCGAACCATCGACCCTTTGCTTACCGATATCGCTGACTACGTAGTGAATTACACCGTCGATAGCGATGAAGCGTACCGAACCGCCCGTTATTGTCTGATGGACAGCCTGGGTTGTGCGCTGCTGGCGTTGAATTACCCCGCCTGCACCAAGCTGCTCGGCCCGACCGTGCCCGGCGCTGAGCTTGAGAACGGGGCACGCGTGCTCGGCACCGGCTACCGGCTCGAACCCTTGCAGGCCGCGTTCAACCTCGGCGCGATGATCCGCTGGCTCGATTACAACGATACCTGGCTAGGAAAAGAGTGGGGGCATCCCTCTGATAACTTTGCCGCAATCTTACCGACTGCCGAATGGCGGGCAACTTACGGCCATGAGGTCCTCATGAAGGACATTTTAAAATATGCGGTTAAAGCTTATGAGATTCAGGGGCAGATGCAGCTTGAAAACTCTTTCAACCGTTTGGGATTTGACCATGTGATCTTGGTAAAGATTGCCTCCGCTGCTGTGGCCACAGCGATAATGGGAGGCAATAAACCGCAGATCATTTCCGCCCTTTCCAACGCCTTCATCGACGGGGGGCCTCTTCGCGTGTATCGCCATGCTCCCAATGTCGGCCCCAGAAAATCGTGGGCAGCCGGTGACGCAGCTTCAAGAGCGGTTTTTTTAGCCCATCTTGCGATGGAGGGAGAGCCAGGCTATGCGACCGCTTTATCGGACCCGAATTGGGGGTTTGAGCATGTGATGATGAGGGATCAACCCGTTAAGCTCGACGCTGACTTAGGCTGCTTCATCATGGAAAATGTGCTGTTTAAAATCGCTTATCCCGCAGAATTTCATGCCCAAACCGCCGTAGAGGCTGCAATTCAGCTTCACAAGCAAGTTAGAGACAAGCTCGATAACATCAAATCGATCGAGATCGAGACCCATGAGTCGGCCATTCGCATCATAGATAAAAAGGGACCCCTACACAATCCGGCTGACCGGGATCATTGCTTACAATATATGGTCGCCTGCGGACTTCTCTTTGGTGATCTAAAGGCCGAATACTACGAGGTCGAAACGGCTGAAAATCCCCTGATCGACAAACTTCGAGAAAAAATGAATGTTGTGGAAAACAAGCAGTTCTCGGAAGACTATCTCGATCCCGAAAAGCGCTCTATTGCCAATAGTTTAACAATTCATTTTATGGATGGAAGCTCCACCGAAAAAGTAACCGTAGATTACCCTCTGGGACATAAACGTCGAAGAGAAGAAGGCATTCCCTTAATCAAGAAGAAGCTCAAAGCCAACTTAGAGACGTGCAAGCCCTTAGCGCCGAACCTGGAGGAAATTCTCGATCTCTTTGATAACTACGAGAAGCTGGAAAGGATGACGATCGGCGAGTTCATGGCGCTCTTTACTCCCCCTTTTTAGTTTTTTCACCACTAAGACACAAAGGC
>JAGROB010000080.1:1471-2094 GCA_020440465.1 Chlamydiia bacterium
GCCTTTGTGTCTTAGTGGTGAAAAATTTAAAGGAGCTTTGCAGGGTTTTCAAGCAGGTTGCAAAAAAGCTGCGCAATCTGTGCCGCTACTTGTCCATCGATGATTCTGTGGTCAAAGGAAAAGGATACGTTCATCAGCTCCCGAATTTTAATCTCGTCATTCACTACTTTAGGACGCTTTTGGACGCGCGCGACGCCGCAAATAGCTGCCTCAGGGTAGTTGATAATGGGTGTTCCCCCTGTTGACATCCCCGGAAGGGCGCCAAAATTGGTGAGTGTGAGCGTTCCCTCTTTCATATCGGAGTTCGTGAGCTTATTGTCGAACCCCTTTTGCTTAAGTTCCTGATACCCCTTAATCACCTGCTCAAGCGTCATGTTTTGAACCCCTTTTAGCACCGGAACAATCAGTCCATACGGCGCTGCCATTGCAATCCCGATGTTATGGGGCTTGTGATAGACGATGGCCTTCTTGCGGTTATCTAAAGAGGAGTTAAGAATGGGAAACCTGTCGATACAAAGCGATAAAGCGCGTATAAAAAAGGGCATAAAGGTCACTTTTATCCCTTCCAGCGCAGCATCTTCGGTAATCTTTGATTTAAGTCTCATAAGACGGGTCATATCGCA
>JAGROB010000081.1 GCA_020440465.1 Chlamydiia bacterium
CGAGCCAACGGATCTGAGCCCCTAAAGAAAAAGCGGCGCTGACGGGATCTAAAATGCGATCGGTACCGGGAAGATGAAAGCCCCCTTCACGCCGTTGACCCGAAAAGAAGGGCGCTAAGCGCTTTTCACACTCCGGGAAACTTAACGCTAAAATGGCGCATCCTATGCTGTCGAGCAACGCGGATCTTGCCGTTTGCATAGCCAGCGGGCTGAAGTTATTGTAGTGAAGAACATAGTCGGCAATCTTGTCGAAGAGCGGATCGAAAGAGGTGTGCTTTGTCATGCCCTACTTTCATGCCAGATAAACATTCCGATTTGCAATAACAAAAAAACAGGATAAGCAAGATTGGATTATTGAGCTCTTTCCCTTAGTCCTAGACGGCTTCCTTCCGGAGGATCCGTAAAAAATCCTTGTTAACTTAAGGTATTATACGATATTATTTTGTAAAAATTAAAATTAGTTAGTTATGAAAGGTAAAGTTGTAGTAGGTATGTCCGGGGGGGTTGACTCCTCTGTAACCGCATATCTCCTTAAGAAACAGGGGTTTGAAGTTATAGGCCTCTTTATGAAAAACTGGGAGGAAGAGGGGGAGGTCTGCACTGCTGCACAGGATTGGCAGGATGTCGTCTCCGTTTCAGATCGCTTGGGTATTCCTTTTTACGGCGTTAACTTTGCTCAGGAGTACAAGGATAGGGTTTTTTCCTATTTTTTAGAAGAGTCCAAGCGGGGAAGAACCCCTAATCCCGATATTTTGTGTAACCGAGAGATCAAATTCGACGCTCTCTACAAGAAAGCGAAGGAGCTTGGAGCCGATTTTCTGGCGACGGGGCATTACACCCGCACCGATCAAGAAGGGCGCCTTCTACGCGGTCTAGACCCAAATAAAGATCAAAGTTATTTTCTTCACGCGGTTAAACAAGATATTTTAAAGGATGTCCTTTTTCCCATCGGGGCCTTGCCGAAGCCTGAAGTGCGCCGTTTGGCGGAGGAAGCGGGCCTTTCGACCGCTGAAAAACAGGATTCGACCGGTATTTGCTTTATCGGGGAGAGGAATTTTAGAAATTTCTTGTCCGAATTCATCCCTTTTAGCCCCGGACCGATTCTGTCCGTTGAGGGAGAGAAGGTGGGGGAGCATGTCGGTTTGCCGTTTTACACCCTCGGCCAAAGAAAGGGGATGGGGATTGGTGGTAAAGGCGACGCGTGGTTTGTCTGCTACAAGGATGTGGAAAAGAATACGCTCATCGTGGCGCAAGGGGGCAATCACCCGGCGCTGTTTAAATCCCATCTAACGGCTTCAAACCCCACCTGGATCGCCGAAGAGCCCCGGTTCCCCCTGTCCTGCACGGCCAAAATCCGCTATCGCCAGGCCGATCAGGCTTGCACCGTCACCCCTACGCCCCACGGCCTTGAAGTCCATTTCCAAGAGCCCCAAAGAGCCGTCACCCCGGGCCAGTCGATCGTCTTTTACCAAGGCGAGCTCTGCCTCGGCGGCGCCGTCATCGACTAGCATCTCGCTTCAATTTTTTCTCGGTGGTGAAAATTTCAGACTTCCAAAAGCTTGAGCGGCTCTTTCATCCTTTTATTCTCTTTTTCGATGAGATCTCGACCGGCAAAGACCACCATCGGCGCTTTGTCGAAATGGGGTTGAATATGCTTTTTTGCCGCTTCGATCGCTTGTTCTTTGGTGAGTTTAAGCACTTGGGTGCGGTGTTTTTCACGAATAGCTTTCGATTTTCCGTCTCTTAACCAGCCGTAAGCCACATCGCCACGAGAGCCGGGGGGGATCGGGGAGTCTAAATGTTGAATGATCTCAAGCTTTGCTTCTTCTAAATCGGAGTCGGAAAAGTCCCCTTTGATGACCTTTTCGATTGCCTCTTCAAAAGCGTCTAATGTTGCTTTGATGTGGGGGTCGCGGTAGCTGTAAAAGGTAAAAGTGCCGTTATCGGAGTTGCAGCTTGCGCCGCCGCCGTAAGCTCCTCCCTGCTCCCGAATACGTGCATGGAGGGTCAGATTATCAAACAAGTGAGAGACAACCTCTAGCGCCGGGGCATCGTCATCCGCGAAGGAAAGTCCAGGAAGCGACTTGGCATTGAAAGCAACCTGAGAGGCGATCATCCGCCCCTGTGACGCGATCTTTTTAGGGGTAAACTCCCAGTTATAGCGGATACCGTTACCCGAGTAAACGGCATCCATTCCCCAATAGCCCGTCTTTTGAGCTTCTCGTAAAAAATTCTCGTCGGCCGTGATAACCAAAGAAGGGGGGGCGAAGGCTAATATCTTCTCATAAAGCGCTTTTAAGGGGGAGATGAGTTTAAGAGGATTATCCTTATGAGAGCGAATAAAATCGATATATGACAGACCAAACCACTTCTCGGAGATGCCTGTCGGCCCCGAAAGGGGAGAGGTCGCCAAATTCATAGCGTATCTAATCGCGTTAGTTTGAAGAGAATGCGTAAGCGCACTGAAATGCTTTTCAAAAATCTCGTTAAAGCGGCTTTCATCTTTCCAATCGAGCCCTGTCGCAAAATCTCTTAGCAGCTTGAAAAACGGCTCTTTTTTACGGTAGAGTGCTTTTCCTTTTAGATGCAAAGAGGGGGTAAAGGTTTGTACATCTTCCGAAAGAATGTTTAAAGAAAGCGCGGTTGAAATCCCTCCTGTATGTTCCTGAACCAGATCGAGTGTCTCAATATAGTCCTTTCCTCCGGCTCCCAATTGGGGTAAGACCGTCGAGAGGAGCCTTAAATAGGGGAGCTCCTCCTCCGATAACTGGGGCAGATCATAGACAAGATCAGCGTAGACTAAGCTGTTGGTGAAGCAGGCATGGGTATAAAGGTCGTAGTTGCCGATTTTTTCTCTTTTCAGTTCAAAGTCAATCCCTTCAGCAGGAACATCCTCCAAAGTAAGTTTAGGAAGCACATCTAAATCTTGACCTTCTTGTTCCTCTTGGAAAAGGTTGAGTTTTTTCGCGCCTTCTACAATCGCTTGTTTTTTCTTGTCGTCAAGCGTCTCTAAAATAGCTTGAAGTGTTTTCTTCTCGGCTTCGATTTCTTCGGTTTGCACAGTGCCTGATGGGGTCATAACGACAAGGGCTCTATGGGGATTGTCTATAAGCTCTTTTTTCATGAGCTCTTCTAAATAACGAGGCTCTTCCGCCAATTTTTTTCGGAGCTTATCGAAGACGGCATGAACCAATAGACCCTCTTCCGGATCGACCCCATGCTGGGCGGACAGAGCGGAGCGGAAATAAAGCGCCAAACCATGGGGATACCCTTCTCCTCCGATTTCGGAGCGGGCAAGCTCCAACTGGTGGATCACGGAGTCGATTTTTGTTTGTGGGATTCCCTCTTTGTACACCTTTTTTAGGGTGTCTAAAGTTAGATTTTCCAACGTTTCGCCCCCGTTTTCGGGGCAACCTTTTAGGTTCACGATAAACGGCGCTTCCGTCATTTCCGTGTCAAATTGGTAGGAAGCTTGTTTACAAAGCGGAGAGTTCAAAAGCGCTTGCTTCAGTGGAGAGGCATCGGTGTCCATCAGGATCATGACCAAGACCGTCATCGCGAGTGTTTCAAGCGTATTATTGATATCTGTGGTCACCCAGCCCAAGCTGATCAAGGTTTTATCGGAAGGGTCGAGTCCCGGGGGAAGGGGATAGGACGCCTGAACTATTTTTGGAGTTAAAAAACGCTTTTGGCGGGGGATGTCGGGGAGTTTTGGCAGTTTTTTAGCACTTTTCAAAATCTTTTCGTGAATGAACTCAAGATGCTTTTCGAGCGGCAAGTTGCCGTAGAAGAAAAAGAGGCAGCGGCTCGGGTGGTAAAACTCCTCGTGGAATTTTTTAAGCGTCTCGTAAGTTAAGTTGGGGATTACCTTTGGATCACCACCGGAGTTTATGCCGTAGGTCACGTCGGGATAAAGCGCCTCGTTCATTTTTTCGATGAGACGCGCGGGGCCGGAGGAGAGCGCCCCCTTCATTTCGTTGAAGACGATCCCTTTATACTCTAAGGGTGTGGCAGGGTCTTCGGGATTTTGGAACTCCAGTCGGATCCCTTCTTGTTGAAAGCTTAAGGGGTTTAACTTCGGGGCAAATACCGCGTCCATATAGACATCGAGCAAGTTGTAAAAATCTTTTTCTACCTGAGTTGCTGCGGGGTAGCAGGTGAAGTCAGCGCCCGTGAAAGCGTTCATAAACGTATGCAAACTCCGCCGAATCATGCAGAAAAACGGGTCTTTAACGGGGAAGCGCTCGGAGCCGCAAAGGACCGTGTGCTCCAAAATATGAGCGACGCCGTCGGACGACTCGGGAACGGTCTTAAAAGAGAGGCAAAAGACGTTTTCGGGATCGTCGGCCTCTATATGGATAACAGTCGCGCCCGAGGTTTCGTGTTCAAGCTCGTGCAAGGTCGCGTTAAGTTCTTTAAGTTCTGTCTTCTTGATTTCGCGGAAGTGTTTCATAGGTGCCAGTGTATCAAAAAGGGGAATATTGGTAATATAGAGGGTATGAAAAAGATAAATTTAGTCCCCAACGCGATTACCGCGTTTGGACTTTCTTGCGGCCTCTTTGTGATCTTTCGCTCAGCCATGATCGGTTTGGGCGAAATGACGCCGGAGATTTTAACTCAACTCTCTGGGATTTTATTGATTGCGGCATTGGCGGACTTGCTTGATGGTGCGGTCGCCCGAGCGATTAAAGCGGAAAGCGAGTTCGGCGGATTTTTTGATTCTATGGCGGACGGGATTACGTTTGGCGTGGCTCCTGCAATTATGGTTATTAAGAGTGTAACGCTGCCTCCGGGAACGGAGCTTTCTTACTTGTTTGTTATGGCAGCAATGGTCTTTTGCGTCTGCGGGATTTTAAGGCTCGTCCGCTACAATGTAAAAGATGTACCTGCAGGAAAGCTTTTGCCCCCCACCGAAAAGGTGACGTTCACAGGGCTTCCTATCCCGGCATCTGCAGCATTACTTATCTCTTTGAACTTGTTTTTGATGACAAAAGCCCTCTTTTTGATTGAAACACAGGCTTATTTAACCGTCTTTGCCCTGCTTCTTTTAGGTTATTTGATGGTATCTCGCCTAAAGTTCCCCAGTTTCAAGGGGCTTCGCTTTAAAGTGCACTCTTACCGTGTCGTCGTCTTGACCGCCATCGCAGCCGTTTTCTTATTTTACGGCCTTTTCCACCAATTTGCTCTTTCCTTCCTCATTCTTGCCTGGGGGTACCTTGCCGTCTCCTTAACCCTCTCTTTCATCCGCCTTCTGGCAGGCCGAAAGTCAAAAACCCTCATCGAGTTCGAACCCGAAGACGATGAGTAGTTAAGCTGAGATATTGACATTTGATATCATTTGTGATATCATATAGTTATATGAGCAAAATGGATAAGCTAATCAAAAAAATTTTGGCTGGCTCATCCGTTTCCTACCAAGAAGCAGAAACGATTTTATTTCTTTTAGATTTCGAGTTAAGAATTTGTGGCTCACATCATGTTTTTGGAAAAAAGAATTACCCAAAAAATGTGTCTCTTAAGATAAGAAAGGAATTGTTGCCTTATCAAGTCAAGATGCTTCAGGAGGTGTTGAAAAGCCATGGCTACTAAGAAGGAAATTCATAAATATGTCGATTTGCCCTGGTCCTATACAATCGAGCAGGAGGACGGGTATTTTATTGTTTCCGTGAATGAACTTCCGGGTGTTTGTACTGATGCAGAAGATATTCACACGGCTGTGAGGGATATTAAAGAAGCCATCTATGCCGCGATTGAACTTCACTTAGACCAGGGAAAGGAAATACCTGTTCCTATTCAAAAGTCTATGTTTAAAGGGAATATATCTTATCGCACTTCTCCCGAAAAGCATTATCTCATCGCAAAAATGGCCAGAAGACAGCATGTCTCGTTGAGTAAGGCGCTCGATCATCTGGTTGATTTAGGGCTTAAAAGCCAGTTTTAAGGCATTTCTAAGCCGGGAATAAGGGGGATGGGCTCGGGGTGTGCGATCTTTTGTGGTATTGCGATGTCTTTGGGTTGGATCGCTTTGAAGATGGAGTTGAGCTTGCTTTTGTGCATGTTAAAACGGAAGGACTCCGACAGGAGCTGGTAGGTGTAGCGAAGGATGACAAACAGAGTCGGGATGGTCACGAAAAAGGGGGCGAGCTTGGCGGTGTCGCCCGAGTGTTTAATAGCAAACCAGACGACGACGGTAAGGGAGGGGATGTTGACGATCAAAGAGATGATAATCGCCATGAGCTGATCGAATCTTTCCAGTTTGATGTTTCGTTTTTGGCTGTTTTGAATGCGTTGGTTAAGCTTTCTGTTCCAGCCATTGAAAATTGACTCCTCTCCAAAGAGATGGTCCCAGGCAGTTAAAAGGGTTTGCGCCAACTCGACTCTTGCGGTAAGGGCCTTTTCAGTAAGTTGTCTTTGTCTCGGTCGCCTGAGTTTCATAGCAAGGTACGCTAAGAAAAGACTCAAGCAAAAGGCGACTAAAAAGAGCTTTTCTACAACCAGTGCGAGAGCAATGATATTGAAGATAACCGATAAAAAGAAGCTAAGCAGGTCCCAAAGGTACTCGATGAAGTCAAAAATCGCTTGCGTCCCTTCGGAGCTTAAAATCGAAGATTTTTTCCCTTTAATTTTCTTGTCATCCCATTCATGTCCATTCTTTTGGTTCAAAGCGACGAAGTGGTGAATGAACCGCTCCTGGGCGTTAAGGCGCCAGGCGCTTCTAAATACGTAAGCTAAGCTTAAGGGGATAGAGGGGAGCAGCAAGGAAATCACATAAAAGCCGAGCCAAAGGAAAAAAGGCTCTCCGGCAGTGATCTCATTCATCATAAAGACCAGCCAAATGCTCGATGTCGCTCCGATTAACTCCTGAGTGCCGAGTGCCAAAAAGCTGCAAAGTGCCCACTTAGAGTGTATTAAAAGTTGGTAGATATCCTTATTGTAGCTCGTCTGAGCAACAGATATACTTTTCAAATTTTTCCTTTGGTAGGTAGCTTCCTTGAAGTCGAGAGAACTCCGCCTTTTTGGAAGGTAATTATTCTAATGCTTACCCGATTACGAGTAAATAGTTAAATAACAAATCGAAATAAAATTAAAATACTTAAAAATAAGACCTTAGTAAGCCAGTGACGGCGCCGATCAGGGTGAACTCATCGGAGGGGAGAACGGCGGGCGCGTCGTCCGGGTGGGAGCCTTCTAGACGGATATAGTCACCTTCCGGGTAGTAGCGAGAGATATAGGTTTCATTATAAACGGTTGTACCAATAATCAGCTCTCCCGGCTCGGCTACTTGGCGCGCTTCAACTAAGATGAGATCACCGTCTTTCATAAGTTCATTATTCAGACTGTCCCCTTGTACCTGCAGGATATAGGTGCCGGAAGGGTCGCGAACAAAGGGAGAAGGAACTTTCATTGTCTTTGTCTCGGAGTACATCTCAATCGGAAAGCTGGCCTGAATCATTCCCACAAAGGGAAGCTCTACATCATGGCTTTCATGGACAGCTTTCGGGGTTTCAAGCTCTTTTGGGACGATGGAACGCCTTTTCTTGGGATCAATCTCTAAAAACCCCTTGTCCGCAAGCGCTTTAATGTGTCCCACCACCGAACCAACGGAGGAAAAATCGAATTCGCTTTGAATTTCGCGGTATGTGGGGGAATATCCTTTGGACCCGATGGAATCGGAGATGAAATCGAGAATCTCTTTTTGCCGTTTAGTTAAGGTCTTCATCCGCATACACCAACCAGTTCATCATAAGCGCTGTCCACCACATGATTAATCCCGCGACAAGACAGTCGGAAAAAAAATGTCCCCCTTGAGCCATGCGGGTTAGGCTTAGGCCCACTCCAAAAATGAGCGACAACAGAACAGAAGCCCAAAAAAGGGTCCGAGAGCGGTACCTCTGAGTCAGCACGACACCCGTAAGAAAAAGAAAACCGGCAGCGACATGGCTTGAGACAAAGCCTCGTGAAGGCTCCGGCGGATGGAAATTGGGCAGCCAAAAGGGGCGATACTGTTGACTTCCCCCATAGCGCTCGATCTGTTTTGGACGGGGGCGCCCCCAGTAGTCCTTTAAAATAAATTCGGTAATAAGACCATTGCCGACAATCATCGTTAATACGATCACTTGAGCCGGTTTTCTAAACTTCTTAAAGAGAATTAGCGGCAAGCACAAAAACGCAAGAATCGTTGGGATTTTCACCACTTTTTCATACATAAGCTTGATCAGCGGAGATGTCATGAAGTGGGTGTTCGGATCATTGCCGCGATTATAAAAAAAATCTTCGATCTTAAGATCTATCCAGGGGGTCATCGGGGCAATAATAACGAGAGCGATGAGCGGCCAAAGCCAGCGTTTGTGCTTAAATAAGAATTCCATTCTCTGCCATATTAATCGATATCGACAGGAGTTAGCAAATGGAAATCGCATTTTTGAAAGAAGAATGTTTTCGGCACTTGTTATGTCTTAATGCATTACTTATGTAGTTAGCCTTGAGTGTAAGAGTGAATAACTTTAAAAGATACGCCTAATCAATTCACAACTTAAAATAGAACATGAAAATACAAGTAATATAATAAGTAAGGGTTTTCCACCCCACACCTGATAATTCCGCTGTCTCTTTTGGATATAGCGTCCCTGCCAAATCATAATTACTGGAATTATGCCACTTAAAATAGCGTCTCCAACTCCACCAGAAATTTCAAGAGCTGAAATAAAAGCTCTTTCAAAATAAATTGAAAAAATAAGACAAGGCCCAAATATTATGGAATAAAAAAATAATTGATCCCAATTATTTTTGACTCTGTGTTTAAGGCTATCTGTCAAGAAATCAAATAATGAAAGAGAAATTCCTAAAAATGAGGTTGCGATCGCAAAGAAAGCAAAAAATTGTGCAGCAGCCGATATATGCGGATTATTTAAAGCATAATGTAAGCACTCAGTTATAGGGATATCTTTTGTAAAGGCTTCGATTAATCCAAATGGGCCACTATGTGGTATTGACCCAAATATAATAAGGAGCCAAATAAAATACACAATAAAAGTGATTGTTGTGCCTGATACTATTGCCAAACGTATAGACTTAGGGTCGGAATTTAAATAGGGGCTAATAGTCGGGACTATTCCGGGAAAGCTGAAAGTAGTAAGCATTAAAGGGAAAGCATAAAAAAGATGACCATTCCAATTTTGTCTTAAAATAAGATTGGTTTCGAGGGTATTTCCTGAGTATGCTATTAGCATTACATAGGAAAGTATCATACTTACAAAAAGAATTGTGTTTACTTTTTCAATTATAAATTTATTTAATAAAAAGACTGTTCCGAAGATGCTTGAAAATAAAAATATTCCTTGCCAAGATTCGAGAGATGTTTTAAATACTTCATTAATTACAAATGTAAGTTGTTTGCCTCCACCTGACATATAGGCGACAATTGAAGCATAGCAAACGAATATATAAGTGACAGTGCAAATAACTCGCCAAGACTTAGATAGAAGCTCAATTGAAAGAGTGTCTAGATGAGAATTTTTTTTCATCCAAAGAGTTGCTTCAAGATAAAGTAGCCCTGTTAAAGTCATGAAGATTGAGCAGACTAACATAACTAAAATGGCAGGGAAAAATCCAATAGGGCTGCTTGATATTGGAAGGGCTAACATTCCTCCGCCTATACATGTCCCTGCAATAAGCATAGATGCATTCAGTATTCTTGTGGAACTGACAGGGGTTGAAAGGGAGTATTCCATAATCTTGCTGTTATTTTTTTAGTTTTTTAAGCTGTATCAACTTGAAAAACACTTTTAATCATGGCGAGTAGTATAACTAATTACCAAGATATTGTCACGAAGTAATTATATTCCCTACAACATGAATTCTAAAGGATTCATGTTGTAGGGAATATCCAGGGTAATATTTAATTACACTTGTGGCCTGCGCCTACAATATAGTATTTTCCACATTTTGGACAGCGAGCTTCGATACACCTTGCATCAAGAAGACTTGTTGTTGCGAATACGAGGCAAGAAAATAAGATTGCTTTTGTCATGATTAACTCCATTGCTTTTCTGTGCAAAAATTCTGTCGCAATTCGGATATCTTGTCAAATTCAATGTTTTGATGTGTAAAAACGAACATTCAAATTAAGTGAATTTACTATTTTAGGTTCATTTTGAGAGGAGTTTGAAGTTTTTAATACTCAGGTATTATTTTATGAAACATGGTGTATCTTTGTCAATCATTTCCAGGGCGATGAGCGGCCAAAGCCAGCGTTTGTGCTTAAATAAGAATTCCATTCTCTGCTATATTAAGCGAAATCGACAGGAGTTAGCAAATGGAAATCGCTTTGATGGCGCTATGTTTGGCCGCACTGATCTACCTTATTTTTCAATCCCAACAAAAACCGGAAGCTAAAACCGATTTAAAGCCCCTTCAGGAAAAACTGGATCAGTACGAAAAAAAGATCGATCAGTTTTCTTTAGAGTGGACGAAGTCCCACGCGGGTCTCGATCATTATCTAAAATCTTTGGCCGAATCTCAAGTGCAACTGAAATTAGAGACAAATAATCTTGTGAAAGCCCTAAGACAGCCCCATGTCAGGGGAAGATGGGGAGAGATTCAGCTCAAAAAAGTGGTGGAGATGGCCGGTATGGTTGAGTGGTGCGATTTTCATACGCAGGAGACTTCCTCCGGGGAAAGACGCCTTCGCCCCGACATGATCGTGAAGCTGCCGAACCACCGCCAAATTGTGGTCGATTCCAAAGCGCCGCTTCATGCCTATCTGGAGGCACTGGAGGCGGAGGATGAAGAAACAAAAAAAACTAATCTTCAGCAGCATGCCAAGCAGATCAGAACCCACATGATGCAGCTATCTTTAAAATCTTACTGGGATCAGTTTCCCTCGACGCCGGAATTCGTGGTCCTGTTTCTTCCGGGAGAGACCTTTTTCAGTGCCGCGCTTGAGCAAGATCCCGCTTTAATCGAAGTGGGCGTCGATCAAAAAGTCTTACTGGCTACCCCTACAACCTTGATTGCGCTTTTAAGATCCGTCGCTTACGGTTGGAGACAAGAAAAGCTTGCCAAAAACGCCGAAGAAATCTCCAGTTTAGGTAAAGAGCTCTACCGGCGAACCGCTGTCATGGTAAACCATTTAGACGGGATCAGAAAGGGGCTTGAAAGCGCGACAGAGGCTTATAACAGAGCAGCGTCTTCTTTCGAGTCCAGAGTCTTAGTCTCCGTTAGGAAGTTTAAAGACTTGGGTGCGTTAACCGAAGAGGAGCTTGAGCCCCCTAAAATGGTGGAGAAGCGGGCGCGGAAGGCTCCCGAAAAGTTAAAGCTTCCAAAAGATGAGACGGAAGAATCTGATCCGCCCCTTCCAGATCCGCAATCGAGCGAGAAACTTTTAGAAGCTTGTACACTGCCCGATGGGACAAACTAAGCGCTTCTTGGGTTTGTTTGACAAGCGCTTTTCCTTCCGGACATAAGGGGCAACAAACCTGAATTTCCCTAGGGCCCATCTCCTGGTTAACTCTGAGGGGTAGATTAAGCTTTTCAAAACGGCTTTTTTGCCGTCTTCTTGCTTGGACAATACGTTTCATGATTTCTTCGGATGTCTCGTTGCCCTCTGTAGTCGCATCGGGGCTAACGGGAGAGACGTCAATTTTCATGTCGATTCGGTCCATTAAGGGGCCGGAAAGTTTTCCCTGATAGCGAGCAATCTCTTTTTCGCTATCTTTACATGGTTTTTTAGGATGCCCCAAAAAACCACAGGGGCACGGGTTCATGGTTGCGACCAAAAGAAACTTGGCGGGGTAGGTAGAGGTTCCCTTGGCTCGGGATATCGTAACATGTCTATCTTCCATGGGCTGCCTAAGCATTTCGAGTACCGATCGTTTAAATTCGGGAAGCTCGTCTAAGAAGAGTACTCCGTTGTGGGCGAGAGAAATTTCTCCGGGAAGGAGTTTTTGGGAGCCTCCGATAAGTC
>JAGROB010000082.1 GCA_020440465.1 Chlamydiia bacterium
TGAAAATTTTACACGAGCCTGGAATGAAAGTAATTACCCTAACTGACAGCGACTACCCCTCCCGTTTAAAAGCTTTAAAAAAGCCGCCCGAAGCGCTCTTTGTTAAAGGGGAAATGCCGGAAGAAAATACTCCTCTTGTAGGAATTGTCGGAACGAGATCCGCATCGGAAAGGGGAAAAGAGATCGCGTACGACATGGCTCAAAAACTGTCAAAAGAGGGCATTTGGGTCATCTCCGGTCTGGCAAGAGGGATCGATACCGCGGCGCATCAAGGGGCGAAGGGTAAAACCATCGCCGTCTTAGGCTCCGGTTTTAATAAACTCTATCCCAAAGAAAATGAAAAACTTAGCCAAGAAATCACCCTTTTTAGCGAATACGCTCCCGATATCCCGCCCGCACGGGGGCAATTTCCCCAAAGAAACCGAATCGTTGCCGCCCTATCCGATATTTTAATCGTGGTCGAGGCGCCCGAAAAAAGCGGCGCGCTCATCACGGCGGAGCTTGCGATCCACTTAGATAAAAAATGTTTTGTCATTCCCGGCCCCTTCGAAAAAGCCCATTTCCGGGGATCAAACCGCCTTATTAAAGAGGGAAAGGGGGAAATTTGCTTGGATGTAGAGGAAATTTTTTCTTTCTTTAAAAAAGAACAACCTGTTATAAACTCGAAGTTTACGCATTCAAAGACCGCTCATCCTGAGGAGTTTAAAATTCTTTCCCTCCTGGAAAGAGAAGATCTTTCCTTCGACCAGTTGATGCTTCTAACCGGATACTCCGCGAGCCATTTGAATGTTCATTTAATGAGTTTAGTACTAAATAGACTAATAAAAGAGTACGCAGGAAGGGTATATGGGAAAATCGCTTATAATAGTTGAGTCTCCGGCTAAAATTAAAACCCTAAAAAAAATATTGGGGGACAATTTTTTATTCGAATCCTCCGTAGGGCATATCCGCGATCTTCCCCCTAAAGAATTCGGAATCGACTTCGAAAACAACTTTGAGCCCACCTACGTCACGATGGAGGGTAAAGAGTCCGTCATTCAAAAGCTGAAAAAAGCGGCAAAAGGCGTCGACAAAGTCATACTCGCATCCGACCCCGACCGCGAGGGAGAGGCGATATCTTGGCATACCAAAGAGATTCTGCCAAAAAATACGAAGACCGAAAGAGTCACTTTTAACTCGATCACCAAAGAAGCGGTGGTTAAAGCGCTTGAAAATCCAAGAGAAATTGATGAAGCGCTGGTATCGGCTCAGCAGGCGCGCCGCTTATTAGATCGTATCGTCGGCTATAAGATCTCCCCCATTTTGAACCGCCGCATCCAGCGGGGAAAAGAAGGGTTTGTAAGTGCCGGAAGAGTACAGTCCGTTGCTTTAAAGCTGGTTGTGGATCGAGAAAGAGAAATCGAAGCGTTTAAGCCCCAGGAGTATTGGACTTTATCCGCCCTGCTCTCTCCCAACCCACAGGAAAAAGAGTTCAAAGCAACCCTGTTTTCTGTCGATGGCAAAAAAGTGGAAAAAGAAGCGGTTGAGGGCAAAGATGTCACTCTTATCCCCGATCAAAAAACAGCTGAAAAGCTCTTGGATCGGATGAATAAGGGCCCTTATCTCGTTGAAAAAGTCGATAAAAAAGAAAAGCGGCGCTTTGCTCAGGCTCCCTTTATCACTTCCACGCTTCAGCAAGAAGCAAGCCGCCACTTGAATATGTCCTCTTCTCGAACGATGAGTATTGCTCAAGAGCTATATGAGGGGATCGACATGAAAAACGACGGCGCGGAAGGTTTAATTACCTATATGCGTACCGACTCCGTCCGCATTGCCCCGGAAGCGATTCCCGAAGTAAGAGACCATATCAAAAAGACTTTCGGAAAAGAGTTTCTTCCCGATGAGCCCAAACAATTTGCCACAAAAAAAGCAGCGCAAGACGCCCACGAAGCGATCCGTCCGACCCACATTGCCCATACCCCGGAGAAGGTCGCGCCTTATCTTACCAAAGATCAATTGGGACTTTATCAGCTTATCTATCGCCGTTACGTTGCCTCCCAGATGAATCCGGCCATTTACGACACGGTAACGGCCGATATCTCTAACGGCGACAACATGATGCTAAGAGCTACCGGCTCTACCTTGAAATTCCAGGGATACCTGGCCGTTTACGAGGAAAAAATCGACGACAAAGAAGACGATGAAGAAAGTCGAATCTTGCCGAACTTAGAAGAAAAACAAGAGCTGACCTTGCTTGAGCTATTGAAAGAGCAATCCTTTACCCGCCCGCCGCCCCGATTTACCGAAGCGTCGTTAGTTAAAGAGCTTGAAAGACTTGGCATCGGCCGTCCCTCGACGTACGCTTCTATCATGAATAAAATTCAAAGCCGCGACTATACCACGAAAGAAAAGGGACGGCTTAAACCCACAGAAGTGGGCTGTGTTATTGCCGCGCTGTTAGAGGCCAACTTCGGGCTAATTATGAACGTCGACTTCACAAAAGAGATGGAAGACGATCTTGAGCTGATTGCAGAAAACGGAAAAGACTGGAGAAAGCTTTTAAAGAATTTTTGGAAGGACTTCGAGCCGCTTTTAGAGACTGCGGAAAAAGAGGGCTTTGTACCAAAGATCGAAACCGAAAAGAAATGTCCGAAATGTGAATCGAACCTGCAAAAAGTCTGGTTTAAGAATAAATATTTCTACGGCTGCTCAAAATATCCCGACTGCGACTTTTCCGCTCCGATCGAAGAGCTGGAGTTTGACAAATCCGAGTACGCGGAAGACTTTGATTGGGATCAAAAATGTCCGAAATGTGAGTCAGAGATGAAAGTGCGCCACGGCCGGTACGGCGCGTTTTTAGGCTGCACCAACTACCCCGACTGCAAAGGGATTATCAATATCCCGCTAAAAGGGGAGACCGCGATTAGCCAAGAAGATCTACCCGCCTGTCCCGCTATCGACTGCCCCGGGCAGATCACAGCCAGAAAGTCCCGTTTTGGAAAAACATTTTACTCTTGCTCTACGTACCCTGACTGCGATGTCATCGTTAATGATATCGATGAGCTTGAGACCAAATACCCGAATCATCCCAGAACGCCTTACGTAAAAAAGGCGCGTAAGAAAAAGGGGACGGCAAAAAAAACAACTGCGAAAAAGGCAGCTCCTAAAAAAACCGCCGCCAAAAAAACGACGACCAAAAAAACGGCCACCAAAAAAGCCGCAACCCCGAAAAAGGCGCCTAAAAAGAAAGACGGATGAGAAGCTGGGCCCTTTCCCTTTTCCTCTTTTTCGGCCTATGGGGCGAAGAGACGTTTTTCGAGCCCCTATTTCAAAAACAGCTTGTGGGGATCGAACATTTAAACTTGAGCCGTAAGCCACGGCTCATTTTTTATTCCGGCACCCCCGGAATGGGAAAGTCGACCCTGTCCAAAGCCATTAAAGAAAACTTTCAAGCCATTATATTAGACTCCGACGAGGCACGAATTTATTTTCGCGAAAATGGGTACCCAAGAGAAAAACTCGATGACTATCTCGTCTGGGCGATCGATCGAATCTTAGCTACCTACCCCAACGGTTTGATCGTATTAGACAACACCGTTGACAGCTGCTTCGATCCCTTTAAAGCTTATATCAAAAAAGGGTC
Organism: Chlamydiia bacterium; assembly: GCA_020440465.1. Classification (GTDB taxonomy): domain Bacteria; phylum Chlamydiota; class Chlamydiia; order Chlamydiales; family Parachlamydiaceae; genus JAGROB01. The sequence goes on from JAGROB010000082.1 coordinate 3,623, forward strand.
TATCCCCTACACCCTTATACGCTTAAGTGTCCCAAGAGAGATTGTGGAAAGGCGCCTTATTTTAAGAGAAAATCATCCCGAAGCGTATCTTAAAGCGCTTGATGAGTGGTGGCAAAATTACTTGGTCTTTGAGTCAAAAGAGACCTTCGGTCTATATTTTGATAATAGTGAAGAAAATAAGTCTTTAGACCCCTTTTTAGATGAGCTTGAGCGTTTAATTCGATGAAATCTCTTCTTTTCATAACCCTTATTTGGACATCCCTTTCTTCTTATCCCATAGATTTCGAAAAACTCTTTCAAAAACAGTCCCAACAGCTTCTTAATTTAGAAATAGAAAACCCCCCTTTAGTCCTGTTGTTTTCGGGAACGCCGGGGATGGGAAAAACGACAGTAACTAAAGAGCTTGAAAAAACGTTTCAAGGGATACGGATCGGCATTGATGACACCCGTGTTTTTTTTAAAGAAGAAGGGCTTACTTACGAGTTATTAACCCCTTATTTATTTTGGCTGCTGAATAAAGTACATGAGATATCCCCTAACCGCTTGCTCATCTTAGACCTCATTTGCCATCCCTTCCATGATGAGCTCATTTCGTGGTGCTTACACCATGAAACCCCTTACTTTTTAACGCGGCTTGAAGTCCCGAGAGAAATTGTGGAGGCAAGAATCGTCTCCCGCGGCAATAAACCTGAGCTCACGTTATCGCGTCTCGATCGAAACTGGAAAGAGTACGAAGCTTTTGCCGAAACGCATACCTTTGACTATATCCTTGACAACACCGAAGATAACGTCTCTTACGCCCCCCTGATTCAAACACTTACCCCCCTCATAAGACCATGATTAGACTTGTTTTACTCTCTTTTCTTTTCCTTTGCTTAAATGCAGCCGACTACGAGGCGTTATTTCAAAAGCAGCTTCCAAGCCTTAACCACTTGGACGTTGAAAATCCCCCGATAATGGTTTTATTTTCAGGAACCCCCGGCATGGGAAAGTCCACCGTTGCCAAGGAGCTTGAATCTGTTTTTAAAGGCATCCGATTTTCAACCGACGAGACCCGTATTATGTTTCGGGAAGAAGGGGTGGAGTTCAGCCATCTTCCCGATTACTCCGAATATGTTTTAAGAAGGCTTAATGCCGTATCTCCCAACCGATTTATTATACTCGATCGTAGCACCGATCGATCCTTTGATCGATTGGAAGCCTTCATGCAAGAGCTTGAAACTCCTTATTTCCTGATCCGTATGATCGTCCCCCGCGAAATTGTCGAAGAAAGGATCCTCTCCCGCGGCATTAACCCGGAAGGGAACCTTCGGATTTTAGATAACTGCTGGAAAGACTACGAAGCGTTTAACGAAACCCACACTTTTGATTACCTCTTCGACAACAAAGAGGAGGATATCTCACCCCGTATGCCACCCCTCGTCAATGCTCTTCAAAATCGCTTAAAGTAAACTTTTTTAAGTTTATTAAACACAGAGAG
>JAGROB010000083.1 GCA_020440465.1 Chlamydiia bacterium
TGTACTGAGAGCTTGAGGGGAAGAAGTGGCTTCTCGGTCCATCGGCGGGGGAAATGACATCCTGGTGAAACTGAATGAGCATCTCATGGATCGAATTATTTGGGCGCACCTTCACTTTTCGACAAGGGGTTCTCACCAAGTCGGCGTCCTTCCCAAACGGCTCCGCCTTCCCCATCAAAGGGATAATCAATAAAAAAAGTAAAACATTTATTTTGTTTTGATATATTGATCGCAATTTTTGACACAATCCATAAGCTTTCAAATAATTAAAAGGCGACATCGAATTTGAAGATGGGAAACATTTTATTGCAAATGAGGGTCTCTTTGCCCAGATTTTCATAAAGGCGCTCATTGTACTCTGCCGCGGCTAAACCGGCGCCGTTAATGCCCCCAAAGTACCAGCCGGTCTCAAGCGAGAAGGTGATTAGAGAGGCTGCATAGTAGCCACGCTGCCAAAATTCAATCCCGGCAGCAATGAACAGGGCGTTGATAATAAAGGAAGTTAAAGCTGCTTTCGATTGGCCGACATAAAGATAGCCCGCTCCCGGCAACGCCGCTTGTAAAAACTCCGCTTTTTTCGGGGACTTCATACAATCTTTAAAATCCCAAAGAAGGGCGTTTACAGGCTCTTCAAGCGCATATTCGTTTAAAAGGCACATGTCACCCGTTCGGATTGCTTCGGACACTGTAAGCTCGCTCTGAAGCTCTTCCGGCAGCTCTGAAAGCGTAAGATCGGCCTTCTCAAACCGGCAAATCTTGGAATAGCTTTCCCACAGCGCAATTTTTAGCTCTTTAAAGGCTGGAAAGTCTTGGGTTACAAAACATAAGGTGTCGGAGTCTTCGTAGGTTTCGACTGCTTCTTTGTATTTTGATGCAAAGTAGTAGGATAAAAAGAGGTAAAATTCTACTTGCTCACGTCTTTTGCTTTCACGCTTCGGCATTAAAAAATAGCTGCTCTTAAACGCGGTAATCGCCCGGTACCAATCTCCTTCTTCCACAAACCGGGTTCCAAGGTAAAGTTCTTTTCCCCAAAGACTTTGAAGCTCCTCTTTTTTTAGGGGCGGAAACGGGGTGGGAAGGGACTTGATCTGCTGTAAAGGGGGCGAATAGCAGATCATCGGCTCGAATGGAGGGGGACAACGGTTGCAACCCGTCGCTAAAAACGATACGATTAAGAGTGTTAACAGCCCACGGGATAGGCTCCCGCGGGGTAAGATAAAAGACTCAAAGGGCATAGCTTACGGATTAAATTCTTCTCTGTCGTCAAAACAATTGTCAACTCGCTGGATATTCATCCAATCCATTGCCTCGTCTGTCTCCAGTTGCCACATCTTGGTCGTCTTAGCTTTTTGACGATAGATATTTTGCTGATGACGTGTTACGTATTCAATATCCTCTTCCGTATCGATAATTTCGGGACGGATAAAAATCATCAGATTTCGTTTAAGGTGCTGCTGTTCTTTGTCGCTGAATGCGGCGCCAATGAACGGCGCGCCTCCAAGACATGGCACCTGGCTACGGGTACGGTCTCTTTGATCTTCTAACATCCCGCTCAAGACGACAAAGTATTTGTTCGGTACATGAATACGTGTCGTGGTGGTGTTTTTGCTGGTTTCCGGTCCGGAGGGCTGATCGGAAATTCCCCCCGCGGAGGTATTCGTGTTAGGAAGAACTCTTGAGACTTCTTGTTTGATCTCCAAAGTAACGATATCGTTATCGGAAATTAAGGGAGTCACTTTGAGCGTGGTTCCAACGTCCCTAAATTCGAAGTTGTTGGTTACGATGTTACCTTGGTCGTTCGAGATCGCCTCCGTTTGGAAACGGATGTTTACGCCCACAAAAATCTCTGCCGGAACATTATCTTCCGTTAAGATTTTCGGGTTCATGATGATGTTGGACTTCGTTTTGTCGTGAACCGCTCGAACCAAAGCTCCGATAGAGGCGTATTCGGTACCCCCTTTCGTAATTGTCTGACCGATAATCCCCAGCGTATAGCCGTTACGGTTGGTAGCCACAGATGCGTCAGGAGACTGTAAAATTCCGCCGGCGTTAAATCCGGCAGTGTTCATAAGCGCGTTAAGCGGGTTTCCACGTGTCTGGAAGTTTTCCGACCCCGACACATCGCCCCCGCCAAAGCGGGCACCCCAATTGACGCCATAAGTCAAAGAGTCCACTAACGTGGTCTCTAAGATCAGCATCTCGATGAAGACCTGTCTTAAAGGGGTATCGATCTCTCGTACGAGCTCTCTTACTTTTAGAAGCGCGTCTTGCGTTCCAGTGTAAACCAAAGAGTTGGAAGCTTCGATCCATTGGATACTTTCAATGGTCGTAACAAGCTCTGCATTGGTTTGTCCTGATCTGAGTAAGCTTTCCGCAATACGTTGCAGCGCGTCAACCAGCTGATCCCCGCGTCGGTAGCGTAGTTTTTGGATATAGAACTGCGTCCTTTGGATGTGACCTAAGGGGAGCTGACTGGTCCAAGAGCTGCCCGGAGCGGTAATACCGCCTGCTTGTAAGCCCTGTTGTCTTTGCAGCTCTTGTAGTCGGGATTCGGTGCTTAATGCGCCGGGAGAAAGTCCCTCTTGCCCGGGAAGGCCCCCGGCTCCGGCAGCTGTTCCCGCGCCTCCTGCACCTTGAGCACCCCCGGCACCGAATCCGGCACCTGCACCTGCACCGGTACCTGCGCCCGCACCTTGTCCGGCTGCACTGCCCGGTAAAGATCCGTCGGGAGTGGTTTGAGAGCCATAAACACCGCCAACTGCTGCGCCCGTTCCCCCTGCGGCACTAAACCGAAGGTTGCTGTCGCTAAATATCCGTGTAGCTCCCGTATTGGCATCCAGGTTTCTCATGACCGCGATCGCTCTTTCGACCAAGAAAGGTGTAGAGACGATAAAAACGCTGTTGGATGTAGCGTGGGGGACAAATACAATCGGTTTTCCCTCCGCGATCGGCTCCATTATACGTTCCGCCAGGGGGATGATAGAGTCGATCAAAGCGTTAGTAACTTGGTACTGCCCTAAAATTAATCCTGAAGCGGGAGAGTCCAAGCTTTTTAAAAGCTGCCCGATTTTAGAGACATTAGGAGCCAAATCGGTTACGACAACAGAGTTCGAACCCAGGCTGTAATCGACGATTGCGGACTCTGAAACAAGGGGCTTAATTAAAGTTGTAGCTCTTTCGGGATCCAGAGTGTTTAATCTGAAAACCTGGGTAACGATTTCCGACTCTCTCACATTCAGTGGCACCTGACCGTCAGATACGACTTTTGAAATCGCATTCACGGTGGGATTCGTGTGGATAATAATGTTATTTCCCTGCTCCATCAAACTGAATCCGCGGATTCTTAAGATTTGGAGTAGAGCTGACATAACATTTTCAAGTGTGGCCGGCTCATCGGAGACAATAGTCACATTAAACTGTAGCTCGGCTTCGTCATAGACGAAGTTTTTCCCGGAAATACGGCTGACAAACTTGATAAATTCGGTAATGGAAACGTTGTTGAAGTTGATTAAAATCGTTTTTGGATAGGCCCCTTCTTCCGCAAGGTTCTGACTGAACTCTTGGTTTTTTTCTCCGTCTTCTTGGGCTACGAGCTCGCTTGAAGGGGGAGAAAACTTAAAGGAAAAAACCTTTTCCCCGTCGGTGTCGTCACTGCCGCCCAGCATAAACTGGCTGTGGGACGCTTTTATCGGACCTCTACCGGAGCCGAAATCATCCGAGCGGGTAACATCTGGATTCCATACGTTCATGATGGTATCAAACTCATCTTCGTCGATATCTTCCGCATTCAACGAAAAGAGAGTTCCTGTCATGACAGCCAGCTTTAGCAAGCCTTTCTTAGTCGGGTGGAGTTTCATAGATCACATTTCAGGGTTTAAAGTAACCGTTATTTCAAAAGGGGAATTTATTTTCCATGAAAAAACTTTTTTTATGACTCAATTCTGAGGTATTCGATTTTTTTTTCCGGGTTTCTCATAGGGTTCATGGGGTCATTTAGACTCAAAATAAATTTTGAATTTTTTGTATCCGTAATTTTGACGGTTGAGGGAGGCACACTCTCTTTAAGAGGAAGTGAAGTTGCCGGATTTTCGTAAGTGTCAGTTCTATGCGGTGAAGTCAAATAAGCTTTAAAGTCTCCTCCAATTGAAAAAGTAAAAGATTTTTGTTTAAGGTCGATGAAAAGGCAGAAGAACGAAAGAGAGGGGGTTAGAGGCCATTTTTTTAAAGAACGGTTTAAGAAAAAGAGCGCCTCTTCCGGGCTTTTTGGGGGCTGATCAGCAGAAGAAAGTGCCTCTTTCAAAGCCGATAACGGTAAAAATGCCGCTAAGGCATTGGTTTTAGAGACATTTTCCGGCTTAAGCAAGATGCATATTTGCCCATGGAGTGTCTCTTTGTTGTAGGCAAAAGGACAATGGGATTGAAGAGTTACCCCTTGAAAATGGGGACTATCGGTTTTTAGCCACACTTCAGCCTGGGACTTAAGTAGGAGGGCTTGATCAATTAGCTTATCTTTTGCCGTCTCATCTTTTAAAAGGGTTTCAGAATGAAAGTAATCAGAGAGATCGGACAAAAAGTCGACCATATCGGAGTAGCGGTCTTCCACTTTCGGAAAGAGGGTTTTAGCGATGATTTTTTGAATCCCTTTCGGTAAAAGGGACAAATAGAGGTGTCCTTTGACAATTTTTCCCATCATTAGCTCGTAGGCAATAATCCCCAGGGAGTAGATGTCGGATGGGTAAGAGACCGAATCGGGAGCTTTTTTTTGTTCCGGAGACATATAGATCGGGGTTCCCATGAACTCCGGTTTTTTCTCCTTTTCGATGCCCTCGTGATAAAGAAGTTGGGCGATGCCGAAATCGATTACTTTGACGTGTCCATCTTCTGTAATCAAAATGTTTTCAGGCTTTAGATCGCGGTGGATAATATGATGCGCATGCAGGTGGCAAAGGGCATAAGAGATTTCCAAAAGGATCTCGATCGCTTTTTTTAGGGAAAGAGCTTCAGATTTTAGATACTTTCTTAAAGAGATGCCATGAATGTATTCCATCGCAATATAAAGCCCCCCTTCCCACGTCCCAAAGTCATATAAGGTGACGATATTAGGGTGATCGGCTTTTTTAATGATTTCTGCTTCTTTTAAGAAGCGCTCGGATGCCTGGGGATTTTCTAAAAACTTTTCCGAAAGGATTTTGATCAGAACCGGAAGGTCTTCTCCCGGTTTTTTGGCCAAATAAAGAAGGCTCATCCCCCCTTTTTCCAAGAACTTCTCGATGTGGTAGGGGCCAATCGTTTCGGGTATCTGTTTAGGGGAAGGGTTTAAGGGCATGAGGGCATCCGTTGTGGTTTTTTCTGTTGAGTCTTGTCGGTACATTAAAGAGACGTGGATCTAGTGGACAACGTGGACATTAATGGATTAAGCACGCAACTTGATCTGTATTGAATCCCGTTTTGGGCTGCAACCCTTATCCGCCTGTCCATAAGGTCCACAGTGTCCACCGGGTCCACATCTATTAATTACTTCGCGATATCCAGGATTCTGACTCCAAGCGTTTCGCCCACCTTTAAAAGCTCCCCTTTGGCTACGGTATGGCCGTTGACGACCAGATCCACACCCTCTTCGGGATTTACATTTAGATCGATGACGTTACCGGGCTCTAAAGAAGAGAGCTTTTCCACAGTCATTTGAAATCGTCCCGCTTCTACCGTGATATTTAAGGGGATTTCATCCGCTTTAAAGGGCTTTTGCTGAACTTGCTTGGCTGAAACAGCCCGAGTTTCTTGAGCTTCCGGCTCCTCTTCTTCTTCGGTCTCATCCGATATCGCACCTTCTTCGTCTTCGTCGAAGTACTCTTCTTCCTCTTCGGTTTCTTCTTCGTCGAAGCTATCTTCTAGATCTTCATCATCTGGGGGAGTAGACATTTGTGTTCCTAACTCGTTAAACTGGGGGGTTTCAAGAATTTTAAGGGTGCCGTTTTTAAATTTTGCGCGGAAAGCCGGTTCACCATTGACGGTCAAGATCGCTCTTCCTTTGTTTTCTCCGGGCTCTAATTGACAGCTGTCTAAAATCAGATAATCTCCGGGATTCAAGCTTTTAAAGGCTTCTCTTGAAAGCTGAGCTTTGCCCACTTCAACATGGACATCAAGGTAAAGAGAGGCGGCGATTTTTTTAGAAGGGATAAGACCCGACTCTTGGAAAAGCTTTTTAAAAGCCTGTCTAAAGGTATCGGAGAATAAAATTCGGCCTGTAAGACCGCCGTCTTCCCAATTTAAGGTAAAAGAGCTTACCCAAAGGGGGCCCTCTTTTACGGTTTCTTCTTTTCCGGTATAGATGGGTGATAGCTGCTTCATATGAGACGCTTTTTGAAAAGCGTTCAAAGCTTCCATGAAAACAAAGTTTTTAAAGCCCGCTCTCAGACTTTCATCTATTAAGTAGTCCTGGGAAGCTTTTCCGAATAACTGGGAAATCAAACGATCAAGGCCCTCTTTGGGGATTTCCAGGAAGACGGATTCCTTGAGAGGTTTGATTTCAATGAGAGTAACGTCGGATTTGCCATCGAGTTCTTTAAATTCAATGGCGGTGGTTTCAAGCTGAAACCCTTTTAGCCCTAAAGTCTTTTCGATTAGCTGTTCAAACTGGGAATTGTCAAGCGGAGATGAGATCCCGAAAAGGGGGGTTTCAGATAAGTTTTTAACGTCTTTGGGGAGCTTTCGAAGCCAATTGTACTGCTGAGTTGTCGTCATCTTTTATTGTTGTTCTTTTGGCTCCTCTTCACCCTGATCTTGCGGCTCTTTTCCTTCGCCTTTTTCGTCGGAGTCGCCCGAGCGAGAGGCTTCTAGGTTGAACCGGGGGTTTTCTGATTGGCTCGTCGCTATAAACTGCTGAACCTGATACCCCTTTTGTTCCAAGGCGTCTAAGAGAACTCCTTTTTGGTTTTCTACTATGCTTTTCGCGTCGGGCTTTAAGTTGTCTATAGTGATGTTTAACTCTCCTTTGGCCGAATCAAACTCCTGGATTCTGATTGAAGTTTTATGAAACGGGCTTTTGGGGTCATTAATCACAATTATGACGCTTGTCTCGCCGCTTTTCTCTAGTTGATATAGATGTTTGACAATTTCATCAACGATTTTCTTGAGCTGGGTTTGGTCAGCGCGGGGCTCGATGGCTTGAGTTGTCTGGATGTTTTCTGTGGCTTGTGGCTGGCCTGTAGCCATAAGATTGACATGGGATAAATCGGGGCTTTCTCTAATATAGGGAGTAGGTTCTTTGGGCTTTTTCTCACCCGGTTTAGCGGAGGCCAAGTCAAACAGGGAGCCTGTTTTTTGATCCGGCTCTTGGACTTCATAAGAAATTCGATCGAGTTTAGCTTCTGTAGAATTAGGAGCGCCCTTATTGGGCTTCCGAGCGGCTAGATCAAATAGAGAAATAGATTCTTTTTCCGCCGGCTTCTCTTTAACTTTACCGGAGCCTTTTTCCGCTTCTTGTTTAACTTCTTCCCATTCCTGGGCAAGCTCTTCTTTAGATTTCTTTCTCTCAAAAACTCCGTCCAGGCGTCTTTTGGTCTTCTCTGTCGCATTTCTATCGGGCGTGCCGTGGGCTCTTTCAATCCCTTTCGGATCGGTGTTTTTGATGGTACTGTCGGGATTAACCATTTTTTATCCCTCCCTTTGCATAAGCTTTTTTCTCTCTTGAAGCCGCATCATGTAGATCACAGACCCTTGTTCGTTAGCCTCGTTTTCTTCTTTCAGTTGGATTTCGGCTTGAACGGCCTTCAGCCAGTCTTTCTTGTGCATCTCAAGTTTATCGACTTCAAGACGTTTTTGAGCCAGTTCATGAAGGGCCATCTTCAAATTTTTATCGGCAAGCTCCACTTGCTCTTCTTGTTCTTTGACTTTTTTATCTTCTAAAGCCAACTTTTCTTTTACCACTTTAAGGTAGTACTTCATTTGTTGGATCTTATCGGTAGTCGTGCTTTGGTCAAGCTCTTTTCTTAGCTGCTGGAGCTTATCTTCGTGGTGTTTTTTAACTTTATCTCTTTCGGCTTCTCTTTGTTTTAGTTTTTCTTGTTCTTCTTTCAAAAGACGACGTTTTTCGGTTACTACTTTTTCCTGGTCTTCAACCCGTTTTTTCTTAACGTCTAAAACCTGTGTCAGGGGATATTCGATATTATTCATAACGTCTTCATCGCTCTATTATTTAAAGAGCGCCTTCAGTAGTTGCATCGTCTCTTGATACGTACATCTTTCTTCGACGGCCTGCTTTAAGAATTTATTCACTTTATCAATATGGTCTAAAGCGAAGTCGCCGGCTTTATCGGAGCCTCTTTTATACTCGCCGATTTTAATCAGAAGTTCGTTCTTTTTATAGTTGGCAAGTACTTCTCTGACTTTTCCGACTAGCTGCAAATGCTCTTTTGGGACAATAGAGGGCATGACCCTGGAAGCTGAGGACAAAATATCGATCGCGGGATAGTGATACTGTCTGGCAAGTTCAGCGGACAAAATAATGTGTCCGTCCAAAATGGAGCGTACTTCGTCTGCAACGGGCTCATTCATGTCATCGCCGGCTACCAAGATCGTGTAAAACGCCGTGATCGATCCGACATCGGAGTTACCGGTTCTTTCCAAGAGTTTCGGCAATGTGGAGAAAACAGACGGGGTGTATCCGGCTCTTGCGGGGGGCTCTCCGGCGGCTAATCCTACTTCTCTTAAAGCTCTTGCGAATCGGGTAACGGAGTCCATCATAAAAATAACGGATTTGCCCTGGTCTCTGAAGTACTCGGCAATAGCCGTTCCAACATACGCGGCGTTTAGCCTTAGCTGCGAGGCCTGGTCGGATGTGGAGATGACAAGAACCGATTTTTTCATTCCTTCCGGACCTAAGTCTCTTTCGATAAAGTCCCTTAACTCGCGACCCCGCTCTCCGATGAGTGAGATAACGTTGACATCAGCTTCGGCGTAGCGGGCAATCATCCCGATGGTGGTCGATTTACCCCCCCCGGCTGCCGCGAAAATACCAACCCTTTGTCCCTTACCCGTGGTTAAGCAAGAGTCAATGGCTCTGATGCCTGTGGCAATCGACTCTGTCACTCTTTGACGTTGTAAGGGGTCGGGGGGTTCTCTTAAGACGGGGCACGTATCGGTTAGCTCCAAGGGTCCCTTTTCTTCGACATCCAAGGGCTCTCCCAAGCCATTTAAAACGCGTCCCAGTAAGTTATCGCCGACTTTAATATAAAGCGGCATATGGGTAGGGACGACCTCGGAAGAAGGTCCGATACCGGTCATTTCTCCCAAAGGGGACAAATAGACTTCATCCCGGGTGAATCCGACTACCTCTGTTCTTAAAGGCTCGCCCTCTCTTTTAACTAAGCAAACCTCCCCAATTTTTACCTGGGGGACAATTGCCTTAATGAGCATCCCGACCGTCTCGGTGATTCTGCCGTTGACGGTCGTGATCTCCATCTCATCTAATTGACCTAAAAGAGTGTCAAATTCTTCTTCCTTCATGAAAGCTCCCTAAAGTGCCGGTGTCCTATTAGACTTGGACGTTCATAATCGTTTTGGTCGATTCTAAGGACTTGTTCAATATCGCGGTAAAGAACTCGATCTCTTGCTGGACATAGCCCACCTTAATCTGGATGGCAAGCATGTTCGCAGGGGAGATTTCGCTCTTATTAAGGTGCATTTGATGCACCTCCTGCGAGATCTTCTGCAACTGGTACTGCCCGTGTGTTAAAAAGCCCAAAAACCGCTCAATCGGGTTATTCGACTGGACTACACCCTCTTTAGGGACGGTGTATTCCTGGCCGACCCTGTTTAAGGCGACTTTCAGGTTGTCGTCAATATGAGACAGCTTGTTGGTAAGAAGGGATTGAACAGAGTCTTGAATCTCTACATTCGGTTGCTTAAGCTTTCCTTTCACCTGTTCGATTTGGGTGATGAGCTCTTCCGTCTGCTTGACTACCGTATCGGGCGAAGCCTGGGTTAAAGAACCTACTTTTGATTGCAGCTCGCGAATGTCATCCATAAGACTTGCTTTGGCAGCTTCATCGTTTTGAAGCCCCTGAAGCCCCGGATTGACATCCTGGCTCATCAAATTGTCAAACCCCTCTTTATCGGGGGCGACTCTTTCTACTAATCCACGGTCAACATCGGCAACCCCGTCTTTACGGGACACTTTTGAGACTTCTTCAATCTCTGTAATTTTATCTCTATTATCAGCCATGTTTCTGACCTAATTTTCCTCCATCCCCTGCGATGAGGCAAAGAAGGGAGATTTTTCTTTTTTTAAATCTTTATCGGCCCACTCAAGAGAAATTTTCCCAAGGTTTTTGACGGTGGGATCATCGGTTTTTTTGATGACCTCTTCAATGATTTTTTCCCCTTTTTTCCGCTTTGGCTTCGTCAGCAAAAGACAGATGCCGAGGAAAGTTTCCGCAAGGTGATTTTCAGGATCCGCCTTGAGGACATCTTCAAAGATTTTGGTCGCCTGCTTGATCTCAAGCTTATTAAGGGCGATGTATCCTAGGCCGATTTTCGGCGCTTGGTTCGAAGGAGAGATCGCCTCTGCCGCATGAAAAATGCGGGTTGCCGACATCTCGTCCAGCTGTTTCACCGCGATAAATCCCGCTTCGATGAGCAAGGAAAAATCGTCCTTAAAGTCCTGCATGATCTTTTCGTCCATGTAACCTCGATTTCGCTTAAGTAAGTTTATTTTTGTCTAAAGCTTCATCCTATTGGATGCCGAATAATTGGGAAGCCCTTTTCTTCAGACACCCCTATCCGGCACCCAATAGGGAAGCTTTAGACTTAAATACAAAATACCCTGAAGCAAGGCTTTTAAGCCCGCTTCAGGAGAAGTCGTTAAGGTATTATCCTTTAACGTTCTGTGCCATTCTTTGTATAGCAGAGTTGGACGCAGAAACCACAGATGTCGACATCTCTGAAAGCTGTGACAAGTGGTTCATTAACATCTGCATCTCGAACATATCCCCGATACTAATGGCTGATCGGTTGTTCTTAATTTGCAGAAGTTTTTCTTTAGCTGAGTTGGTCGCGTCGTTCACGATCGTAAATAAATCCTGAACGCTAAACCCAGTCTGAATCTGTCCGCCATCGAAATTGGTGGCCATAACTAACCTCCTAAACTTTAGGTATGTACTTTTGGGCTCTTATAAAGAGAGCCTTTTATTAAATTGCTTTTCGTCTTAGGAGTTACAAGTTTGCCGGGGACCCATACTGGAAAATACATTTCCTGAGAAGTTTTACCTTCTCCTTCTGAATCACGCACACTAACTAACTTCAATGCTTATTAGGACCGTTTTAAATGTTTAAAACTTCTTAAAACTGACCTATGTCGCATTTAAGATTTTTTGTTAGTCGGAATACGGTTTAAGACCTTTAAAAGGGCGCTGTAGCCGTATAAAATCCGTCCGACGGTATCAAAATCTTCTTTTTCAATACCTCCTTGCAAAAGCTTCTTAATGGTCTGAATGCGGTTCAAGATTTTTTCGGTGACTTCTTTGCTGTATTTAGGGTCTTTTAACTCCTTTTCCAGCTCAAAGATAAATTCTTTTGGCTTCTTTTTGTTTTTTTGATCTTCAAGCCCAAACATATCTCACCCACATTCTCTTACTATTATTGTAACACAATTCAAATAAATTTTCCACTTCATGGCATTTATTCGGGTTTTATAAAGAAACCGTTAATTTCTTGAATAACCTGCCCGTGCCCTTGCCCGAATTATCTATTATAATCAATTCTGTAAGGAACATTATCTTTTTCCAATAAGATAGTATTCGGTGAAATTGATTTAATAGTCAATCCGTCAATTGTGTCTCCTACAGTCACAATCCGGCCGTTAATTATTACGTTGATTTGGTTGCCTTGTTTAGAGTAGCCGGAAACTTCGTAACGGTCGGAAATATTTAAAGTTGACTGGTCGGTTATCAAGTTTGCCACCTGGCTTCTAACTTGCCTTACGCCCGGAATCGCTTTAAATTCCTTCTCTAGCTGAAGGTAAGCATCTTGCTTGCTTGCCGGAACGCCGCCACTAAGAGAGAGTAATCCATCTGAAAACTGGACGTTAACCGAGCGGATGCCGATGTTGGCAAGCATAGAAGAAACTTGGTCTCTTACATCCTCTTCGATCACTAAGTTTCTGTCCAGACGATCCAGGTAGGGGAAGTTCGCTGTAATGTAGTCGTATAAGTCTTCCGCTTGTTTACGGTTTTGCAAGTAGCCTGTAAGCGCGAACTGACCCGGTTTGGGGGATTGAATGGTAATCCCTCTCCAGGCGGGGTTTCGATTTAAAATGGTATTGGTGTTTTGCCAAACCAGCTCGTCAATCACAACGCCCGTATCGTCAATGTTCTTGATAAACTTTAACCCCTGAAGGTTGTATAGGAGCTGATTTTTGTCTGTCTGGGTCAGCACGTGGCCCACTAAGAGCAGTCTTCCGGTCGTTTTGTTGAAGGAGTATTTTACCCCGTTAAAGGGACTTAAAGCGTCTTTAAGCTCTTGTTCCGCGTTTGAAGAGTCGACTATCTCGATCGGCTCTTCCTTAAATAGATTGTTAATGCCGATCGCCATCACGACAAAAAGTCCCGTAATAATGGCGATAGCGACAAATGCGCCTAGCGGTTTTTCCTTTTTTACCGGGGGAAGTGGTGTCTCTTCCGTTTCTCCTTCAAAGGAGCTTTCCTTTTCGGAGGGCTCTTCTTTACTTAAAGCTTTAACGATTTCCGGAAGAAGGGGAGAGATAATCGTTTGCATATTCCCTTCTCTGTCATAAAGGACAAAGCTTGAGGTGCCTATGGTAACCACTCCCGAATGGGGAATTTTGGTTCGTTCTTTAATCGATTTGCCATCGATTAAAACGCCGTTTTTGCTCCCTAAATCTTCGATTTCGACTTTATCTTCGGATTCTAAGTAAATCTTCGCGTGCTGACGAGAGACGCTCGTATCGTGAAAAACGATATCGCAGCTGTTAGGATCGGTGCCAATTAGGTAAGTTTCGCCGGTTTGCATGGAAAATTCTGCCCCATTATTGGGGCCGCCGATCACTTTAAGCAGGTATCTTCCTGAGTCAAGGAGGTCAAAATCAACGTCGGCTAAGCCGGAACCTTTGAGCCCTTCTTCGTCTTCCTCTCCGAAGATAGTGTCATGTGTTTCTTCATCTTCTTTAGCTTCAGTGGCTTGATTTGATTCAGTCTCTTCCATAACATCCTCTTCAGGCCTTTTTGGCTCGGCCTCCGAATTTTCGGTCTTTTCGTCTTTTGAGGGAACCAGTTCAAAAGGTTCCGGAGTATCCTTATTTTTATCCATACATTACTCAGAGTAAGTGAGCGCCTCTTCTAGCCAAAAGTCAATAGAATTTACAAAATCTTCGAAAAGATCCTGAAATGCTTTATAATCGATATCATAATCTATTAAGTGGGATAGGGTCAACTTCCGACCTTCTTCGTTAAGCCCAAGGACGGCGCCTTGGGTTCCCTGGCCAAAGAGATTCGCATAGAGCATATGCTCGTAAAGTTTCTCTTCCTCTCCGATCGGAGCGTCCATAAAAGAGGAAAAAAGGTGCATCCCCTGGGGCAATTGGGTCAGAGTGACATATATTCCCTCTTCCACGGGAATTTGCCATACCCCGGGGGAAACCTGTGGAATGGGCTCTTTGAGCTCGTACTCTTTTTTCATCTCTTGCAATAACTTTTCTAATTTCATGGGGTACCTCTAGCATGAGATATGCCAAAAGGGGGGAATAAATGAAAAGGGGAGGCGTGGACAGGTGGACCTAGTGTCCATCAGGTCCACTAGGTCCACTCCAAATTTTAGTGCGGAGTCACAGAGCCAAACAATCTTGCGAACTCTTCGTTCACTTGTTTAAGCATTTGTCTTGCTTTATCGTTTTGCTCAAGAGCATCGTTAGCGCCTTTTTCCAACGTATCCTGCGCTTTTCTCACTTGCTCCGCTGTGGCTTGGATCAACAGTTTCAAAGACTCGATTTGAGCCAGGTTTTCGTTACCTTCCATTCTACCCACACCGCTGATAATTTGCCCGGCGCTGCCGCTCATTTGGTTGATGCTACCTCCCACACCCATGCTGTAGGCCGATCCGGCACTAAAAGCTCCTTGAGATCTTCCGGTAAAGCCTTTTTGGTAGGTTGTTGTGGTCACTTTACCGCCGGGCGAGCTTGTACTACCGGTAGTACGGGTTTGCGCAGCCCCTCTTGCGGCCCCGACACCCATCGTGGCCGTCATTCCAGCCAAGCTGGCTACACTCATACCCATACTTACGGCCGCGCCGATGACTTCCATCATCGCCATTTTGGCCTGCTCTAGGTAGCTTTCCTTGGTCAGCTTCGCCTCTTCTTGTTTAAGCTCTTTCCAAAGCAGCATAAGCTCTGCTTCCATCAAACCGAATTCTAGTGCGGTTTCGCGGTTAGTTTTTTGTTGCTCAAGCAACGATAAGCGCAAATTAAGAAGTCCGGTTCCTTCAAAATAGCTATTCCCTCCGATATCCTTGGGGACTCTTGCGATGATATCACTTCCTGATGTAGGATCGGCTAAGGTGGGATTGCCCGCCTCATCGACCAGGGTTCCCCTTAACGCAGTTCTCATTGCGGCAATCGTTTGACGATACTCGTTAATAAGTTCATCGGCGTTTTCTATAGCGTCTTGGTCGATCTCGCGTCTTTCAACGCTGGAAGTGGCTGCTGTCCCCTGCTGATTAACGGTTTCGCCATCAACTCCCTGATTCGCGTCAGGGCGGATATTTACCGGTTGTTGTGGCTGTCCGTTTACATTCATGTCAGACATAATATTCTCCTTTAATTTAGCCTATTAAATTGACTTGGCTTCTTGTGCCTTTTTCTTGGGCTTCAAAGCCCCCTTTTAGCACTCCAAATAGCGACTTCATAGCTTCAGTGTCTTGATTGAGAAGTTCGGGGTTTAAGTCATAGGCTGTTAAACATTTATTTATCTCTTTTAGGAATCTTTCATGATTCCCTTGGGTTAGTAAGGCTTTTCCCTCTTTCAGGAAAAGGTTCAAAGGAGCGACTTTTTTAGCATTCACTCTGTTGTCCGTAAGCTCCTTTTCAAGTGTTTCAAAATTTTTAATTAGCCTTTCTTGCATGGCCTCAAATAATATCAGCTGTCCCGCTTCTTCTTTTGGAAGAAACGCTTTTAAAATTATTAGCAAAACACAGGTCTCTAAAGCGTCTTCCGAAAAGCGGTCATTTAACTCAAGCGCTTCTGCGATCGACTTGAGTGTACTTTTGGGTATCTCAGAAGAAATAATTCCACGAGTTAGCATGGCGGTAAAATGATTTACTCCCTCGTCATGGAGTTTTCCTTTCGTATTTTCTCTTGCTAGCTCCAAAAGCCCCACCATCGTTGTCATCGCTCCCGTGAAAAGCTGGCCCAAAAGGCGCTTTTTCATCTCGAGTCCTTCATTTTCCACATCAACCCGGATTAAAAGCCCTTTGGCTACCGTTTCCGAAAGCTTTCTTAAATCGGGTGAAAAAACGCCCAATTTTCCTTCATCGGTATAAATCCCTTCCATCGCCGTCGTCAGACCGAAAAACAGTTGTTTCGAGGCTCCGGAATAAATTTTTGTCCACACAAGCAAGGGCATATATTTCAGATGCACTTTTAAGCCCCGAAGAAACGTCGAGTGTTCTTTGTGGTTGTATTCCGTCTCCAACTGGAGCGCTCTAGTCAGCAGTTTGCTCATGAGCTTGTGTGTTTTCCTCCGCCAGTTTCTGTACCAAAGGCTCGTACTGGCTAATTAAGTAATTTACCGCGTCAAAAGCGGGATCTCTTTCTCTTTTCTCAATCTCTTTTTTCAAAAGCTCCGCCATCTCCTGAGCCTGCTCCACCATGTTTTCGGACACGATGGAGGCAAGTTCGCTATTGAGCAGCGCTTCGGTCTCAAAGTTTTCGGAGTTCATCAAACGCTTCATCACTTCAAAGTGCGCCATACAAGCGCCACAGTAGCCTATCATCTCATCCAAAGCGGCCCACATTTCATAGTTTTCAAAACTCGCGTTATTTCTAGCTTCCTCGGGAAGCTCTCTTACGAGCGTAAGCATCATTTGGATTGGCTCGGGCAGACTTTCGGTGAGCATTTGGGCAAAGCCTTGCCAGGCGTTTGAGTCCGTTATTTCCCCCTCAGACAGTCTTAATTCTCCGGCAGGGGGGAGAGTAGGGCGACCCGATGTCGCCTGATAGTCCCAAACATTATGTTTCCCCATTTCCTCAAACGGCACCAATACATCCTGCGGCACAACTCCCATCGCGAGCTTCGGCAATTCATTGGCTGCCGTGTGGAGATTTTGCTCAACCGTGGGTTGTGGAGTGTTGACGTTCGGATTTGGAGGGTCGGTTGCTATACTCATCTTATTTCTTCACAGTTTTCTGGAACTCTTCATCAAGCTCCTTTTCTAACATTTTGGCCTCGCCATCGGCTCTGATCTTCAAGGACTCGTACTTTTTATCCTCATCCGCGTATCTGGAGCAGAGCTTTAGGCACAAATAGGCATTCATTTTTTTCCCCATCCCTTTGTAGCAATCGGCAATATGCCACATAAGGCCCGGGTTATGTCGGTCTTGCGTCTGGCAGATCAAATAAAGCACCATCGCTTCATTGTACTCTTTTTTCATATGGTGGCATGCTGCCAGGCCATAGCAAAACCTTAAGTCGTTTCCGTCTAAAAAGTTTAAAATATGAAAGATTTGAATCGCGTCGTCGTACTTTCCCACTTTATACAGGCTGTAGCCGTGGGAGTACATGAACTCCAAGCTCTCTTTAGAGACGCCGACAGCTTCGTGCACGCTCATCCCTTCTTTTAAAATCTTTTCAAGCGCCTCTTTTTGCATCTTGATTTCTTTGGGAGAAGCCTTGTCTTTGATTGACTCGGTCATCTTTTCGATTTGCTCGTCAATATCTTTCATTTTTTCCTCCATATCTTAAGCTCCTAAGGCAGCGTGGAGTTTTTCCATTTCGTACGTTAACTTGTTCCACATCGAGTTTCTGGACCCTTGGACTTCGCTTAAAGTGCTGCTTAACGAGCTTAAAGAGTCTTGAAGCGACTTAATCGCCTTTTTCAAAAGCTCAATCAACATCTCTCTTAAGGCCACATCTTCTTCTAAATTCGCAAGCTGTCGGTTTAAGATCATTTTAATTCGGCCTATTTCCAACTTGTTTGCAGCGTCAGCAATAGCCACACACGTCATAACAACAGTTGCTGTCATTATTATGATATTCACAGAGATCATACCAATTCTAGCTATAGCTGCGGCTGAAACACCTGCTATCATCGCACCCCCTACAATCTGTCCTCCGGGGATAAAACATAAAGCTATGGCTATGGCTATCTGACAAACCATGATCACTGCATCAATAACTGCTCCAAGCACCATTTTGGCAATCTCATTCTTAATCAACCCCGACTCAAAGAGTGCGGCCTTGATCGTATCTCCCCCTCCAACTAAGTAAGCGCAGGTTCCTACCATCACTGTAATAATAACCACAACAGAGACGACTTTTATGGTTGTAACAAGAGCGCTTGTAACATTGTCGGGAAGCCCCATTGCTTTACAGGCCATCTTTGTGACATCGGCAATACCATCAAAAAACTTTTTAAATACACCCTCTTTTTCACCCGCCATATTCATGCAAATATCAGCAGCGGTTGCCATAAGTAAGGGTAGTACAAGCAGTGTAATTCCCAGAGTGGCGGGTGTAGCCGAGATCAGAAGCACAATCACAACGGCCAAAATAGCAACGGAAACGCCTTGTAAAATTTTTCCCATCACACCCATTTTCTTTTTCTCTTTCCCTTTTCTTGCAGCTCTAATCTGTTTTCTCATCGCTTTTCGCTGTTTTTCAATTTTGCTTAAGGACTCATCGAGTTTAGCGGCGGTGAACTCTCGGGTTTTCTCGGAATCGGTAGCTTGA
>JAGROB010000084.1 GCA_020440465.1 Chlamydiia bacterium
TTAAATAAAGAGTAAGAGAGTCAAGCTGAAGTTTTGGATCGGGGAAAACAAGACTGAATAGCTGCTTTATTTTAGTCCAATTGGTGCCCTTTGAAAGATGCTTTAAAGATTTAAACGCCTGAGAAAATTGAAGTAAAAAATTCCTGTCTTTTTCACTACCACAGTCCTCTCTTACTCTTTGTTGTACTTTGTAAGCCTCTTCGATGAAGAAAAGAAAAGCGATTTCCGTTTTTTTTATGGCATTTAAAACGGCCTCATTTTCCGTGTCGGCCATCAAAATACCGTCTTTAAAAGCAAAGAACGTTCTACAAGCCAGCCCCCATCCTCTTGATCCGTAATAAAGTTTTTGCTCAAACAGATCGGTAGAAAACGTCCTGCCATCGGGCTTAGGGTCAGTCTCCGACAACGATGCGGAAACCACTTCCATCAGGCTTAATGTTAAGGTGTTAAATGAAAGCGTCATGAGGGGACAAGTATACTTGTCCTCTCATTTTATGAACAGCGGGCTATCGACTTACAGGGACAGCCTGCGGACTTGTTGAAGATCCCACAGAAGGGAACCTTGGCTGCCCATTTCTGGGCGGCCCTGTTTCGATGTTGATCGGACCTCTCGATTCGTTCCTGAGGTGCTCCGGTAAAGGTGGCGGATAAATCATATCCGCTTCTCTTTGAGCTTCGACAAACTGCAAGCTCTTGTAGTAAGGCTCTACACGGTTGTGCCAGCGATCGTAGTACCATTGTTTCAGGGTACCCATGTAGTAAGTAGCCAGTCCCTGATCCATCACAATCCAGGCAACCATAAATGGATCGACATATTCGGTGTAGTACGATTCGAAATTAATATAAACTTCCAGATTATCCGCAGTAAAATAGTTATCGCAAAGATCGGATCGGGTTATTGAATTAGAGTTCAACTCTTCTAAAAAGCCTTCGACCACATCGACTAAAAGTTCTCTTGCGGCGCAAAGATCGATGATCTTTTGCGTAGAATAAACAAGTCTCAGTCTTTCAGCGCAATCGGTGTAGTATAGACGAGAGTCTTCTAACTGAAGCCCCTTTTCCCGCTTAAGATAGGTTGAAAAACGGATCACAGTGCGAGAGAATTCTTCCGCATCGATTCGGGGTTCCATCGTAGGCTGTAAAATCTCAAACTCATTCTCTGCGTCAAAAAAACCGGTACAGCATCCCGATAAGAAAAGCGCAATCAGTGGCAGTATATATTTCATAAGGGTCGATCCTACAAATTAGCCTATTTTTTGGGTAGTATATCTTCTCATATCCTAAGGTCTCGGTATAAAGTACCCATAGCTCGCTGCGATTTGAACCGCAGACTTTCCCGCATCGGTTGTTGTGAGCCCTGTCGTAATATAATCAGTGTTCTGGAAGTTATCCACAAGGACATCCAAAGTCAACTCAAGGTCGGGATCGAATCCCGATACATCTTCGGTATAAACCAGTACTCCCACATGATATTCCCCGAACACCGGATCCAGAACAATAATCGGATCGATAGGATCGGAATAATCGGTTAAAATATTTCCGAGCACAAGGTCTCCGTCCGGAGTCGAAACGTAAGGGACGTACACGTTCGCAGAAGAGTAGCTTACGACATCGGAGCTTAGGGTTAAATTAAACTCCAAAAGCCGTCCCGTATCCTCTACAAACGGACTTGGGCCCGTAGGACCTGTAGCTCCCGTAACGCCAACAAAGCCGGTGGGGCC
>JAGROB010000085.1 GCA_020440465.1 Chlamydiia bacterium
TTTTCTTGCTCCGAGTACGGCATATCGATCCGCTTTTTTAAAATAGGCATCAATGCATCGGTAAAAGTCGATCCGATTGTTTTCCAAAGCTCGAAGTCCTTTTCTCTATTCCCCGTGTTGAAATAGTCGAAGAATAGCCCTCCAACCCCTCGTTCCTTCTTCCGGTGGGGGATATAAAAGTATTCTTTAGCTTGGCTGGAAAAGTCCTGGTAGTAGGCACCGGCCGCTTGTTTGGCCACCTCGTGAAAGTGCTTCGTGTCCTCTTCAAATGAAAAGCCCATGGGAGTTAAGTCGTAGCCGCCGCCAAGCCACCATTTATCGCCCGCCTCGATGTAGCGGATATTCATATGGGCAGTTGGGGCGTATGGGTTTTTCATATGGGTGATCAAACTCACTCCGGTGGCGAAGAAGGGGCCCTCCATCCCCCCAAGAGGGTAGCTGTCGCCCGAAACTTGAGAAAAGTTTACCGCTGCCTTCTCAAAGACGTCGCCTCTAAGACAAGAAATTTCCCCCCCGCCATCTCCTTTGTCATAATCCCAGTCGGTCTGCTCAAAACGGGCCTTTGGCTCAAGCATTTCAAATGTTTCTCGGATATCGTTTCTTAGCGATTTTAAAAAGGAAACTAGGGATTCTTTTTTCATGACAACTCCGTTATAATTTGAGTATGGAACCGAAAACACTCTACAAGCTTCCCCTTTTTCTGTCATCGGTAGAAGCCGGTTTTCCTTCTCCCGCCGAAGAGTACATCGAAGGGACGCTCGACTTGAACAAGCTCATGATTCAGCATCCCGCGGCGACGTTTTTTGTAAGAGCGTCGGGCGACTCGATGCAAGACGCGGCGATCAATCCGGGGGATATTCTTGTGGTTGACAGAGCTTTGGAAGCGTCCTCCGGAAAGATTGTACTGGCGGTTGTCAACGGAGAATTTACCGTGAAAAGGCTCTTAAAAAAAGGGGGAAAACTTTATCTCGTGCCGGAAAATAAGCGATTTAGTCCGTTATTAATCACGAAGGAGATGGATTTTCAAGTTTGGGGGGTCGTGACGTGGGTGATTCACAAAGCTTAGTCGCATTGATTGACTGCAACAACTTCTACGTCTCGTGTGAAAGGGTCTTTAATCCCGCCTGGCAAAATCGACCCGTCGCGGTGTTGTCGAACAATGACGGTTGCGTGGTGGCTCGATCGAAGGAAGTCAAAGCGATGGGAGTGCCGATGGGAGTGCCGTACTTTCAGGTTAGGGATCTTTTGGAGCGGCAAAATGCGGTTGTGGTTTCTTCAAACTATGCCCTTTATGGCGATCTTTCTCATCGGGTGATGGAAACTTTAAGAAGCTTTAGCCCCGATGTCGAAATCTATTCGATTGACGAGGCATTTTTAACACTCCAAAAAGAAGACCCTATTGAAATCCGGAAAAGGGTGCTCAAGTGGACGGGAATTCCCGTGTCAATCGGGATCGGGGCAACCAAGACAATAGCAAAAGCGGCCGCGGAGTTGGCTAAGGGAGCAAAAGACGGAGTATTTTGGATTGCCGAAGCTAACCGAAAGCAAGTGTTATCAGAGCTTCCTGCGGGGGAAGTGTGGGGGATCGGGCGGCGCTTATCGAAAAGGATGGAGGCTCAAGGGATTTTTTCGGCAGAAGATTTTGCAGAAAAATCGGACGAATGGATTCGAAAACACTATGGCGTGATTGGATTAAGGATGGCGCTTGAGCTAAGGGGGATTTCTACCTTAGAGCTTTCTGACGTGGAAGAGAAGAAAAAATCAATCATGTATTCGCGCTCCTTTGCTCAAAAAGTAAGGGATCTTTTAGAGCTGGAAGAGGCAATCTCTTCGTATACCGCGGGCGCGGCGGCTAAAATGAGAAGACAAGAGAGTTTGGCTTCTGCGATGGAAGTGTATGTATATGGCAAAGAGCTTCACTCTTTTAAAAAGGTCTATATGACTTTTCCGGAGCCGTTGGATTATACGCCCGACTTGGTGTTATGGGCCAAAGCGGGGATAAATGCGCTTTTTGATTCGGAAGAGGCATACCGAAAGGTGGGGGTGTTGCTTTTAGGACTGGTCGATAAGGGGGCGTATCAGTGCGATCTTTTTGACAGAGAGCCGGTATCTCCCAAAAAAAAGAAGTTATCGGCCCTTATGGATGCGATAAATCAGAAAAAAGGGAAAGGGACCTTAAAGTTTTTAGGAGAAGGAACCGAGAGCCCATGGAAAATGCGCCGGGAAAAAAACACCGGGAGCTACACCACTGACTGGGACCACCTCAAACAAGTCTAGGGGAAGGAAACCCGCTTTTTTTCGATTTAAACTGAGTTGAAGGAAAGATTAAATGGATTATTTTATATCACAAGTAATAGTAAGATTTGCGGGGTGACTTGTCACCCCACCCAACCTTTTATGGGGTTTTGAGCTGCTTGAGGAGAATTTCTCTTCCGTGAAAGTCTTTGTAGTTCGACTTGTTTAAGGCGCGCTCAATTTTTGCTAGAAGAGGAGCTCTCATTTCGGCAGGCCCCCCTTTTATACTCGTAATCCAAGTCATAAGAATTCTGAAACTCTGATTTATATGATTTTTATCTTTGAGCTTTAGTTGGGTGATAAGCTTAAGTAGAGGCGCTAAATTCTTGTCCTCTTTGCTTGTGGTTAGCCATAAACAACCCATGGGAGTAAGCTTTTCAATCATATCTAAAAAGGCTTTTTCATTCCCGATGTGAGCTTTGAAGAGAATCGCGTTATATAAAATATGAAAAAGAGAAAAAAGAATAGCAGGACTCGTAGTCTTATAATAGGTGTCTAAAATCTTATCAAAGAAGTTTTGGATATGCTTAATGGAGGAGTTATCGGGACTTTTATGTCTCTCAAAGAACCGGTTTGAAGAAAAGGCGGTCACTAAGAAGGTGATAATATCAAAATGGGTGACTTCATTGTATCTACCCACTTTTTCCGTTAAAAAGGGAGTGCACTCAACCAAAAGATTTTCCCAGACCATTTCACTAAATCCCGGATAATCAAAGAGTAAATGGGGGAAGTGGGCGAAAAGCTGGATCGCTCTAAAGACTGCGTAAGGACTTTTCAGATCCAAAAGTCTTCCAAACTCGTCTACTAAGACTTTTGAAGGCTGAAGCGATTTAGAAGCTTTCCCTTGCATGTATACGTAAGGAAATTGTTCACACAATTGTTTGGGCTGAAAATCTCTGGGAAGCTCCCATTTATAGATTTGGGGATCAAGTCGAGCTCTTAATTTTAAAGCCCAAATCCCTTCCTCAGGGGTGGTGGGCCCTTCAGTCAAGTAGTAGCGAAATAACTTCATGCACTCTTTAAAGTGCTCTTGGAAGCTTTCTTGCGTTTCGGGGGGAATAAAAAGGGTGAGCTCCTCCAAAAGTTGAGTCCCTTTACTCTTAAGTTTTGGGTGTGCTGTAAGTAGATGCCTTAATAAGTCAAAGGCGTACCTAGCGACAATTTTCTTGGCTTCAGGAGATAAATCTTTTGTTTTCAAAAGAATAGAAGGGACTCTTAAAGCCAGGGGAATTAAATGTTCAGCTTCTTTATCTCCCGGATCATGGGCAAGCGAAGGGAGTTGAGCTAAAAAGATATTGTGAAAAGATAAGCTCGATTTAATTTGCTGAAGACCTTCTTCTAAGGTGAAGGGTGGGGGAGGGGTATTTGGCGTGCGAGCCAAAGAGCGAAAGGAAAGATAAAAAGAGATGCGGCTTAAATTCAATTTGAGTAAGTCGAACCTTCCTCCCATGAGTAAGTGAATCTGAAAGAGTTTTGTGATCATTTCAATACAATGAATCTCGTCCGAAAGGCTATGAGGGTCTATCCGGTAAAAGTCGTAGAGAATGACTTCTATCATATCGGCTAAAGGCTGAACTTTATCGATCCGCTCTATAATTTGAATTTGAGCTTTCACCAGCAGAAGATTGAGCTCATGCTGGGATTTTTTGGGGATTTTCTTAAGGATTTCAGGGTCTATAAGCGCACGCCGTGCAAAAGAAAAATCGCAGTTTGAAATAAGCATTCTTAAAGCTTGAGATGGATCGCTTTTAATCTTTTGAATAAGGGGGTAAATGCGGTCGGTTTGCCCTAATCGCTGTCGGATCAGAAGCTCTTCTTCCGGATTCAGTTCACATTTGGCGATGAGAGCGTCTACCTGCTCAGAGTATACCTCTGAAAGCCTGTCGGGGCTAAGGGCAAAGAGGGCTTCTTTCCAAAGTTTTAAATCTTTGGGGATCGCACGAAAAAGAAGCTCTGATGTCGCCTCTTGAAAATAGGTCGGGATAAGCCACTTAACCCAGGCGGATGAGAAGCTTCCATGAGCTCTTAGGGCCTTAAGCGCTGAAAACTGGACTTCCGTCGCCTTTTTTGTCGAAAGGTGAGTTAGGCACGCTTCTAATAGTTTAGTTGAAAGCTCTTGAGATAAGAAATCCAAAGGGTGTGAAAGGACCGTCAATATGGCTGGAGAGGTGCACTTGAGCGCTTTTGTCCAGACTTTCGAATCTTTCACTAAGGGAAGAAGCTTCATTAAAACCTCTCGCGATGATTTATCATTTTGCTCTGAGCAAACTTTAGCCAGCTTAAGTCTTAGTGTATCTGAGTCGATTTGAGCAAGCTCCATGACCTCAAAAAGCACTTTAAGGTCTTCCGTTAGGTAAGGTAAAAAATTTAAAAGGATCTTTTCGACAGCATCTTTATGATTCGCAAGCTCTTTTCCAAAGTTTTCTTTTAAAAGGAAAAGCCAGGGGCGAGAGGGTTTAACCAGAAGAGCCTGCATTTTGAGAATCCATGCGATAATGAAAGCGTAAGGGATGTGGTTCAGGAGCTTTGTCTTAAAAAGCTCTCTTAATCTTGAGTCGTTATCGGAATTTGGGTTAACGCTTTCAAGGGTTTCAAGGGGAAGATTAAAATTTAAAGGGCATTTATGAGCTAACAGGGTAGCCATAATTTTTAGTTGCAATTCGGGGTTTGAAATTTTAGATAGGCTAAGGCCTAAGTCTTGAGGTCGAAAGGATCTATCGATGGAAAGAGCCAAAAGGATCAGCTCGGCATATTTATCGTGAGATTTTAGTCTTTCGGCGTTTTCTTTTCCCATCCTTACAAGTTTTGAAAGCCATGATGGACCTTTACCTGTGTCTTGTTTCAAGGCCCGGTTAACCAGCTCTTCAAAAAAGGGCTCAAATTCCTCGTCATTTTTTAGCTCATTCAGGACGGCAACCGCTAAGGGAGTCTCTTCAATAAAAGCGTTCCTTAACTTAGCGTTTCCTTGAAGCTCCGCCTTCAGAACAGCGTTATAGCCAGCTTGCTCTTCGTCAGATAAATGGGGTTTTAAAAGGACCCATAAAGCGTAAGGGTGAGATGCTTTTAAAAGACGCTCGAACAAAAGCGCATTCAAGCTTTGAAACGGAAAGTTCGGGATCAGTTTAAACGCTTTTTTAAGCTTTTCGTAGTCTTTGTAGACGGTTTGAAGTTCACATTCCTGTACTGAAGAGACCTTTACCCAAGGATCTTCATGAAAGGGCAAAGTGACTTGTAAAAGTAAAAACACTTCAGTCGAAGGCGTTTTCGGGTCTGAAAATTTGACCCCTAAACCATAAGTGTCAGGTACTTCTTTGAGTAAAAGCTCCCAAAACTCCGCAAAATCTTGGTGAGAAACTTTATTTCTAAGGTTAAAGGCCCCGAGATACGCCATCTGAAGGGCCCCGTTTTCGATGCCCGGCAAATGGTTTTTAGCGGTATTGAGGATTTGAGAGACCAAAAACGAAATATCCCCTTTTTCTAGTACCGTTTGAAGTAATCGGGCTTCAAGTGTCTCTTCGGCCGGAATAAATCCTTTCACCCTAAGGGATAACAGCCGTGCCCAGCCATTGTGATCGACTTTTTCCGGCTCATCGACTCTAAGCGTTTTGAAGATCTGGTCTAAAAACGGCTGAAGCCACGATGTGCCGGAGCTTAAAACTTTCCCATCGCTGAGACGAAGCCTTAAGGCGTCTTTTGAGGCAAAGTTTAAGCGGGATAAGCTGTCATAGATGATAAAGTCGACATCGTGTCCCTCTCCATCCCCAAGAGTGGCGATTAAAAACGATCCGTTTTGCATATAGTGCAGTTTTTGGAACAAGATTCGCGATAGCTCCCAACTGCTTTTTTCCGTCAATCGGGATACGGCATCACAAACTTGCCCCTGAAAGGCTCCAAGAGGGGTTTTGGGAGCGGGTCTCGCTCTAAAGTCTAAGTCGTTGCCCTTTGGAAAAAGCTTGGATAGCTCTTGTTTTAGCTCCTTTGATAAGTGAATATGATACGGCTTTAAAAGCGCCTCTAAATAGTCGACCCCCAAAACATACATTACCATGGAGCCCACCATCTCAAAGTCATTTTCCAAGCGAGCTATCAAATCACAAAGCTTGGCTTCAGCAATCAGCTCGGATTTGGGTTTTTTGCTTTTAAGGATAAGGTTTTGGCTTAA
>JAGROB010000086.1 GCA_020440465.1 Chlamydiia bacterium
TAACTTTAAAAAAAATCGTCCCGATTAAGGCTCTTTCAGCATAAATATCTTGCCGTTATAAAAAATTACGCCAAAAAGTGTTACCCATGTCGTTGGGTTAAGGTGTAACCCATGTGAATGTTGGCCCCATGAATCTCGCGAGACTAAAAATGTCCAGACTTGGGGGCGGGGTGACAAGTCACCCCGTCTAAGAGCGGAGCCAGGGCTCCGCACTCCAAAAGAATCCCGTGGCGTTAGCGCCGCACTCCAAAAAATCCTTAGAAATTATATCTCAAGACAAGACGAGCGTTGTGAACATAAAAGTCGTCTTTTGGCTTGAACATCACGTATACGATATCTAAAGAGTAGCAAGTGTTAATTTCGTACGAAAGACCCGCCAAAGCCTGCCAGGCAATATCGTCATCTTTTACGTTAAAGTTATAAAGATCGATTTTTTGCTGATACCAGCCCGCTCCCACCCCAACAAACGGGTGTGCATAAGAAGTGGGAATACAAAAATCGTAGATAATGTTACCCATGCCGCGGTAGTAGCTTTGATGCGCATTTACATCTAAGTCGAAACCAAAGCCCTCAATCCGTTTAATACGGTTTTTACTATACGCAAACTCAGCTTCTACGCGCCAGCCGGAACAACCCCAACGATATCCCATGCTCCCGCCGTAGGTGTAGCCCAAGTTATAGGTAAAGTCGATGTACTTTTCGTCATCCTGAATATATGTTCCACCCCCAAAGGCGCTCACATAAAAATTATCGGCTGTAAGAGACGTCGCTTTCAGTCCCAGAGTCGCTAGTGCTAAGATAAGGAATTTTTTCATGGATACCACTTGATTTTTAGTTCAAACTTGAGTTTGTAACAGATTTGAAAAATTCGATGCAACAAAAAGGGGCTCGGGAAGAACCCGAACCCCTTTTTTTTGGAAAATTAAACTTCTTTCTTAGAAGTTATACGTTGCACCCACAGTAAGCGCATGGTTGTTTGCGTTGTTGTGTGTTACCACAAAGAAGCGGTAAGCCAAGTTCACATCAACACAATCGTTTAAAGGAACTAAAACGCCCCCGATCAGCTGCCATGCAAAGTTTGTGCGTCTGTGATCGTAGCTTTCTGGAACACTAAGTTCGTCATTTACACGACGTCTTTTTTCCGAGGCAAATCCGACACCGCCGCCGATATATGGCGTTGCGCAATAGCAACCCAAGGCATCGAAGTCGTAGAGTACATTCACAAGACCGGCATAGTTTTGTGTGTGTCTTCTCGATTCACCGGGGTGAATTCTATTGTTTCTGTAAGCGGCTTCAAGCTCTGCTCTAAAGCCGTTGCACCATTTGTATCCTAGATCAACACCAGCAATAAAGCCCCATCTGGCGTGTTCATGATGCTGGTTGCTCTGCAGCCAGTTGAAACCGCCGAAAGCCCCCGCATAAAAATTATCAGCCTGTGCACCGCTTACGGCCAACACGCCTACAAGCGATGTAAGGAGACAGATTAATTTTTTCATTGCTTCATCCCATTTTAATGTTTGAATTCTCTCAAGTTTCGAGAGGCTGTAGCTCTACTACATATTCTCAATTTGTTACAAATTTTTCTTTAAAGCGTCAACTCTTTTTAAAAGAGATGTTTAGGAATTATTTAAACGAAATACTTTAGTTATTGATATATAGCGATTTAAGAAAGATCATTCCACTTGGAAACGTTTAGAAGCTCTTTTGGGATATCCATAAGAAACCTGGAGGGGGTAGAGTGAACTTCTTGACCCATTTTTTTTCTTGTGCGCGCCATGGACATTACAAGCTTTTCTTCTGCACGTGTGATGGCAACATACATAAGACGTCTCTCCTCTTCCACGCCCCCCTCAAGCGCACTCTTTTCATGGGGAATAATGTGATCTTCCAACCCCACCAAAAAGCAGACTGGAAACTCAAGGCCTTTTGAGCTATGAAACGTCATAAGAGAGACTTTATTCGTTTTTTTGTCGTCTTTAGATTTAAGACTCTCTTTGTTTAAAAGACTCGTCTCTAAAAACTCTACAAGGCCGCCCTTGCCTTCTTGTTCCTTCAAAGCGGATACAAACTCTTCGACGTTTTCCCACTTGAAGGCCTGCATTTTTTCCGACTTAACCTCCTCTTTGATCGCCTTTTTGTAGTCGATTTGATCCAAAAGCCAGAGCATCGACCCCGTTAAATCGTTTTCAAAACGCGTTTTTCCCTCTTCAATCATCTCAACAAACGATTGAATCGCTGAAGTCACCTTTGGGGAAATCTCTATTTCAGGAGGGGGAGCTTTTAACACTTCAAAAAGGGGTAGTTTATGAGTGCGGTTATAATTTGTCAGCTTATCTAAACTCCCCTCTCCGATCCCCCTTCTTGGAAAGTTTACGATCCTGAGTAGCGAAGCCTCGTCTTTCGGATTGACCATGACTTTTAGATAAGCCAAAAGATCTTTAATCTCTTTTCGTTCATAAAATTCCGTACCCCCAAAGATCTCATAAGGAATACCCCTCACCCACGTCTCGCTGTCAAACCAGCTATATTTCATAAGCGCGGTCTCAAACTGTCTCGACAAGGCATTTGACCGATAAAGAATTGCAAAGTGAGACCAGCCCACTTTCATACTTTCTTTCATCTTGGCAAGTCTTGCAATCACGGCCTCCGCTTCGTTTTCATCCGTGGGAGCATGAAAAATCTCTAATTTGGAACCTTCTCCTTTATGGCTCCATAGCTTTTTATCGTGTCTCTGGCTATTTTTTCGGATCACATGGTTCGCAGCTTCTAGTATCGTCCCCGTAGAGCGAAAGTTTTGTTCAAGTTTGATCGACTCGGTTCCCTGAAAACTCAAGATGTTTTTAATTGAAGCTCCCCTCCACCCATAAATGGATTGATCATCGTCCCCTACAACGCATAAATTTTGATGCTTTTGGGTTAAAAGCTCCGTCAGTCGAAACTGAACAGGGTTCGTATCTTGGTACTCATCGATCATAACGTACCTGAAACGTGACGACCATTTTTCTAAAACATCCGGTACCGTTTCAAAAAGCCGTACCGTCTCTGATAGCAGCGCATCAAAGTCAAGCGCGTTAAAAGCCCGAAATGCGTCCATAAGCCTGCGGTAAACCGTTCTTGAAAACTCATCGTGCCAGGTCACTTGATCCATATCCTCAAGCTTAATGCCATCGGACCTGGCTTTAGCAATCTGATCAAATGTGGGCTTTAAGGAAGGCAGCTCTGACTCTGTTCCTAAAATATCTCTCGCGATGATTTTAACGACTCTTTCTACATCGCTCTGATCCCATAAAGTGAAGGCTTTAGTGTATCCCAAATAATGAATGTCTTCTCTTAAAATTTTAAGACAAAAGCTATGAAAAGTAGATAAGGTAATCCGATTCGCAAGCTTATGAGGGATCATGGATCTTATTCGTTCCCTCATTTCATTGGCTGCTTTATTAGTAAAAGTTAACCCTAAAATTGCGTCGGGACTTACTCCCATTTCCTGAATAAGATACGCCATTCTGAACGTTAATACGCGTGTTTTTCCGGAGCCGGCTCCAGCTAAAATCAACACTCGCCCTTCAGTGGTTCTGACAGCTTTTCTTTGCGCTTCGTTTAGATGCGTTAAATCCATTTATGCTAAGAGCTTTAACAGATCGTTCATTATTTCGGAAGTCGTGGGATAGATTTTTGGACGTTTAGGCCTTACAACAATATGATAGCCCCGCGGCAAATTGGCGTAAGAAAGTCTAAAAGCTTCACGGACGCACCGTTTAAAGCGATTTCTCTCATGAGCTTTACCGTACTTTCTGCTGACGGTAATACCCATTTTTAAGGGAGAGTCTGATTGGGGGAGGATTTCAATTAATATAACGCGCCCGAAAACACGGGCGCGATTTTGTTGAACTTTTTCAAACGACTTTCGCCGAATCAGGCGCAAGGTTTTGGGGAAAGATAAATTTTTAGACACGTGTGAGCTGTTTTCTGCCCAGGCGACGTCTTCTATTGATGATCTTACGTCCATTAGCAGTGCTCATGCGCTTTAAAAAGCCGTGCTCTCTTTTACGTTTGATTTTGCTCGGTTGATAGGTACGTTTCACGGGTTAAATCCTATATTTAAAAACTTTTTTTTCTGAGTAAATGATACCTGATCCACTGAAAAAAGGCAAGCCGGGATTTTTTAAGTTCTCACTTGAGAAAAAAGGAGTTTTCAGGCAAAATTTGTTAGACAAAAGAACTGTTAGGATAATTGAAAATGAAAGTTAAAGCTTCCGTGAAAGCCGACGCCTCTAAGGGTGATATCCTTGTAAAAAGACAAGGACGGCTGTATGTCATCAATAAAAAGGATCCGAACCGCAAACAGCGCCAAAAAGGGCCTGCCCGCAAAAAGTAAAAAAGGAAAAAATTTTTTATGGCCAAAACGTCATCTGTTGAAAAAAATAAGCGTAGAAAACTCTTAGTAGCGCAGAAGTGGGAGAAAAGACAAGCTCTCAAGAAAAAAATTGTCGACATGAACCTTTCTGATGAAGAAAGAGCCCTCGCAAGAGAGCAGCTGAACAAAATGCCGAGAGACTCCTCCCCCATTCGCGTTCGCAACCGATGTGAGCTAACCGGCCGTCCCCGTGGCTTTCTCCGTCGCTTCAAACTCTCCCGTTTGACTTTTAGGGAGTTTGCCTCCAATGGCCTGATCCCAGGCATTACCAAATCCAGTTGGTAAGCTTTTAAAAAGCTACGTTCTTAGACGGGGTGCTCTGGCACCCCGCAAAATTCTTTTCCCAAATTAAATTTTACATTAATGGACAAATGGACCCATTTCATGTTCAAATAATAAATGGGGTCAGGATAGACGCCTGTTATGAGCGCTAAGTTTTACCCCATGTCCATATAGTCCATTCTGCCGCTGTCCATTTTGTTGTTGTCCATTCCCGTCCATTTGTCCACTCTGTCCACTCTGTCCACTCTGTCCCTTTAAGTCGCCGCACTCCAAAAAAAAAGCCGGATCTGGTTTCCCAGACCCGGCTTATTTAACCGAACTAAGTAGCTCCCGGCTTTTAAGCCGCAGGAGCCTTTTCTTCAGGCTTGACTGACTCGAAGTCAAAGACCAGCTCTTCTTCGTACTCGCGATCGACAAATTTCTTGGCGCGCTTGTGACGAGCAAAGCCGGTACCACCCGGGGTGATATGCCCCATAATGACGTTCTCTTTGAAACCCATCAAGTAGTCCGTTTTTCCGGAAGAGGCCGCATCGGTAAGAACACGGGTCGTATCTTGGAAAGAGGCCGCGGAGATAAACGACTCTGTTGCTAAAGAGGCTTTGGTAATCCCTAGCAGGATCGGTGCAGCAAGCGCACACTTACCCCCCTCTTTTCGAACTTTGTTGTTCTCTTGTTCAAACTCTTTTCTGTCCACTTCCTCTCCAAAGAGAAGCGCGGTATCACCCGGGTCGACGATACGAACTTTTTTAAGCATCTGACGCACGATAATTTCGATGTGCTTATCGTTAATATCTACACCCTGCAGACGATACACTTCTTGTACCTGGTTTACCATGTACTTCTGAAGCTCTCTAACCCCGCAGATCTCCAAGATCTCGTGCGGAATTACGATACCGTCGGTAAGTTGTTGCCCTTTGACCACATGGTCTCCACGCTGAACGGTCAAGTGCTTGGTATGAGGAATCAAGTGTTCTTCTTCCATACCGGTTGTCTCGTCTCTTACAACCACAATACGCTTGTTCTTCTGGACGCCTCTAAAGTCAACCACACCGTCGATCTTCGCAATTTCAGCGGAGTCCTTCGGTTTTCTCGCCTCGAATAGCTCGGCGACACGGGGAAGACCCCCGGTAATATCTTTTGTTTTCAAAGCGCCGCGTGGCAATCTTGCCAAGAGCGTTCCGGCTGAAGCATACGCATTTTCTGGCTGAGAGATAATCGCGCCCACCGGAATCGGGTAGGTACCAACCAATTCTTCCCCTTTTTTATCGGCATAGATAAAGATCTGGGGGTGTAGCTCGCCTCTGTGCTGCTTCACGATAATCTCGGCCTGGCCGGTCTGCTTGTTCACCACTCTTTCGGTGGAAAGCCCTTCGACCAAATCTTCATATCGGACATAACCGGGGCGATCGCAGATAATCGGGATGTTGTGCTGCTCCCACTCGGCAATCTTTGATCCCTTCTTAACGGTGGAACCATCTTCTACCAAAATCTTGGTACCCAGCTCCACGTTAAAGGACTGAAGCGATTCGATCGACTTTGTGGAAAGGAGTTTCTTATACTCGTCTAACGTTCTGCCTTCATCTTTAACAATGTTTAGCGTTCCGTTTTTGTTGAGCGTAACCCACTGCCCTTCGTCGTTTTTGACCACACGAAGACCCGTGTAAACCAAGATCCCCTCTTTTTCGACGACAAGCTCCGGAGAGACAGACGCCGATGCGACCCCTCCCAAGTGGAACGTTCTCATCGTAAGCTGTGTTCCCGGCTCCCCGATGGACTGGGCGGCAATAACACCGACGGCTTCACCCATAAGGGCATTTTTGCCGTTTGCCAGGTTCGTTCCGTAACACTTCTCACAAACCCCGCGTCGGGTTTCGCAAGTAAGCACAGAGCGAATCTTCACCGTTTCAATCCCGGAGTCATCAATCGCTTCGGCCTGTTTTACCGTAAGCGTATCTCCCGCTTTCGCGAGCAACTGGGTCGAGTCTCCCGGAAGATAGATATTTTCACAGACAGTACGTCCATAAATACGGTCTTTTAACGGCAGAAGCTCTTCTTGACCCTGCTTAATAGCCTGTACTTCAATCCCGTTGAGTGTTCCGCAATCATCTTCCGTGACAATCACGTCGTGCGCAACGTCAACAAGACGTCGGGTTAAGTAACCGGAGTCAGCGGTTTTAAGGGCGGTATCGGCAAGACCTTTTCTAGCTCCGTGAGAGGAGATAAAGTACTCAAGTACCGTAAGACCTTCTCTAAAGTTAGAGGTAATAGGCGTCTCCAAAATCGCTCCGGACGGCTTGGCCATAAGACCCCGCATCGCACCAAGCTGTCTGATCTGGGCTTTGTTACCCCGTGCGCCAGAATCCATCATCAAGAACATCGGGTTAAGCTTACCCCCTTCCTGATTGGAAATCATGCGCATTAAGTCTTCAGAAAGCTGCTCGGCAACTTCAGACCAAATCGAAATAACTTTCGACTGTCTTTCCCCGTCGGTAATAATACCGTCTTCGTATTGCTTTTTAACTTGAGCGACTTTCTTTTGAACATCGTTAATAATTTTTTGCTTGCTTTCCGGAATGTAGGCGTCGACAACTCCCATGGAAAGAGAAGCCTTTGTCGCTTCGGCAAAACCAAGGGTTTTTAAGTTATCCAAGAACCTAACCGTCTTCTCAAGACCCACATGCTTGTAGCACTGGAGGATCAACTCATTCATCCGCTTTTTAGGCAACGAATAGTTTTGGAAGCCCATTTCCTTGGGAACAATCGTGTTAAAGATCACGCGTCCAGGAGTGGTTACAATAATTCCGTTTTCTACTCTTAGCTTGATCTTCTCATGAATTCGAAGCCCGCGGTTGTAGTAGCTATCATCTTTTTGCTCCGAATACCAGTTATGGCTTCCGGAAGCGTTCAAAGCGGTTAGAACTTCGTTCGTATCCTTAAAGACACGGATCTTTTTACCGTGTTCCTCAGGATCGTAGATCGGCTCATGCATCAGATAATAAAGCCCGAGGGTCATATCTTGTGACGGCACCGCAACCGGTTTTCCGGAAGAAGGCAAGAAGATATTGTCTGGCGCCATCATCAAAAGCTTCGCTTCCAGCTGAGCTTCTAACGAAAGGGGTACGTAGACAGCCATTTGGTCCCCGTCGAAGTCGGCGTTGA
>JAGROB010000087.1 GCA_020440465.1 Chlamydiia bacterium
ATGAAGTTATCAGCAACGGTTCCCTCAGTCACGCAATCAATAATGGTTCTCAGGGGAGTGGTTACCCTATACCCTTGTCCTTCTTCAATATCTAAACGCTCTAGAACATCTCTGTACAGGCAGAGAAGCTTAGGCGGTTCCTTACGTCTTCGAAAATCAGGCGGAACCGTCATGTGCATCTTGGAGGGCATTACATCTGAAAGCTCGTGAATGTCTAAGGCTGTTTCATGAGACCAAACGCCCTGCGGTATATCTTCAATATTCTTACTCCATAGGGACCACAAGACAAGCTCTGGTCTTTCTGTCATAGGATACCTAGCCAATCGATAGATACCCCTTTCTTCTTGAGTCCATTCACCTGAATTAATCTTCAAACGAAAATTAGAGCGTTTATAGCCGCATTCCTCTGCCTGTTTTGCAGTAAAAAAGCCTTGTTGTCGGTCTGCTATTTCAAAGAGTTGATCTTGACTTCCCATACACCAATATTATAATTTTTATGATATTGGTGCAACGAGAGATACCCGACTATTCAGGTAAACATACAAAAAACTTATAATCAGACGCTTAAAATCGCTTTATTCCTAATAACAAAGAACTTTGTAGTGGTTTTGAACCACCCCAGATGAAAGAAAAGCATTTGAAGCCATTAACTTAATAGTTAACCAGTAACAACTATTCTACATGAGTTAACGCACCAATAGAAAACCAGAGAAATTTTTAGCATACTGCTGAATTAAGGAACTATTGATTTATTATAGAGCGCTCCTTATGATCCGCTTTTATGTTAAAGGCGATTTTGGATGCTTTAGCCTCTCTTGGCGACTATGCCGTTATGATTTCTCAGGTCATCTGGGTTTCCATTCGCCGTCCCCCAAAATGGGATCTAATCCGCGATCAGGTGTATGAGATCGGCGTGGCGTCTTTGCCCGTGGTAGCGATTACCGGATTTTCGACCGGAATGGTTTTGGCAGCACAGTCGTACTTCCAGCTTTCGGACAAGGGGCTTGCCTCTGCGACGGGCTTGATGGTAACGAAAGCGATGATGGTGGAGCTGGGGCCGGTATTAACTGCTTTTATGGTGACGGGCCGAGTGGGCGCTTCGATGTGCGCAACGCTTGGAACTATGCGGGTTACGGAGCAGATCGACGCTTTAAGATCTATGGCCGTTAACCCTTTACGCTACTTAGTTGCCCCCCGGTTCATTGCAGGGCTTTTTACCATGCCTCTATTAACCATTTTCAGTACCTTGATGGGGGTCATCGGTGGGTACATGATTGCGGTCGGCTACTACGGCATGGCTTCGAACTCCTTTTTAGACCCCCTTCCGATCCACGTCGATCTATTCGACTTTTTTTCAGGAATCACAAAAGCATTTGTCTTTGGAGTCATTATCGTTACCATTTCTTGCTACCGGGGAATGACAACCACCGGTGGAGCTGCCGGCGTGGGTAAAGCAACCACAAACAGCGTTGTGATCTGCTATTCGGTAATTTTAATCGTCAACTTCCTTCTGACCGTCATGCTAAACAGCTCCTACGACTGCATCCAGGAGTGGTTGGAGAGCTAGTATGATTAAAGTTAAAGATCTTTGGAAAGGATACGGCAAACTTCAAGTCTTAAAAGGGCTTAACCTTGAGGTCAATTCGGGCGAAACGCTTGTGATCTTAGGGCGATCTGGCGTGGGAAAAAGCGTGCTTTTAAGACAAATCATCGGTATCGAGTCTCCCGATAAGGGTTATGTAGAGGTCGAAGGAGTGAATCTTTCGGAGCTTAACCACCACGATCGATTAAAGTTTACCAAGCAGATGGGGATGCTCTTTCAGGGGGCGGCACTTTTCGACTCCCTTAACGTGGGAGAAAATTGCGCGTTTTACTTACGGCAGCATGAAGCTAAATTAAGTGAAAAAGAGATTCAAGCCCGCGTATCAAATGCCTTAAAAATGGTCGATCTTGAAGGAACGGAAAATAAAATGCCTTCCGATCTGTCGGGAGGCATGAGAAAAAGAGCCGCTCTTGCCAGACTCATCGTCTATCGCCCCCATATCTTGCTTTACGACGAGCCGACAACGGGACTTGATCCCGTCACGGCCATGCAGATTAACGATTTGATCAAGACAACCCAAAAAGAGCTTGAGGCAACCAGCATCGTCGTGACGCACGACATCAAGTCGGCGATCACGGTTGCGGATCGAATCGCCTTTCATCACGACGGGAAAATCTTAACCGTGATGGAAACCAAAAAATTTATCCATTCCGATGAGCCTTTAATCCAAAGTTTCTTTGATAATGCCGTTGTAACCGAAAAGGAGCTAGCTTAACCGTGGGCGACCAAGCAAAAAATATCTTAATCGGCCTGTTTGTCTTAGCGGCCTTCGTGATTGTCACGTTTATGTTGCTTTTTTTAAACCCCACTGTGGGAGACGACTCGAAAACATATAAAATCCGGTTTGCGGATATCGATAAAGTGAACGTGGGAACAAGAGTTACCTACGGCGGAAAACCTGTGGGAGAAGTAACCGACATCCGCATTGTCCAAGATCCCAACGACCCCCGCAAAACGGAAAAGGGATATATCTATTTATATGAAGTCACAGTTGTCGTCGATTCAAGTGTCGATATCTTTAACTCCGATACCGTTACCTTAAGGACATCGGGACTTTTGGGGGAAAGATCTGTCTCGGTCAATCCTATGCCCCCTCCGCCGGGAGAGCCGCTTAAAGTCGTGGGGGACCAAGTTATTTTTTCTACGGAAACAGGTTCTGTTGAAGAGACTTTAAAGGAATTCAAAGAGCTATCAGATAAGTTCGAAGACACCCTTAACGCCATACAACAAACATTTCAAGATATTAACAACGAACAGGTTGTATCAAAACTCAGCGAGACAATCGAGATGATCGGCGCTGTGGCGAGTGCGGTATTGGAAGAAGATAGAGTGCAAAATACCTTAGAAAACTTAAGAACTTTCTCGGAAGATCTTGCCAAGCAAGAAGGCACCATCGGAAGACTCGTTAAAAATGACGATTTATACCTAAGAACCAATGCTTTACTCAGCAAAGCGGAAGTCATTCTTGACGACATCAACCACTACGGCCCCTTTTATGCCTCCGATAAAAACTGGCAACGGGTTAGAGCGAGACGAGCGAACTTACTTTATTCTCTATGCACCCCCCAAGAATTCAGGAATTACTTTAATGATGAGTTAGATGAGATCTTCACTTCCCTAGATCGGGTAAATCAGGTATTAGAGGAATCAGAGGGGGCAGACCCTTGCTGTATGGATCCTTGCGGCTTGACTCGGGAGAATTTCCGAAAGGTATTCGCGGAGCTTCTAAGAAGAGTGAAGCAGATGGAAGAGTCGGTAAGGCTTTACAACATACAGCTTGACGCCCCCGTAACATACAAAACGGAGCTTTGCAACTAAGGATGGAGTCAACCCCCTATTCGAATCTCGAAAAAGGGACACTTATGATCGCAACCCCCGATATTGAAGGGGGCATCTTTTTTCGCGCCGTGATTTTGATCTGTGAGCATAATCCCAATGGCTCCTTTGGATTGATTATCAACAAAAACTTAAACGTCGAGCTTCCCGAAGAGATCGTAAACCCCTCTATCTTAAGCAATCCCAACGTTGGCATCAGAGCGGGCGGCCCGGTTCAAACCAACCAGATGATGTTGCTTCATACGTCTGATAAGATTCCGGAGCAGTCTCTCACGGTGACAGACGGCGTTCATTTGGGGGGCGATTTAAGCTTCTTGCAAGAAGCCGTTTCCCAAGAAAACGGCCCCCACATCCACCTTTGCTTTGGCTATGCGGGCTGGGCAGCGGGTCAGTTAGAAAGAGAGTTTTTAGACGGCCACTGGCTTCTTTACCCCGCGACCGCCCACCACATTTTCCACACCCCGCCGGATAAACTCTGGCAGACGCTCCTTCGGGAAATGGGCGGCAAGTACGCCACCCTCTCCATGATCCCCGAAGATTTATCCGTGAACTAAAGAATCTTATGGACCTAATGGACAATTTCTACGCGGGATTTGTCCACCAGGCTCACAATATCTACTGCTTTGAGGCTCGGATCACTTCAATAACTGCTTTAAGTTGCACCGGGGTTGTGATCGTGCCGGGACGGAAATGACGGGCTCTTAAAGCGGTTTCTACAAGCGGCGATTGGTTTAAGGGAACTTGGCTCCGAATGATACTATGAGCTACGATAAAGGATCCCGTTCTCCCAATACCGGCACTACAATGTACGAGAAGCGGGTTTTCAGAGTTAGCCTCTTCAAGAATTTTTTTAAACAAATCCGTCTTGGGCGCGCCATGATCGGGCCAGTTTTCGTAATGAAGCTGACGGACTTGCCGATTATCCATTAAAAGCATCCTTTCAACAACTCGCTCATCCCCCTCTTCCATTAAAACTCGTGATGATTGAGCGCTTTGAGTCCAGTAATCTAACGCTTTAACCTCACCCTTTTCAATGGGCATGGCTAAGGTGACGATCGTGTCGACTTTCTGCTCGGAGACAAGGGCCACAAAATGTCCCATCGTCTCATCTATTGGGGCTTGGGTTGCTATATAGCAATTGCCCAAGAGCAAAACGGGGCTTGCATTGATATACTGGGAGCCCATCACTGTCAGGCGACAATAGTCATGAGGCACAACATTTTGATGACGGTTGAAACGATAGGTAGGGTACATATTCCCCACTGAATCTGCCGGCGCAAGCGCATTATGCGAGTTGATTTTAAAAAATAAATCCTTAATCACTCTGTCGTCCGGCATAACCGTTAAATTATTCCAAGAGGGCGACCTCAGTCCAAACCCAACTTTTATCTCGGATGCGATCTGCCTTGCCGATCGGGGCGGCGGCGGGGTAATATCCGTGACCCCGTTGGCGTAGTACTCGCAGCTTCCGGTAAATGCGGGGCGCGGGCTGGGGGTTGAAAAAGGGGTTGAAAGTTCATGTAAACTTAATTGGGCAACAGAGCTAACGGCTGTGGCCATATTATTCCCTTCAGCTGTATCAGGTGATAAAGGGCGTGGTGTATCTTGGCGATGGATCGGACATGGGCCCATAAAGCTACCTCCTTAAAGTAATATGTCTAATGTTATAATGATGTGTATAAAATCTAGAAAGCATCCCTTAACCCCACCATAATAAAATTCACAAATAAAAAAACCTATTTGTAACTTATTGGTTACAAATAGGTTAATAACATAGGAGAAGTTATAATTCTTATCGCTTGGAGAATTGGAAGCGTTTTCTCGCACCGGCTCTACCATATTTCTTACGCTCACGCTTTCTAGGATCGCGGGTAAGATAGCCTTTCGCCTTAAGCTCATGACGTCTTTCGGAGTCACCGGCGACCAGCGCACGGGCAATACCCAGCCTGATAGCAATTGCTTGACCTTCTAAACCGCCGCCTTTCACACGGATAATGAGATCTTGATGTTGAAACCCACCGGTGGAAGCGAAAGGAGCCATGATGGCTTCTCTTTGGAGCTCCAAGGGGAAGTATTTTTCAAAGGGTTTACCGTTAACTTCAACCTTGCCGCTGCCTTCTCTTACTCTAACGGAAGCGACTGCCGTTTTACGGCGTCCGGTTTCTACAATCTCGTCTTTCATATTCCTCTATCTGCTTAAATGTTCACGGCTACGGGGTTTTGAGCCGCTTCTTTGTAATCTTTTCCGCGGTATACTCTTAAGTGTTTGTATTGAGCCTCTCCCAAACGGGTCTTTGGCATCATTCCCTTAACCGCTCTTTCAATAATGTACTCCGGCTTTCTATCTTTCATGACAGAGTAAGGGATCTCTCTTAGACCGCTCATGTAGCCGGTGTGATATCTATAAACTTTTTGCGCTTCTTTCGCGCCGGTCACTTCCACATGTTCCGCGTTAATCACGATAACGCCGTCTCCGGTGTCGATATTGGAAGTAAAGTCAGGCTTATGCTTGCCGCGAAGAACTTTCGCGATCTCGGCCGAAAGGCGTCCTAAATTTTTTCCTTTAGCGTCGAAGAGAAACCAGGTACGGTTTACTTCACTCTTATTGGTAAGTTTTGTCTTTTGTTGTCTTGCTCTTAGCATGAAGGAACCTCTTAAAATATGTAACGATCTTAACGAAAAGGACACTTTTTTCCAACACTTTTATTGTGAATTTCTCTAAAATGCTCTCTTATGAAACAGCCAAAGACCTTTTACGTGCGCACCTATGGGTGCCAGATGAACGAACTTGACTCCGATGTGATGGCGGGGCAACTGATCCAACGGGGGCTATCCCGTGTGGAAAACGAGGCCGATGCGGACCTTTTACTCTTTAATACGTGCTCTATTCGGGACCTTGCCGAAAGAAAAGTCATGGGAAAACTGGGCCAATTGGGTAAAAACCCCTCTAAAAACGCGATTATCGGGGTAACGGGCTGCATGGCCAATGCTAAAAAAGAAACTTTACTGGCAAAGCTTCCCCATATCGATTTTGTTTTAGGCACAAATAACTTACACCATTTAAATGAAGTTCTTGACAATGTAATGGCATCCGGCAAACCGGAAGTGAGGACCGACACCAAATTTACTTTTGAATTAGACTATATGGCGGCCGATCGAAATGACGGGGTTTCCGCCTATGTCTCTATTATTCGTGGCTGCGACAAGTATTGTACGTACTGCGTGGTTCCTTATACCAGGGGCCCGGAAGTTTCCCGTCCGCCCGAACATATCGTTGAAGAGTGTAAGAAACTTGCCGAAAAAGGAACTCGTGAAGTGACTCTTTTGGGGCAAAATGTAAACTCTTACGGAAAAGATCAAAAGGAATGGAACACCCGTTTTCACGATCTACTATACCAGATTGACAAAATCCCCGGTATCGAACGGATCCGATTCATGACCTCCCATCCGATCGACATTACTAAAGAGCTGATGGAAGCCGTGCGGGATCTGCCTTCTCTTTGCGAGTTTGTTCACTTTCCGATCCAATCGGGCTCGTCTCGCATCTTAAAAAAAATGCACAGGATCTATACGAAAGAGCAGTACATGGAAAAAGTAGCCATGCTCAAAGAGATCGTTCCCAATGTTACCCTTGGCACCGATATTATTATCGGCTTCCCCACGGAGACTGAAGAAGAATTTCAGATGACGTGCGACGTGATGCAGGAGATCGAATACTCGGTAGCTTTCCTCTATACTTATAGCGCACGCCAGGGAACTCCCGCGATGCGTTGGAAAGACGATGTGCCGGAAGAAGTCAAAGATGAGCGTCTAAAACGTCTGTCGGAGCTGCAAAGCCCCATCTTTAGAAAACAACGCCTTGCCATGCTCCACGATACGGTAGAAGTGCTGGTCGAAAAACAAAACTTCAAAGACCCGACCTATATGAAAGGCCGCACCCGCTGCTGGAAAAACGTTCTCTTTAAAGGGGATCAGTCCCTCACAGGTACCCTACAACGTGTCAAAATCCACACCGTCCAAAACCAAACCCTGATCGGCGATATCGTTTAGAGCGTTATAAAATAACAGGATGGGCAGGATCGCTCTATCGAGCGGCAGGATGTTAACATAGGATAACATCCTGCCGCTCGATAGAGCGATCCTGCCCATCCTGTTATTTTAGTTATTGGCTTCGATGACGGCGCAGGCGACGCGGGCGCCGGCGTTACCTGTCGGTTGGGTAACGAAATCGTCTTCCTTTAAGT
>JAGROB010000088.1 GCA_020440465.1 Chlamydiia bacterium
CTTAACCTGATCCGGGTCATGCCGGCGTAGGAAGCGTGGAGTATGTCAAAAAATTTCAAGTTCTCTTTGGGCATTTGCCTGTGTAATCTGATCGAACACTACGATACAGCGCTCTATGGGTTTTTAGCCCCTTTTTTGGCGCCTTACTTTTTTCCAGCGGAGGACCCCTTAACGGGGTTGATTGGAGCGTATGCCGTAATTCCGGTGGGAATGCTTTCCAGACCGTTTGGCGCGTGGTTTTTTGGGTGGCTTTCCGAAAGAAAGGGGCTTCTTTTTAGTTTAAGAGTCTCTTTAATCGGCGTGGGACTGGGATCACTTCTGATGGCTTTTATTCCCACATACGCCTCGGTGGGGATTTTAGCCCCATTTCTTTTATGTTTGACCCGGATGTTTCAAAACTTTATGGCAGCCGGGGAGCTGATGGGTGGGGGACAACTTTTGATGCAGGCCGTTCCCGAAGCTAAAAGAGATTTGGCGAGCGGTCTTTTCAATGCCACCACGATCTTAGGACTTATGCTCGCCTCTTTCGTCGTCTATCAATTGAGTCACTCCTGGCGTCTCATGTACCTGA
Source organism: Chlamydiia bacterium (assembly GCA_020440465.1). Classification (GTDB taxonomy): domain Bacteria; phylum Chlamydiota; class Chlamydiia; order Chlamydiales; family Parachlamydiaceae; genus JAGROB01. The sequence continues at coordinate 572 of JAGROB010000088.1, forward strand.
TGGGGGCCTTCATGTCTTTCTTCGTACTCTGGCTTAGAGGGGACAGAAAACCCATTACTATCTCTAAAAAGCCTTTTATTCAAGAGCTAAGGGAGCATCGGAGAGGCGTTTTTTCGGTTGTGATCGGCTCTGGCTTCGGTTATGCAAGTTATGTCATTGCTTTAGTATTGATGAATGGATTTATCCCTTTGATTACCGATATTTCGAAAGAAGAGATGGTGAAAATCAATACCTATTTGCTACTCTTAGATGGCCTTTTGCTACCGCTTTTCGGCTGGTTAGCTGCAAAAGTCAACCGAAACTCTCAAATGGTTGTGGCAGCGGTTTTGGTTTTGCTTTTGGCGGGACCTTTATTGATGTGTTTAAAAGGAGCGAGTTTGTTGTTAGTGATAGGCGTACGAGCGATTTTTGTCTCTTTCGGCGTCTTGTATTTTGCCCCGTTTCATGCCTGGGCATCTGATAGACTCCCATCCAGAAGTCTCGCTTCGTTTTCTTATGCCATTGGGACCCAAATTTTTGGGGGCCCTTGTGCTTTTATCTCCCTTTTTTGCTATCAAGTGACTGGAGTCTTGGTGTCCGTGATGTGGTACTGGATGGCGCTTGCCTTTTTGACCTTAATCGCTTTACTTCCAACCCGGAGCTTAAGGTGTGATGCTTAATTCAGACGTTATGAAATCGAGTTTTTTGGGAATTGCCCGCGGGGTGTTTGTCGATACCCTAATCTATCCCTTTGATGTCATTAAAATCCGCCAGCAGAATCTACCCGGTTCGGGCAGTTGTATTAAAATCGCGATGGAAATTTTTCGGCAGGAAGGCTTTAAAGCCTTTTACGCCGGGCTTACCCCCCAGCTTTATAAAAATGGGCTAAGACACACCTGGTGGTGGCCTGTCATGACCCAAATGCCAAAAGAGCTTAAACCCCACATTCAAAGCCCTTTTTTGGGGCAAGCATTAACAGGTTTTTTTATTGGCACACTGGACGCTATGCTTTCGGCTCCATTTGAAAGGGGAAAAGTGCTTTCGGCCGCGGCAGGGGAGTCGAAATTTTCTTTATCCACTGCTTTAGAGAGCGGTTGGCAAGGGGTTTCGGTTTCTTGGGCTAAGCGATCGGTGAGTATGATGACGTTTCTTTGTACACAAGAGCATTTAAGAGAGGCCTATCGTCGGGATAAAAAGCCTTTAAACCCGGCAACGCTCACCTATATCGGCACGCAAGTCGCCTTTATTGTGAGTATCGTCTCCGCCCCATTCGATTTTGCGAACACTAAGCGCCTTTCGCAAGAAGTAAAGCCGGCCGACCTTTTATCTGTGAAGTCCTTTTCTCAATTTTTCCGCGGCTGGCCCATCCATCTTTTATCCCTGGTAGTTCACAACGTTGCTTCGGTTGTTTTACTTGAAAAATTAAACTAGAGCCTCTATTTTATTCTTCAAGTTAGGAGATACTATGACACAAAATAAACCCAAAGAGTACCACTCGATCACGCCGATGCTCACGTTTTTAGATACGGCAAAGGCTATGGAGTTTTACAAAAAAGCTCTGGGCGCCAAAGAGAAGTTCGTTCTGCCGGGTCCCGGGGGTAAAGGGATTTTGCACGCAGAGATCATCATTGGCGACTCGATTATCATGATGGGCGACGAGTATCCCGAAAAGGGCTATAAAAGCGCCGAGACGATCGGAGATTCGCCGATAAAGCTTTATCTTTACGTCGATAACGTCGATCAGTCAATAGAGCACGCCCTTTCCTGCGGAGCGAAACCGGGAAGAGCGCCTGAAGATATGTTCTGGGGCGACCGCATTGGCTCTTTCATGGATCCGTTCGGCTACCTTTGGACGTTGGCCTCGCAAGTCAAAGCCCTTTCGCCGGAAGAGATGGAGAAAAACTCCAAAGCTTTCCTTAACGCCGAGTATTAACTTTCAAGTTAATCAAGCGAGCGGGCTCGATCTTTAAGCTTATCCCATACCTGTCGCCATTCAGAATCGGTGACTTCGGGAATCGTTTCAGCCTCGATTTTGTAGTGAAGCCCCGTAAAGGAAATGTTTGTTTCCTTAAGGGCTTCTTGTACGCTTAAGAGGTTGTCTAAGGTATCGTCCACAAAGACGATTTTTTGGGGCTTGAAAAAAAACTGTTCCAAAAAGGCCTTTAAGACATCCCCCTTGGAAGGAAGGACGTTGGCGTAAAGAACGCCGGAATGATACAGGGGGTACGTCTTTCGAAAGGGGGGAAAGTCGGTGAACTCGATCGAGGCTTGAAATGGGGGATCAAATAACAGCGCCAAGTGGGAAAGTTCTTTTTCCCTCCACCGGGGAACAGAGCCAACATCGGGAAGAGATGCCGTGTCGATGGCGGTAAATCCCATCGTTTTGACTTTTTTTTCATGCAGTCGAGTTAAAAGCGAGGGAAATTCCGGTTGTGTCAATACACTTTCTGACTGAGTGACCATCAGAACGGGAACCATCAGCCTCTCACTTTCATTGAAGCTTTTGAGCTCGCTCTTAAACTTGTCTTTGTTCTGCTTGATGACCGACATTTTAAGCGCCGGCTCCTTAGGTTCGGTCAGCGTATAGTCGACGTCGAAAAGAACCCATTCACCCCCATTAAGCTTCATAAGTGTCTCTTCAAGCTCGGACATCGTTTTGACCTCCCTAATTTCCGCGGAAAGGGAAAGGGTAGCCAATACAAGAGCTAAGGAGAAAAGTGTCTTAATCATAAGGGACTTGAGTCTACCATAAAACCTCTTTTTTTTGGTAGGACAGCTAATCTGCCTTCAACCCCATGTTTAAGAGTAAGTGATTAAAAACCGGGTTAAGGTAAAGGTCAAGTTATCGCGGATGGCGTCTCTTTTTTCGGGTGTAGTTCCGTACCAGACAAGGCTAAGGTACATGATAAAGGTGCTTAGAGCCATTCCGTTTAAATTCTCTTGAAGCTCTTTGATTAAGGTGCTGGGCGTATCTGGTTCCTCAATAGATTTTTTAACGCTTGTCTTTAGAAACGAAATAAAGAATTGGATGTCTTCTTTAGGGATATGTCCCTGTTGAAACAGAGGCAGAAGACTTTTAGCAAGAGAGGCTCTTTGCTGGTTAAAAAGGGAGTATTCAGCAGCGTTTAAGAGATTAAAGAGATCAACTTGCTTTTTAAGACTTTCTTCTGAAAGGGTGTAGTAGAAAAAGTTTTCTAGCCATAGTGCCGCATCAGATCCCTCTTCCGCATCGACTCCGGGTAGTCCTGTAAGAGAAGGCATAACGACAGTTTTAATATACCTTTCTGTTATTTCATCAAGTTGAGTCCGTTGTGGAGTGAGACGTTGAAGAAAAGCGCTTTGAGTTAGCTCTGATACGGATCGCTTATCTTTGGGACGGCAGGTATAGTTAAGATAAGCCATGGTAAAATCATGAATGAATTCCGCTCTTTTTTCAAAATCGTTTAACTCCGTGTCCGGGCAACCCTTTCCGGTATCAACTAAACTAAAGAGCCTTTCTGCTTTAAATTTTACCTCTTCCTGAGGAACTTGTCCGTTACAGAGCTGTCCAAAAATTTGAGCAAAGTGTTCTTTGGGTGCCGCTTGAGTTGCTGGAGTCATTATTCTTTTCCTTGATGTGTTTGAATACCGTCCCTTGAAAGCTCTTCTTCCGTAGCGGGTCTTGCCACGGTCCCTTTGGGAAAGTCGTAGGGGCTTGTGTCGTTATAGTCTTTTAAATCTTCTCTGACCCTTAAGACATTGGCCATCCCTCCCAAGACGGTGCTTCCGAACTGCCCCGTATACCCGAACATCGGGATGCTGTTTTCGGGCAACGGCATTTTGGAGTGAGCCATATCGTGCATTCCCCGGGTTCCCATGGTCATGTAGCCGGGGATGAGCTTTCGTACCTTTTCATCAAAGCCATTGGTATCCATACCCACCATATTCGGAAACTCATGTCCCATTTGGTTCATCGTGTGGTGGGTCATGTGGCAGTGAAAAATCCAGTCGCCGGGGTTGTTGGCTAAAAACTCAATCACTTTTACGGCTCCTACCGGCACTAAAACGGTCGTTTCGGGAACTAGCACCGATTTATCTTTGGCCCACCCCCCATCGGAGCCGATGATTTTAAAGTTGTAGCCATGCAGGTGAATCGGGTGGTGATCCATGGCGCTAAGATTGCCGTAGCGCACCCATACCTTGTCCCCCAGCTTTGCGACCAAAGGCTCCGTATTCGGAAATACTTTTCCGTTCATCGTCAAAATATTAAAGCCCGACATAGCGCTTGCGTCGGGGTTTGACGTTTGAACGGGAATGGACATCTCGTGAAGTAAGATCATAAAGTCGCGATCAGGGCGAAGGTCTTTGACTTTTTGCCTTTCATGAACCACGATCATACCCGCTTGCCCCATCCCTTCTTGCGTCATGGAATCGTGGTGGGAGTGGTACATAAACGTGCCGGGATCGGGAAAAATGAACTCGTAGACAAAGGTTTCTCCCGGCTTAATCGCCGGCTGGGTTAAGGCGGAGACGCCATCCATACCGCAGGGGAGCAAGACGCCATGCCAGTGGGTCGTGGTCGGGGCCGGCAGGCGGTTTGTGACATAGATCCGCACCCGATCCCCCGCCCCCAGCTCTATGACAGGTCCAGGAAAAGAGCCGTTATAGCCCCAAGCTTTAATTTTTAAGTTATCGGCCACATTCCAATCGATCACTTCCGCGGTGAGGTGAAATACCTTAACGCCCTCGACCACTTTATAGTCTACTTTTGAGCCGTTGGGAACGACAACAGGGGTATAATCTTTTCCCGGCTCCGCCGGGGGAAGGTTTGCTTTAAACGCTTTTGCCCAGGGGCGGGGAGGAAACGCTTCCGGGGGGGAGGAAAGTGTGGTTAGGGGCTCTGAATTATCTCCCCAAAGAGCCGACAGGCATAAAAGAGAGAACCAAAAAAGCTTCATAGACCCCCTCCCGTTAACATTCGGCCGCTTTGAAGTTTTTCGACATCGGCTTTCAAATTTTGATAGTTGGCAAAAAAGTCGATGGCCATGAGCTGCGTATTCAGTTCCGTTTGCTTCATCTTTAATAGCTCAATCACCCCCAACTGCATAGCGTTGAACTGAAGGTGGGTTTCATGAAAAACTCTTTCATTTGCGGGAAGAATAGCCTCTTTAGCTTGAGTAAAGTTTTCCCAGGCTGTTTTTAAGCTAAAACGCGCTTTATTGGCTTGTTTTCGTATCTCAAGCACTTTAGCTTGATAGTCCCAGCCCAATTTGTAAAGCGTCGAGCGCCCCTCTGCCGATTTAGCCAGGCCAAAGTCGAATAACGGAACGCCAATGGAAAACGCGGGGCCGACAAACCAGGTCCCTTCCGGCTCTTTTTCGGAATCGGGGCCCAGGGAAAACTCCGGAACAACCGTTTCTTGAATCTGAATGCCGTAGCTTAAAGAGGTAATTCGCATCTCTTGCCAAAGCATCCTAAGATCTAAGCTGTTTGATAGCGCTTCAAAAGCAAGACAATCGAGATCGGGCAAACATGGGTCGATCTCAAGCGGAGTCTTTTCGATTTGCCATTGGGTTGGCTCGCAAAAGCCTAAAAGCGCTTGTAAATCCTCGCGGGCGTTGATAACCGCGTTTTTAGCGGAGGAGACTTTAGTGACAAGCTCTACAAAAAACGCCTCTTCGACCCCCAACTCCATCCGGGTGATATTGCCCGCCTCTCGAAGCCGTTTTGCGGCGTCGAAGGCAAGTTCTGAAGCTTCAAGGATATCCTCTTGAACTAAAAGTCGCTTTTGAGCGGCGTCTAAAGCCCAAAAAGCACGCTTCGTCTCCCAGATAATATCTAAGATCGTCGCTTCGACATGGGCTTTAACCCGGTTTAGCTCCTCTTTGGCCAGACGAATTTTTTGGGGTTTGAGCAAGATGTCTAAAAAGTTTTGCATCAGCCCCATTTCGATGATGCTCGCGGCGTTGGTTAAATTTTCGTAGCGGGCGGAAAAGCTAAAGATCGGGTTTTTGAAAAGACCTGCCTGCATGAGTTCAGCCTGGGAGATGCCAAGTTCACAATAAAGCGCCTGCATGCGGGGGTTATTCAATAAAGTGATTTGAATGGCGCCATCAAGATCGAGCGGCTCTTGAAGCTTTTCGTCAAACCAGCATGGGTTGGGATCGTACGATAAGATCTCGTTTCCGCTTCTTAAGCAGATCTCTTCTTCAACCTCCTGGATGGCATAACAAGGATCGGAGCTGAAGCGGCAGCAACCGGTTAATAGAAGACATAAAAGTAGTAAGTTTTTTTTAATCACATGGGTCAATGTACCTGACTTAAGAGTTTATTGACAAACTCTCGCTATAGCGATCAGAAGCCCATACTGCGGAAAGGCCGTGTAAAAAGACGCTGAGAAGGACGGTGAGTGTGGTGACTTCAAAGATCGTGCTTTCGTACGAAAGGTTGTATCTTTCCACGACAAGCAAAAGATAGAGGATGGATGCTGCACCTCTGGGGCCGAACCAACCGATATAGAGTCTGGAGTACGGGGGGAGTTTTTTGCCGATTAAGCTGATGGCTACGGGGAGTATCCGTATTACAGTCAGACTTATAAGGGCATAGATTAATGCCGGATAGCTGAAATGGGTGATCGCCTCCGGAACTAAAATCGCTCCAAACAAAAGGAAGGTTAAAAGGATAAACAGCTTTGAGACCGACTCTCCAAACTCCGAGATCGGCTTTAAGATCCTTTTCGTTACGTAACCGAAGATAAGCCCTGCGAAAAAAGCGGCTATAAACCCGTTACCCCCCAAAAAGTCGGCAAAACAAAAGGCCATGAACGATAGCGCAATAATGGATAGATGCTGAAAGTTTTCCGACATCCATTTGCGCTGAGTCGCTTTATTAACGAGCTTACCCCCTAAATAGCCGATCACACCGCCAATTAAGGGTCCTAAAACCAGTTGAAAGCTGATAAATGCTGTCCAATACGCAAAGCTGGAAGTGGGGATTTCTGGGTCTGCAAGCGATAAAAACATCAATAGGATCGGAAAGCAAATACCGTCGTTAAGCCCGCTTTCTACATTAATCGCTTCTCGGATTCGTTCCGGAACAGTTTTAAGATTGATCACCGCCTGCGCCAAGGCTGCATCTGTCGGAGCTAAGGTAGTTGCCAAAACGGCCGCTTGCCATAAGGGAAGATGTAAAACAAAATACGCTCCCGTGACTGTTCCTAAAGCGATAGTTAGCGGCAGTCCAATCGAAAGGAGTCTTTGGGGAAGATCGTACTCTTTTCTAAAAAGGGATAAGTTGATGCGAGAAGCGTCGGAAAATAAAATCAGGATTAACGTGATGTTTGCCGTGATGTAAACCAGCATGTGTGCGCGGCTTGTAAAAAGCGCGGTGGTATCTTTTCCCAAAAAATAGCCGAAGAGAACAAAAAGCATCGGCCCCGTGATGCAAGTTGAAGCAAGTCGCTTGGAGACGGCCCCGTAAAGCAAAATAAAGGTGGCGATGATTCCGTACGTTAAAAAATCCACGGGTTATAGATCCTCTCCGAGATAGATCTTAACGGTTTTTTTCATCGATAGGGTAGAAATAGCGATCATAATTCCAAAAAATTGCAGCCCTAAAAAACCTATGAGTGTGCTAATTACTTTTCCCAAATCGGTGTGGGGGACAATATCTCCATAGCCTATAGTCATGGCGGTTATTAATGCAAAGTACACAGAATTAAAGACTTCGATATCTTCCCAGTAAGCAAATAATACGGCTAGCAATAAAATTAATGTCGAAATTCCGACTAACACGCCCCGAGCCATTCTGTAAAGTCGCAAGAAAATCTTTACGAAACAAAAAAACTCTTCAAATTGTCGCTTGGGCATTTTATTTTTCCTTTTACCCTAGGATTTAAGGTATAAGATGCTTTAAGAAAAGGAGAATTTTAAAGATGTCTCAAAATGCTATCAGACTCTAAAGTAACCTCTTGAGGAAGAGCCCGATTTAAAAATTTCGATTACAGTTCCAATGAATACTATGTGGAGCTTCAAAAGTATTTAGTTTATATTAAGATTAACATCGATATTAGGCTGGCGTTTAGTTAAATTAAGAAATGGTTAATTTACCCTCTCTTCACAAAATTTAAAAAAATAGTATAATAATAT
>JAGROB010000089.1 GCA_020440465.1 Chlamydiia bacterium
GAGTTCGAATCTCATCATCCGCTTTCTAATCTTTCGACCGAAAAAACCAGGGAAGGGTTCTCATGACAACACAAGAATTTAAAAACGACTATCTTACTGCTACCATGGAGTCGCTGCCGAATTGTACGGTGCGCTTTGTCACGGAAGTCAAGGGATCGAAAGCTCAAGATCTTCGAAAAAAAGCTCTTAAAACGATCAGTAAGGAAGCTAAAATTCCCGGTTTCAGACCCGGAAAAGGACCCGCCGATCTGTTAGAAAAAAAATATGGCAATCTAATCGATCGCGAGTTCGAACAAGAAGCGTCGCAACTGGCTGTCTCCGATGCCGTAAATCTTTCCAAGTGCTTCCCACTGAAAAGAGAAGGAGGCGTCCAAGTCGATAAATTCGAGAAGACAGACGATGGTTTTAAAGTTATTTTCCACTACGAAACGTTTCCCACGGTTCCCGATGTAGATACCGATAACTTAAAAATTACTCCCCCGAAAAAGCGTGTCATCACCGATGACGAAGTGGAAAAAACCCTAAAAGAGATCCAGCTTTACCACGCAAAGTGGAATGAAGTCTCTGAAAGAGCGGCTCAAGAAGGCGACTTTGTCGTCATCGATATCGACGTTATTGATGAGCCTAAATTTAAAGCCTATGAAAACAGCCGCTTTCACGTTGTCGATGGCGGAATGCCTAAGTGGGCCCGCGATCTCGTCATTGGTCTTAAGCCGGGCGAGTCCAAAGAGGGGGTCTCCGAAAAAGACAATGACTCCGAAGATGAGTTTGTCCCCAGAAACTGCAAAATCACCGTTAACCTGATCCAAACCGCAGAGCTTCCCGAATTGGATGATGAGCTTGCGAAAAAAGCAGGGGTCGAAAACGTAGAAAACTTAAAGAAGAACATCCGCCTGGAGCTTGAAAAAAGCGCGGAGTTGGCCTATCAAGACCAAATCCGCATGAAAATGCGCGATCTTTTGGTCGAAAAACATCCCTTTGACCTACCCGGAACAGATCTTAAAAACCTTGAGAAAGACTCATCCGAGATGACCAAAAGAGATATCGATCCCAAAAAATCCCCGGAAGAGATCGAAGCGTATAAGAAAAAGCTAATGGATAACGGCATGGGAGTGGTTCGTTTTGCCTACCTTGTCCCCCACTTGGCAAGTCGGATTGGTATTGAACGTCCCTCGAAGGAGGCGATCAACCAGCGTATGATGCAAGTCCTTACCCAACACTACATGAAAACCATGCAGCAAGTCCCCGAAGAGGACTATCCGATGATCTTCCAAAAAATCGAAAGAGATCTTTTAACAGAAGCGGTGCTTGATAAAATCATCGAAAAAAATTTGTAAGGTCCATTATAAAGGGATATACCTACTTTAAAATCGGAAAGGAATATGATGGAAAACCCAATGAAGAGACCTAAAGCCTCTTTAACACCTTATGTAATCGAAGACACCGGACGCGGCGAGCGTTCTATGGACATCTATTCCCGTTTGTTAAAAGACCGGATCATCTTTATCGGAACCGATATCGATGATCACGTCGCAAACGTCGTAGTGGCACAACTTCTGTTTTTAAAAATGGAAGATCCGAAAAAAGATGTTCACCTGTACATCAACTCCATGGGAGGCTTGATTACCGCAGGCTTAGCTATCTACGATACCCTGCTTTGGTTGGGCTGCGATGTCAATACCTACTGCATCGGACAAGCTTCTTCTATGGGCGCTTTATTGCTTGCAGCCGGGACAAAGGGCAAGCGTTTTGCTCTGCCAAACTCCCGAATCATGATCCATCAGCCCTCCGGCGGGATCGGTGGAACGTCGTCCGACATTCAACTTCAAGCCAACGAGATTTTAGTCTTAAAAAAAGTTCTTCATGAAATCCTGGCTGAAAGAACCGGTAAATCGGTAAAAAAAATTGCACAAGACTCGGAAAGAGACTACTTCATGAGCGCAAAAGAGGCTAAAGAGTATGGCCTTATTGATGAAGTGGTTGTTCCCAAACCCAAAAAATAGACATGACCGATAAAAAACACCCCCTTGAATCTGGCCACACGTGTTCTTTCTGCGGAAAATCGGAAGAAGCGGTGGATAAGCTTATCGCGGGCCCCTCTTCCTTTATTTGCGATAGCTGCATTAAGCTTTGCAATACGATTCTGGATAAAGAAGCGCCCAAGTCATCATTTGAGTTTAAAAACTTAAAGCCCAAAGAAATTAAAGCAAGGCTTGATGAGTTTATCGTGGGACAAGAGGCGGCAAAAAAAACGATTGCTGTCGCCGTCTATAACCACTACCAGCGTATCCAACACCTTCATAAAGGAGATGGAGTCGAGTTTTCGAAGTCGAATGTGATGCTTTTTGGACCCACCGGCTCGGGAAAAACCCTGATCGCAAAAACGCTTGCCACAATTTTAGATGTCCCTTTTGCAATTGCGGACGCCACCACTCTGACCGAGGCCGGTTATGTAGGCGAAGACGTTGAGAATATCATCGTCAGACTGCTTCAGGCGGCAAATTACGATGTGGCAAAGGCTGAATTAGGGATCATTTACATCGATGAGATCGACAAGATCGGAAGAACCACCTCTAACGTCTCAATTACAAGAGACGTTTCGGGAGAAGGAGTGCAACAAGCGCTCTTAAAAATTGTGGAAGGGACTGTGGCCAACGTGCCGCCAAAAGGGGGTCGCAAGCACCCTAACCAAGAGTATGTCCGCGTTAACACCGACAACATCCTGTTCATTGCAGGTGGAGCTTTTGTCAATTTAGATAAAGTCATCGCCAAAAGGCTGGGCCGCTCCAAGATCGGTTTTCACGATGAGGGCAAGTCAAGTGCCGAAATCAATCACGAAAAAAACTGGCTTTTATCCTGCGCAGAGCCTGAAGACTTTGTACAATTCGGCTTAATTCCCGAATTTATTGGACGCTTCAATAGTATTGCCAACTTCAATGAACTTACGGAAGAAGACCTTATCCAGATTCTGACGGAGCCAAAAAACTCTATTTTAAAGCAATACGTTGCTCTTTTCGCGCTTGAGGGAGTTGAGCTTATCATTGAGCCGAAAGCCCTAAAGGCGATTGCCAAAAAAGCACAAGAGACAGGAACCGGCGCAAGAGCGCTTCGTATGATTCTTGAAGAGCAAATGCGGGATCTCATGTTTGAAATTCCGTCCGAAGTGGATGTCGAGCGCATTATCATCAAAGAAGAGAATGTGACGCAAAAAAGCGAGCCGATTGTAGAGCGCAAAAACCCCAAAATCGCTTAAATTTTCCCCAAAGACACAAAGACACAAAGGGCGGAAAAAGCCGCCCTTTGTGTCTTTGTGGTAAAAAATTTAAACGAGCTTGTATTTATCTTTCTCTCTGGTAAAAGATTAAGAGCATGGTGAAGTATGAGTTTTTGGGGAAAGAGACTTTAGACCGGGCTGAAGTGCTGGGCATGCTAGACCCCGAGTTTCGCCAGTGGGTAAAGCGGCCCGAAAATCGGGAGCACTGCCTCCTTTTGGCCGCAATGGAAGGTGATAACCTTGTGGGACTTATCGTTGCGGATGCCGCGGAAGACTCCCCTATCGCCCATATACAAAGCCTCTTCATCAAACCCGAAAAGCAAGGGGAAGGGATCGGCTTTAGCCTTTTAAGCCACTTAGAGTTAAAGCTTAATAAAATGGGTGTCATAAAGGTCACGATCGAAATTCCCGAGACACCGGAGACTTTATCCCTTTTAAAAAGGGCTCATTTTAGTGCCCCTATCCGTCTGTTTGAAAATTTTTTCTTCGATTTAAGCCACTTTAACCCGCCTTGGTATGAAAATCCGGGCAGGCTTCCAGCAAATTTTTCCCTTGTCCCTTGGGAAGAAATGACCCCTGCCGATAAATCAGCCCTTCTAATTTATGGGAAAAATGAGGGCATTCTTCTATCGGGAAGAGACAGCAACTTTCCCGTGGAACCCTTAAACTCTTATCTCTTAAAGCATAAAGATGAAATCGCCGGCTGGATGGAAACCCACCGTATGGATAAAAACACCATAAACTACAGCCACTTATTCCTTTTCCCCGAGTGGCGATTTAAAAGGCTAGCTATACCTCTTTTAGCTAAAGCCATTCGTACTCAAGCCGATAGCGAAGTCCCGATCGCTTTTTTCGAACTCAACCTTGCCGAAACGCCCACGGCCTGGCAGAATTTTATTAAAAAACGGTTAAGACCGCATTCAGACACCAATTATTTTACGCTTTATTCAAACAAAATATTAAATGTGTTATAATAAGGTTAAATAGATAAACGGGTTTATTTCCACCAAAGGAAAATTAAATTTTCTGTGAAATAGGTCCGCCCAAGCTAACTCCAAAAACTTTGGAGTTTCTATGTCTTCAACACCCATTGGATCAGGCCCTATTGGACCTACGGATGAGCCTCTTTTCGACGCCACAGGCTTTCAACCTGCAACGAGCCAATCCCTTAATGTCTCTGCTGATACCCTTGCGGAAGCTCGGGGCGTTTCCTCTACTGGAATCGTTTTAGACACGTCGCGCCCTGATTTAA
>JAGROB010000090.1 GCA_020440465.1 Chlamydiia bacterium
TGATTTAGTTGGATAGGTTCATAATCTGAGCGAAGAGGCAAAAAGTCTTCAGAAAAGCAAGGTGACAGTTGAGTACGTACATGAAAGGAAGAACCCTGATAGCTCATTCGATGAAACATCTAAAGTCAAAGTAGCTAAAGCGGTCAAGCATAGCTGGTGGAAATTCTGGCAAAAAGATTCTGACATCGTTGCAATAGAGCATGAGCGTGCGCTAAGGGACGACAAAGCTTGTGAAACTGAAGTAGCTTTAGGCCGAGCATACGCTATGAGAGATGCGGTAAAAGGGATGGAGGCGAAATACAAAACTTCTGCCGAAAGGTTGGGTTCACGTTCTCAAATGGCAAGCGAGCTGCTTGAAACCGAGGATCTATTAAGACAGATGAGAGCCATTTATATTGCCGCTGAAAAAGAAAGATCGGCGGATGAGGATGACATAAGAAGTAAGGTTTCTATTGTAGGTGGGGGTTTAGATGCGACTGCCCGAACTATTATTGGCATACAAGTGAAGCCTATTGAGGAAGAAAAGTACAGTGGTAAGATTGAAGCCAGAAGAATAAGAACCGTGGCTGATAAAGCAATGCTTAACGATCTTAAAGGGGAAATCGAGCTGTTAGAAAATCATGAAAGACTTCTTAAAGGAGTGGTTTATGCAGGTGACTATAGTCCTGAAAAAAAGCGAAGAATCTTGTTCTTTACTATCGGTGGATCGGATCCCGTTAAGCCAACTATTGAACAGAATAAAGCTATTGTAAAAAGTTATCTAGCTCTTCATGAGACACCTTTTGCAGTCTCTGAAAACTTGAGAAACAAAGCAATGGATGATTTAAGAAGCGATTTCAACAACTTAAAGCAAGCATACGAGTTAAAAGCTAAAGAGGATGAAGAGAAGATTATACAAGCCGAGAAAAACTTTCGAGAAAATCCTTCGGAAGAAAATTTGCAAAAAGTCTTAGATCTTTACGGGGAAGCAAAAAGACATTATGAAGAATACGCTCAAGAGGCATCAAAGTTCATCGTCGAATCAGAATTGATGGAACCTCCGTCTCGAGTAGCTTTGGATAATGAGATCACACGTGACATAGAAAGTAAGGGTTTTTTATTTAGATCGCAGGTGACTTCAGAAAAGTACATTGCCGCTCGATTTAGCTTAGACTCTAATTTCATAGGGGAGCGAAGAAAGTTTGAAAGCGATATTCAAGAAGCTAATCAACTGCTAGCAAGATCCCAAATCGGTTTGGGTGAACTACTAAAAGCAAGAGACCGTATTGAAATTGCCAAGAAAGAATTAGCCGTTTTAGAGCATTTATTTAAAAAGCAAGAAAATATCTCAAGTGAGGCACAAGACAGGTTCTCTTCAAATCCTACCTTTGAAAGTGTGAAGGATCAATATCAAAGAGTTGAAAATTTACTGAACGATAAAGTGAATTTGTTTTACGAACGGCATGTGAATCGGTTTATTCAAAGAGCAGAAAACAAAGATTATTTTATTTTACTTAACAAGATTGAAGAACGAGATCGAGTTAATATTCGTAGATCTCAGAGTGTTGCTCAAGCGCAAAGTAGTGCTAAAAGCGATACATCCGGATTATTGAACGCTGCTAAAAAGCTATTTAGATTAGATTCTAAAGCGCCAAAGCCAGAGGGTACTGCAGTTGACTTTAGTCGACAGGCCGATCGACTGGAAAGTGAGGTGCTGAATTTACGAAAAGCATTGGGGGCAACGGAAACGTCCGGAGTCACAATAATCCCCAATGAAAGGTTCTTTCAGGAGTGGTTAGGGCTCAAAAGGTTTGAGCTAGCAGAGCAAGCTTTCTTAAGAAACGAAGCCTTTGACTTACAAATAGCGTTGCAAAGTTCGGCATTTAGAGAGAAGTTGCGGACTGAGTTCTTGGGGGATTTGAAAAAATTGGGTTTGAGCCAAGATATGATTGAAAAAATGGCTCAAACCATAAATTTTGATTTGGAATTGAAAATTGAACCCCCTGAGGAATCTATCATCAGGACAAACATACGACAAATTCAGTCCAACTTAAAGCCAACGAATCTGAGTATCTCAGATTTCATCCGGTTGAAAGCATCCCTTTTAGAAGCTCATTTTCTGCTTACTCGACACTCGGATAAGCTTAGCGAAGAAGCTAAACGAAATTTTTCCGATGAGCTTACTCTATTGGAAGGTCAAATTAAGGTCCGTTTAGAAGCGATTCAAGAGGCTAATCGTAATCCTTTTGTAGGTCCGGATGGTTGGTTAATTTTAGAAGCTTTAAAAAAAGAGAGAAAAACCCTTAATGATGAGATTGGAGCCGTTCAAGGTAAGGTCGATCAAATTATTCGTAAAAAGAGCGAAATAGAAGGCCGTTTAGCTGAAGTGGAAAATGAGCTTGAAGCATTTTCATCGAAAAAAGGAGCGACAAATGAAGCGTTCCAGGATCTAAAAGGGGAAAAAATGCGTCTGCCCACGATGTTGAGTCAACTATTGGCAGAGGAGTTTAATTTTAAAAGGGAGTTGGCTGACTTAAAAGAGAAACTTGCCCCCAATTCTCAAAAGATTGATGAAGTAAGCTTGTTTTATGACGGTTTGCCTCTTAAATGGATGGCTAGAGTCATTCAAAGCCATGTAATAGATCGCATTTTGGATAGTGAATCTGAGATTGAACCCCTTCGAATCGAGGAGCTTAGAGATGATTTTTTAAAGGGATTACGAGAAATGATTCCTGAAGAGACTGAAAAAAAAGACGAGTTGATTAAAAGATTAATGGAGAGGTTTGATCAGGTTGTTGATGAACGAAAAATTCCTGAAACACTGGAACAAATCAATAAGAAAGATGCTGATAACGAATTGATTA
>JAGROB010000091.1 GCA_020440465.1 Chlamydiia bacterium
CCTTTGCGTTTTTCATTTTTGGAACTAGCGGGATCAATAAGAAATTAAAAGTCATCACATCACAATAAATTGTTATTTTTTCTTAGGATGCGAATTTGTCGAAAGAGGACGGCAAAGGGGACTTCACCTTGATCTTTTTGTCGAGAATAGGATGCGTAAATTCCAGAGAAAAAGCATGCAATGCAAGTCGTTTGATAGGATTCTTTTTGGAACCATACTTAGTGTCGCCGGCAATCGGATGGCCATTTTCCGCAGCATGGACCCGTATCTGGTTTTTTCGGCCCGTTTCCAGTTTAAACTCAACTAAACTAAAATTTTTAGTTTCATGAAGCACCTTATAATGAGTAATCGCCTCTCTTCCCGAATCGGGGTCTTGGCTAGAGTGAACCTTATACGCCTTATCCTCCCATAAATAGGACTTCCACGTCCCTTTTTTGGGATGAAGGCGCCCCTCTACAAGCGCTTTATAGCGGCGATCGACTTCATGCTTTTCAAACATTTTTTTGAGTTTTTCGTAAGCTTTTTCTTCCAAAGCGAACATAATGACCCCGGAGGTACCCTGATCCAAACGGTGAACTACCTTAGCATTTTTAGCCCCAAAAGTCTCTTTGACGTACTTGTGAAGGGTTTCTTGACTCTCGAAAGCGGCTTTAACCGAAAGCACTCCCTCCGGTTTTTCCAAAACCACAAGGTAGCGATCACGGTAAAGAATTTTTATACCCCCCGTCTCTGTAAACCGGGGTTTGGGGAGCAGTTTAACGTTTCCGTTTTCCTCCTCTAACACTCTCCCCTGCTTAATCCACAGTTTCAGGGTGTTTTTAGAAGAATCGGGGTAAAGCTTTTGCAGCCTTTCAATTAGGGAAGAAGATTTCATTTTACTCTTATAGTTAGGCTATGTATAATGATGGCCTGACTGTTAAAATTCAAGAGAGTTCACACGTGGCAGAAAAAGAAGCAAAAAAGAAAGTTAAAAGACCTACCGCTTTAAAAAGAGATATCACTTCTCAGAAGAAATACCTTCAGAATAAAGCATTTAAGTCTCGTATCCGAACCGCTGTAAGAACCTATAAAGAAGCTTTGGTTCAAGAAAACGCTGAAGTCAAAGCCAACGCGCTTAACGAAGTGTATTCTTTAGTAGACAAAGCAACTAAAAAAGGTTTATACAAAAAGAATAAATCGAGCCGAATTAAATCGAGATTAGCTAGCAAGCTGGCCGCTTAATTTATTTTTATTTCAGGTGACATGAAGAAGTCATTGTTCGCGTTATTTATTATCATCTCCGTCGCGCTTTTTGCGAAAGAGGAAGTAAAGCCGGACATGACTCTAAAAGTCCCTATGAGGGATGGGAAGGAGCTCTTAACAGATATCTACCTTCCCACGCCCCGATCCCGATCTCTTCCTACCATTTTAGTTCGAAGCCCTTCCGGAAGACATGCTGCTCCAGCTTTGGCTGCGCTTGATTTTGTAAAATCGGGCTATATGGTTGCGATTCAAGAGACGAGAAGCGCCTCCGATCAAGACGGAAAGATTATGCCGTGCATTCACGATGGCTGGGGAGAGTCGCAAGATGGCTATGATACCGTCGAATGGCTTTCTAAAAGTCGTCTTTCGAATGGAAAAATCGGGACCACCGGCCCTTCTGCTTTGGGGATCTCGCAGCTCATGCTCGCCCCAACGGCACCCGAAGCTTTAAAAGCACAGTTTATCCAGTTCGCCTGTGGCAGTATCTATCACCACGCCGCCTATAGCCAGGGCCAGCTGATGAAGCACCAGATCGAATCGTGGCTGTCTTACTACGCCAAAGATCCGTGCCATAAAGAGCTACTTCGACGAGAGCGCCATTATAATGATTTTTGGGCCGGCATGGACTCTAACGCAAGAGCCCACGCCGTTCAAGTTCCGGCACTTTTTGTCGGCGGTTGGTTCGATATGTTTTTGGAAGGAACGCTTGTCTCATTCAAGGCACGTCAAGAAGAAGGCGCTCCGGGAGCTAAGGGGAAGCAAAAGCTAATCATCGGACCCTGGGCCCATTTTTGGCCGGTCGAAACAAAGATTGGCGATTTTGCCGTCCCCGATCAAGCCAATAAACTCCCCGATGCCTTCAGCCCCTTAAAGTGGTTTGACTTTTACCTTAAGGGAATTGATAACGGCGTCGAACGACTTCCCGCGGTCACGTACTATGTCATGGGTCCCTTTGACGGCTCCCCTTCTAAAGGAAATCGTTGGAGAACGGCGGCAACCTGGCCGATTCCTTCAAAACCAGCCTCCCTTCATCTAACTGCGGACCAGGGACTTTCCTTCGAAAAGGATTTCGGACGCGATAAGTGCTTCCGTTACCTTTACGATCCGAATGACCCCACGCCGACTGTAGGAGGAAGAAATCTTTTCTTAGAGTCGGGTCCGAAAGATCAACGCCCAATTGAGGAAAGATCCGATGTCCTCGTTTTTACTTCTCCCGAATTGAAAGAAGATTTGGAAGTGACCGGCAGCATCAAGGCAAAACTCTATGTCTCTACCGATTGCGATGACACTGATGTCGTAGTTCGCCTTACCGACGTCTACCCCGACGGAAGAAGCATTCTAATCACGGATAATACGGCTCGTTTAGGAAGCTTTTTCCCGGAGCACCCTTCCCTTTCCAACAAACACCACGCAAGACCGCACGAGATCGAAGTCGATCTTCACGCGACAAGCTTAGTCTTCGCAAAAGGGCACAAGATCCGCGTTTCAATCACAAGCTCCAACTACCCCCGCTTTGAAAAAAATCTTAATGTCCGTCTGGACGCCCACGGCAATCCCGTTGCCCCCCCTAAAGTCGCCGTCAACTCTATCTGGGTCGGCTCCGACTACCCGAGTCAGCTCATCCTCCCCGTCATCCCATAAATCTCTTGTTTGCTCTTGGGGGATTTGCTAGAGTAATGAGTCTATGACAAAAGATGTGCGTTGGAAGCAGCGATTTCAAAACTTTGAGCGAGCCTTTCTTTTTTTGAAAGAAGCGGTCGAGCAAGAAAAGTATGACAAGTTGCAAGCTGCCGGGCTTGTACAGTCTTTTGAATTTACCTTCGAGCTAGCTTGGAAAACCCTAAAAGACTATCTAGCCATGCAAGGAGAGATCATCCCTTTTCCAAGAGAAGTGCTTAAAAAGGCTTTTTCAGCCCAACTCATTCAAAACGGCCATGTCTGGATTGAGATGCTAGATAAACGAAACCAGCTTTCACATACCTATAACGATGCTCAAGCGACCAAAGCGGTTGATCTTATACGGAAAACCTATTTTCCCGAAATTGAGCAAGTTTATGAAACGCTAAAAGACTTATGTTCGGATTAAGCCAAGAGGACTTAAGCTATATCCTCGAGATCTTTAAAAAATATCCTGCCATACAAGAGGTCTCTCTATTCGGTTCAAGAGCCCTTGGCACCCATAAGAAAGGATCTGATGTCGATTTGGCGCTAAAGGGAGAAGGGTTAGACTCAATTGTTTTAGAAATTTCAGGGAAGTTGAATGACGAATCTCCCATGCCATATGAATTTGATCTCATAGATTACAACACCATCGACAATACCGATCTCAAAGATCATATCGATCGAGTGGGCAAAGTCATTTACCCCTAATAGACTTAAAATTAACGACCGACGATATTGGTTGTAGTGACTTTGAAGTCGATGATTTCGGGATAGGGGGTTTTGTCGGAGAAGGCGTCTTCAAAACGGGCGGAAAGCTCATTAGAATCCGCGGCACCATCTTTTTTTGTGACTTCTTTGTAAAATTCTTCTCTTGTTTTGATTACTTCTTCCCATGCATCGGGAAAAAGGATTTTGACAAGGGGCGTGGGCGCAAGCCAAAGGCGGATTTTTGGGGTTTCGCGGGAAGAAAAGTAGTCTTTTAAGCTTTGATAGCCTCTTTGGGAAAGACCCATGTCGTCCCCTTTTTTAAGCTCCCTTCCCTTTTTGTTGTAAATTAAGCCCTCTTGGAGCATTCGTCCGAAAGCGGTTTTAATTTGAAGGTCGCTCCAGGGAAGGTAGATCAGATCCTCCAGATGCGTGAGTTTGGCTTTTGAGTCCTTTTCGCTAGCTCGTTCGG
>JAGROB010000092.1:0-2481 GCA_020440465.1 Chlamydiia bacterium
TTAGAAATTTGAACCCAGGAATATATTTGTTTTAGTGTCCCAGGAGTTTTTTTTTAGTGAGAGGTATTTATACCCAAGTCGGATAAGATGAAGAATAGTTGGTATTTTGACTCGAGAATCTTCGTTAAATATCATGATCTATTTCAAACTGCTTAGTTTTTTGAATCATGATATCATAAATCAGAATTGTTTATTAAATATATGTAACTATTTAATTTTTGTAATTTTTTGTTGAGTCTGTGATGTTTGTAACATTTAAATTATAATCTTCTGATTATTGATTGAATTAAGGGGGGAATATGCTTTTTCAGGGCATTAAGTCTTTAGGGGAGCAATTTAGGGCTTTGGCAATTTTGAGGATGTTTTCTAGCGAGATGTTTCTTTCTCCTCTTTCAACACTTCCGATGTAGTTGTGATGTAGATTTGCAAGCTCAGCAAGCTTTTCTTGGCTGATGCCTAGCTCGTGTCGCTTGATTCTGACCTTCTTGCCAAAGTCGGTCCGTGGTTTGGTCTTTTTTGTGTTGTGAGATTCCTTCATGATAACCTAGTTGAAAGGCTAGAAGGAAATTTGATCGAATACCACACATTATGAGTGGTAAAAAAACACTCATGGTGTTAATCTCTCTTGACCACAACTGGAAAATCTTTAGTCAAGGAGTCATTCAAATGAAATTTTTAAGGATAGTTGTCTTAAGTTTTATGTCTTTAACTTCAGCTTCTTATGGAAAT
Organism: Chlamydiia bacterium; assembly: GCA_020440465.1. Lineage (GTDB taxonomy): Bacteria > Chlamydiota > Chlamydiia > Chlamydiales > Parachlamydiaceae > JAGROB01. The sequence continues at coordinate 730 of JAGROB010000092.1, forward strand.
GAAGTTCATGATGTAAACATTGAAAAACTAGAAAAATTAAAAAAAATAGATAAGAACGATGCTCAGAAAATTTTGGATTACTGTGATAATCCACTTGCCTGGTCAGCTTTAAATTATTCGATAGAAGTAGATGATTTGCGGGCAGCTCTTTTGATTGTAGACTATACAATGGATATTAATAGGAAAGACTGTGCTTACTCTCTAAAACCTAGTAAACATCACCATCAAATCAATGCTCTTCAAAGGGTGCTATACCGAGCAAGCTTTATACATAAGCAAAAAAGTCTAAGTGATCATCAACAGATGTTGGTGAGAAAGCTTATCGACAAGGGGATACAGGTAGATCAGCTTGTTGACTTTGGACAGGGTAGTCCAACTGTCTATTTATGCATGTTCAATGAAGTGGAACTTGTAAAAGAGTTACTGGATAGGGGAGTTGATATCAATCAAAAAAGTGGTAGATTGCTCAGCTCTGCTCTTGCTTGTGGATATGTGGAAATGGTTCATATGCTCCTTGATCAAGGTGCTGATGTGAATTTAATTGATATGCTCCACTCCTCAATTTTGGGTCAGAAGTGTGAGTTGATTCAGCTTGCTCTTGATTTGGGGTGTAATATTCATAAGACAGATGTTGTAAGAACCTCGATGAATTATGTATGGAGCGAAGCGAAGAAATTGGATGGGAATATACCTTGTAATTTGCAAGCACTTGAATGTTTGCATTTTCTTTTGACAAATGGCGCAGATCCAAATTTTTGGATTCAAGAAGCTATTAATGACAATAAGAGTCCAAATGAAGTTTTTAGTAAATCGCCCCTTGGTATCGCTTTACGTATATTTGATTCAGAAGCAAGTTTTCAGCAGAAATGGTATCAGCAATTTTTGATAAATTTGCTGCTGGATTACGGTGCAGTAATTCCTTAAATATCAGTAGGAAGTTGTTGGTTTTTCTGATTAGTGTGTAGTATTATTCATTTAAACAGAAAAACAAATTTTTTTACCTTGGTTTCGGTCTCAACTATAATAGAACAAGTTTCTGAAATAACTGGAGATGGTGCATGCCTGATAATACAGGGTTAAAACAGGATTCAGGAAAGTTTAGAAAGGGGGTATCAGGTAACCCCAATGGACGGCCAAAGGGTTCCAAAAATAAATCAACATTAGCGGCAGAGCAGTTTCTTGAAGCTTCGTTAGTGGGTATTTGTCAAAGGATTGAAGATGAAGCGCTTGATGGAAATATGCAAGCCGCTAAAATGATTTTAGAGCGCTTTGTTCCCCCACGTAAAGATCGTCCGATTCAACTCGATATTCCTGTGATTAAGACATATCAAGATATTCTAACTGCTTCGCAGTTAATTTTATCTGCTGTTTTCAAGGGCGAGATTTCACCATCTGAGGGTGAATCATTGTCCAGAGCAATAGAGTCATATTCTAAAGCCCTTGAAGCTTGTGATATTGAATTGAGACTGCAATCATTGGAAGATATTGTAAGGGCTGGGGAGCTTAAATGAGAAGGAAGAATCAAAACCGTTTAATTATCCTTGAAAAAAGCCTTTATCAACAACAGACAAAAAAGAGGGTTGTGTGTGTTGTTTACGATGCATCTTCCGACTTTAATCCAGAGACCATAGATCTTAAAGCAGATGTTGTGTTTTTTCTTCCCGATAATGGAAGAGATGATAGGGTAAACTTTAAGACGCGATCATATATAACACTTGATGTGTAAGGGACAATTGGGACAAAAAGGACAAT
>JAGROB010000092.1:2494-19864 GCA_020440465.1 Chlamydiia bacterium
ATTGTCCTTTTTGTCCCAATTGTCCTGTTCATTATCTGGTTATTTTACTGGGTTTGTGAAGAATGGATTGAGTTCGAAAATTATTGTTGGACAACCTTTATTTCCTGTTATTCTATGTTCAGCAATAAAATTATGTTCTAATAAAACGATGATTCCCTTTCTTAGCGTGTCTTTTTTATATCGACGAAACCGTCTCAAGCACTCTCTCTGAGTAAATTTTTTCAGTTTTTCCTTTTTTACCCAATCGAGAATTTCCCGAGCTATCAAATGGTCATTATTGCTTTCTGGGTGCAATGCTTTTAAAGCATGAGCAGTTAGTATGTGTCCCATTTTAATTGCTCGATTCATGTTTTGAAGTGAAATTTTATGCTCCCAGGGCTTATCATAAGCATGTTCATAAACATGTAAGATAGCGGCTATTCTAATGATTTGTCCACTCAGTTTTGAAGCCCAGTCGGGAATAGCTGTAAGATGGCCGATTTCAGGATGTATTCGTCTTTCGATAGACTGTGAATTCTCTATCCATTTTTCGTAAGCATCTGTTTCGATGGTTAGCATGTGCTTGTTTTTTTCTTTTAACACCTTGAATTCCAACAATTTCTTGATAGAATTATTGAAGGTTTCTTGCAGTAATTTATCTACTGGCCCTTCTTTATTCGTGCGGAACCCAATATTGGATATCGGATAGCTATAAAGAAATCGAGATAATAGTCCTTTCCCTTTTAATATCTCATTCTTACATAAATTATTTATGACAGAAGGTTGAACAGTGATTCCAATAGATATTAATGCTTCTGTGATATTTGCTTGTGATTTGTTTCCTCTGTCAATCCTTACAGACCCACCCGAGAAACCTTTTAGGAATATGTCTATATTACTCTTACCCCTCGAGTAAAGGCCAGCCATGATGTCAAAAATATTGCCTTCATCACTTAAAATTGACATTGCGCCATTGTTCTGAGCCATTAAAGTACCTAAGCGTTCTGGAGTTATATCACTTGTCCACATTTGAAGCGGACGAGACATTTCCTTGATATCTAGTTCAAGTTGTTCGATTTTCTGCTGGTGGATTTCGTATGTTTCTTGAGTGCTAGCTTTTGCAGCTTTTTGTCGAATTAGATTTATTTTTGTTTCCAGAGTTTTAATTTTGCTGTCATGGTTTCCAAACTGTTTAACATGCTCTGATATCTTTTCATTTTCTAAATCAATAAAAGGTTTTGTAATCAGATTAAATACATTAGATTTTCTTGATCCAGATGGCAGGATGGTCATAGTCCATAACGCTAATGGCTCTTGATATGAATCATGAATGTGAACAATAAAATTTTTCATCGAAACTGTTGCAATAGTCGATAAAGCTAGAAGAGTAGCCATTTCAATGGGTGTTTCAGTGGATCTTGCAACTTCTTTTACAAAATCACTTAATGATTTTGGAAGTATATCGGTAGGCCACTCTGGCAGTATATGTTCATCAAGATTGTCAGGAAGGTCCCAACCATCATAATTGATTTGACTATTTAACATTTTGCACCCCCTTACTCGAATAAACCCAGCTAAAAAAAGCTTGTTCATCTATTAACCATCTTCCGCCCGCTTTTACAAAGATTTGTTCGCATTTTTTTTCTTGTTTGTGAGCTATCAAGTGTCTTATTCCTCCAATTGAAGGCCATGGATGGTATTGGTTCCATTTTGTGACGGGTACGAGTCTGCTTCTTGATTCGGTGTTCATTTTTCTCCTTCTTCATGTTGCTGTAATTTAATTTTATGGCTTGTGCCTTGCTCTATATTGACGCAAACATTCTGAAGAAAAAAAAGCGGAAAAAATTACGGAAATCGGAATTCGATTAAGTACTTTTTTACGCCTTTTTTGGATAGCATGAAAACAAAGCAATTATGAATTGCATTTTTGCTTGGTAAGTGCATGACGAATAGAAATGAACCAACCATTAAGCTCTGGATAAGCAGTTTCGTATTCAGCCAGAAAATTCTTCTTGGGTCGACCGAGTTTCCGAGGTTTTAAACTCTGCCTTTTTGAAATTTCACTAACAAGATCTTCAAATGAATGATCACCCAAATTAAAGGGTTCTAGGTTTTGAATAGCTGGATGTAGACGATAATATGCTCTTGGTATATTCGGAAATTTCCAGCAAATATTTAGAATTTCCTTTTCGAGCAAATCGCGTTTTGAATTTAGTTGTTGTTCTAGGTTTTGTAGTTGTAAAGGACTCTTCTTTGCAAGAATCTTGTAATCGTATATATCCCATATCATGTTAGGAATAATGAAATCTTCGCGGTGTAAGTAACGGCACCAATTGAGTAACGAAGCTTTATAAACCCCATCTTTTTTTAAAAGACCTTCAATTTTCACAGACTGTGCCGCATCTTCTAAATCTTGATATAGTCTATAAATGTCATTAAAATAAGGATTATTAAAAATTTTAGGATCTTCGCTTTCGGGTAAGTATCCGCTATTTAAAAATGCCGCTTCTATAGTAGAGATGTATGAGCGTTTTGAGTACCTTTTGAACTCAAATTCGTTTACAGGTATTAATATTGGTTCGGGATAGATGTTCCCTTTAAATACTATCATTTTTTTCTCCAAAAATTTGTTGATCAAGTTCTCTGATCATTTGTGAGGTATGTTCGATTCCTAAGTGAGCATATCTTTTAGTCGTTTGGGGACTTTCATGTCCTAATAGGTTACCGATTTCATAAAGCGTTCGCTTGTTTGCAGCTAAATATGATGCAGTCGAATGTCGAAGATCATGAAATGTAAAATCATTGATTTGAGCCCTTTTAAGAGCTCCTTTCCATGCAGATTGAAAATCGTAAGGTTTCTGTTTATTTGTAGGGGATGGAAATAAAAGGTCGGAAGGTGTTAAGTAACTAGACTTCAATTCAAGAATAGCATCAAAAGTTTGTCCTATGCACGGAATATTTCTGGGTCTGCCATTTTTTGTAGTTTTCAAGCTTATTTTTTGATTTTCAATGTCGACATCTTGCCATCTTAGATGGATGATTTCGCCTCTTCTCATACCCGTTGATAAGGCAAGCATCACAATTACCAGCAAGTTTGGGTTAGTGCTATTTCGAAGCTCTTTAAATAACCTATTTTTTTCTTCGTTGCTAAGATAACGCTGTCTTCCTGGATTTGCCTTTGGTTTTTTTATTTTTGTAATTGGATTTTCGTTAACCCACTCCCAATTTTTTACTGCAATCGTAAAAAGGTGTGAGAGTGATGTTAGATATCTTAGTACAGTTGTTGGAGAGCGAGGTTTGCCTTTTGGTGTAAATCCACTTTCAAGCGAGATTATTTTTTCATTGATAAGTCTGGGTCGAATCGCCGAGAGAGAATAGTCTCCTAGTTCTTTACGAAACCACTCAAGATGTTGTCGAACATTTCTTGCATTTTTAGGTTTTTTGGGTAGCTCTTCATTTATATAGCGGTCTATAGCTTCTGAAAGTGTGTGTTTTGTTGAGCGAATATGTGGAAGATGAATCCCTATTAATGCATTTCTTTCCTGTTCTGATAGCCATTGTTTGGCAAGTTTTTCATCGGGAAAGGTTTTAATCTGATCGGGATATCCCCTTTTTCGAATTCTAACGCGGAAACTGACTATATTTTTTGAACTTATTCTCACGTCTATTCCACGGGGAAGACGTTTCTTTAGTTCTTCAAGCTTCTTCATGGTAACGACCCTTTGTTTTATGTAATAAACAGGGTCAGATACTGAAATTGATGCTGGTTGCTGTGAGATGTTGTGACCAATTGGTCCGCCTTCGGTCCACGGCAGTGGTAGTGCCGCCAGATCCGAATTTGGCAGGTCGAAACAACTCAGCTTAAATATCCAAAGCTTAATGGTTTAAAAAAATGGGGCAAGCTGGACTTGAACCAGCGACCGGCGGGTTATGAGTCCGCTGCTCTAACCGACTGAGCTATTGCCCCATGGGGGGAAGGGTTGGATTATAGCAGGGGGGTGGGCAATGAGCAAGGGAAAAAAGATGGCGATGGGGGAGGGAGTTTTGGTAGGCTAGGGGGTAAAAGGAGCGGGTATGTGTTTCAGGGTGGTGGGTTCTTTTATGTCATGCAGGAGCGGAGAGGACAAAGTTTTATGGGGCGTCGTGGGATGTGCCGGGGTGAGTGCGGTGGCGATGACGGCGCTTTTGCCGTTGGCTAGGCTGTTTGAGAAGTTTACCGAAGGACAGCTTATCCTTTCCGCAGTTTATATTTCCGCTATCGCTTGTTGTATGTGGCTTGTTGTGATTAGCGCGGCTGTGACCAAGATTATAAACCATCAAGCTGAAGATGGATAGCATCTACGACTTCTTTTACTTCAGCGGGGGAAGAGAGTCGAAGGTAGAGGGTGTCCGGTTGGGGGTTTTGAAAGCACGCTTCGAGCTTCTTTTTTCTTTCGGCGTGGGTGTTGAGTACCCATAGGACGATGGAGTCTTTCGAAAACTCCCTGGAAAGGGAATCATAGTTGCCGTTGCAGATGGGGGTATGGTTCCAGATGTTAAAGCAAGAACGTTTGAAAACACGCCAAAGACAGGTGGAGAGGGGGAAGTCGAGCCAGATAATGCAGTCGGCTTTCGGCCAGATAAGGTGTCTTGCTTTGCCTTGGTTGCCGGCAATCACCCAAGAGGGAGCTTGAACAGCTTTTTCGACATCTTTTAAAAACAAATCTTGATCCTTCGGCGACCATTCGGGAAGCCAATAAAGATCATCCAGGTCGATGACTTGGGTATCCAAAACTTTGGCGATTTCGTTCGCTAATGTAGTCTTGCCCGATCCGCTTGTACCTATCACCACAATGCGTTTACAGTGCTTGATGGTTTCGGCGGCACGGCAAAAATTGGGAAAAAATAACGGAAAAAAGAACATTAGAAATTTCATGGCTTAATGATTATAGCGTAAAAAAAATACTTTGCAAGAAAAATATTGAGAAGGGTATGAAAGATGGTTTCTGAAGTTTGGACGGATGGAGTATTCAATGCGTGCGATTTGGCTTGCGATGTGTCTTTTGGTGGGAGTTGTAGAGGCCGGCTGTGGCGGAGACTGCGGTTGCCCTGAACCCTGTATGTGCGAGGTGGGTCATGGCTGCGGCTGTGAAAGAAATCTTCGAATTTGCGAAGACCCCAACTGCGATTGCGTTCCGTTTTTTAATCCTTATGCCGATCGGGGCGATTATGACTGCGGCTGGTATGTCTGGGGCGATTGGTTGCCTGACGCGCCAACGCTCTTTAGACAGTTTGCCGCAGATCCGAGACAGGTAACGTATTCGGTCGGCTGGCGCTTTGATGACGATGCGCTCGCTCAAAACACGATTCCCGTCTCGTTCGGAAATTACTGGGGTCTTTACCGTTGGCATTGCGCCTGGCCGTATGGTGGCGACATGGAAATTGGGATCGAGGGAGCTGTTTGGGCTGTTTTCGAGCCGCTTGAAGAGTCGTCTCCGTTAATCGATGCCGACTACTATGTGGGCGTTCCGATTGTTTATGCGTTCGATAATTGGCAGTTTAGACTCCGTGGCTACCATATCTCCACCCACTTGGGGGATGAGTTTTTATTGAATAACCCCGGCTTTGACAGAAGAAACCCAAGTGCCGAGTATCTCGATTTTTACGGTTCCTACTACTTTGGAGAGCAGATTCGTATTTATGCCGGGCTGGGCTACATTATTCAGCAGGATAAATCGTTTCGGTGGAAGCGGTTTTTCCAGGGCTTCGGGATGGAAGTTCGTCCCTATAGCTTGGGGTACTATGATTGCCGGCAGCGGCTGCTTGGCCACCCGATCTTTGCCGCCCACATCCGGGGAACCCGCGATCACAAAAACCACATCGACCAGACCTATATTCTGGGCTACGAGTGGATTAAGCTGACGGGTCTTGAAAAAGCGACACGTATCTTTTTAGAATACCACGACGGATACTCAGTTGATGGTCAATTCTGCAGAACGCCCACGACGTGGTTTTCGGTTAGACTTTCCTATGGATATTGATGGAGCTTGAAGAGAAGGATTTTATCCATGAAGAGTACCCGAAGCACCCTTATCACTTGTGGTTTTGGCTGGCGGTTTGCCTGTTGATTTTCGGGGGGGTCTTTTGGATTACCCGCACGGCCGAGACGAAAAGTGAAGCGGTGGTAGGGGGAAATCCTTTTCTACAGGTTACGAACCGCGAGTATCAGCACTTTTTGTGGCAAAATCCCGGCTTTATGAAGCGGAACTTAAAAGCGAATCGGATGTATCTTCCCGCATGGGGGGAAAGGCTTACTCCAGATCCTGCAAAAGCGGACGACTGGGTGGAGGCGACGCCCGAAGCGCTCTTTATGTATCACACCTGGAAGCGGCTGGTCGGGGAGTATAATTATCCCAGGGACATCCCCTTGGATGAGTTCATTGAGTTTTTAAAGGACGATCCCGAATGGCTCCCGGAGTATTGGGCAGATGCGCCGCCTGCCTATCAAACGCTTATCAAGTGGTTCCAGCAGGGGAATCGGTTTGATAACTTAAGGGAGCTATCATATAAAGAGCTTCCTTTAGAAGTCAGACAGGCATTTATCGGCTGGAAAAACTATAAGTTGGAAAGTGAAGCTATCAATAACGTAAAGCCCACCTGGCGTCAAGTTTGGACGTTTTTAGAAGTCTATCCCAACTTTAAACGTTCATTGTGGATCAATTTCTTAAGAGAAGAGCGTCCCCGCTATCTTGATCAGTCTGATGCTAAAGGTCCGGAAAAGGTTCCTGAGGACCGGTTGGATGGATTACTCAAGATGGCGCTTTACAATTACTTAAAGCGGCAAGCATAATCCATAGTCATATGGAGCTTCAAACCGCTGTCACATTTAATCCATTAATTGATGATGTGTTGGTTTATACCTGCCGGTTTCTTCCTTATATACTGCACAAGCCCTTATGTGCGTGCTTTTTTGTAACTCTCAAATTTTAGCCTAAACTTACGGAATTAGATATGTCCAAAGAGCCAAAAGAAGTACAAAACCGAAGCCTTCGGGGGTGATGTGAGCGTCTCTTTCAATTTAACTTCCTTTTTACTCGAGATTGAAGCTCAGAGAGACTGCTTCGCCGGAAATGAAGAGGTGCTCAATATAACCCAGGCCTGCCAATCACTTTTAAAAGGTTGCGAACCCGATCAACCTTTATCTTCAGAAAGCGCTATAACAGTCGATAAAACGATAAAAGCTTGGGCCGATGCGTACTGGAGTGAAGGCAATATCAAAGAAGCTTCCCGTTTAAGCATGCTAGGCTCTGATGAAAGGCATCAGATGACGGTGACTATGGTTTTAGTAAGTCTAAACGGACGGTTTCAAAATAATCTTGGTGAAATAGCCGATTATTTCGAGAGGGCAGGGGATTTTCCCGGAAGAGAGAGCTTTGTCTGGCGATCAATTTATCAGATAGTGCCGCAGACGGATGTCATCCATATGGTACGCTTCTTAAAGATGACAATGGATGTCACAGGAAAAGAAACCTATGTCAGAAGTAGATCGCTTTTAGGGGATGCTCGACAACTTCTCGATGGATTTAATGAGTCAACGCCCGAAGAAAGAGGAGTTAAATATAAGCTTTTAGCGGAGACAGTTTTGAGTCAATTACCAAAAGCTAACGCTCAAGTTGCATGGGAGTATCTTTCTGAAACTCTCAGCAAGCACCGAGAGGGGTTCATAGAGGGATGTTTCTTATATGTTCGTGAGCAACCCGCCCTTGTACGGACGAAACTTCGAGTTTTTATGTCTCACGACAAGGCAAAAGAGGAATTTTTAAATCCCGTTTTAGAGCGATATCTTTTAAGTCCTGGAGAATCTACAAAAAGTCTTTTCCATTATTTGGGCGTTTTGGCATTGATGACCAAAGAGGGGTTGAAACGGGCCGGTTTAGCTTTGGCACAGAAAGCTTCTACCCCAAAGGAATACGATCTTTTAAAGCAAATAATTTATAAGTTGTTAAGTTACGGGGAAAAAGAATCGGTTATAGCGATTGCTAAAACCGTATCTCACGCCGAAACCTCGGATCATATTGTGTCTCAGTTACTACGCGACAAACATAACCCTTTTGAGATCATCCCCCTGATAAAAAGCTCTATTTTTCGGGTACAAGCCATTGAAAGTGCGTATAAAACATTTTTAGGTAATGAGGAGCTTCAAAGGATGAAGGATTGTCTTGAGTTATTTAAAGAAGGGGATTTTGACGAGGATTACTGGGTGATTCGGTGTCTTTTAGACACGGCCTTAATCCGATTAAAAGAAAGGCCTGTTGAGACTGTTTTTATGGAGGTGTGGTGCCCAATTGAAAAAGTCTTGGACCGAAATTCTTTCGAATTCTTATCACGGATGGCGATATATTTTGATGAGGAATCCAATTTATTTAATCAAATGATGGGTACTCTTTCTAATTTTCCATTGTTTAGAAGTAAAGTTCTAAAGCCCTTTCTCGATACGCTTAATCAATTAAAAAATGAACTGCAAATCCCACAAGCCAAAATCAATATTTTAATCCAGATAACCCAAAAGACGCTCTAGGTTCTTCCTGCCAGGTCGCCGCACTCCAAAAGAATCTAGTGGATCTGTCGCCGCAATTCAAATTACTCGATGGTGCAGAAGCCGTCATTGTAGACGGGGCCGTTTTTGCCGATCTTGAGAGTGCTGTTGAAGTAGTTTTTAAAGACTTGAAGCCCTTGCTCTGCCGTTTGGATACAGTAAAAGCAGTTAGAAATCCACTCGGAGCCCTTGATGGTTCCGGTCTTTAAATTACAGTGAAAGCGGCTTGTGATCTTAGCCTGCCAATACTCTTTTGTGCCAAATAGTAAGATGGGCGTCGGTTTTTGGGCGCCGATTTTACGACGAACTTCTTCCAAAGCATATTCAAAATCAGTGCCGATACCTCCCATCAAAAAGATCGGGAAGTCCAGGTTAAACTCAGCTTGCCGCTCGACCAGCTTATCAAGTCGATAAGTCATTTTAGCGTCAATAAAGGGGTTTTGCTTCTGCTCATTGACGACAGAGCCATCTTTTTGGGTAAAGTCCACGATATTCGCGCACGATAAAATCCCCAGCTCTTTTGAAACACGGTTGCCCACCTCCATCGCGCCAGGGCCGCCCCCTGTGACGAGTGCGATCGGTGTATCGGGACGCAGATATTCGTGATCGATATTTTTTTGCATTTCCAAAATACCGGCTAAAAACTTCTTTAGCTCCGCCTCAAAGTTTCCTTCAAGCAAGTTGGAGCCGTAAATCCCAAAGAACGTTGCATCCTGGAAGCGATCGACCTCTCCCGGGGGAACAAACATGCCGGAGTCGATGTCGCCCCGCTGGGTGTATTGCAAAATTTTTCCGCTGATCTCATCGACCCAGAAAACGGGGATAGCAAACTTCGCCAAGTCGTTTAAGAGCGCGCGATCTTCTGCAGAGAAAAAGCTTCGATTCGACTGCGAGGGATATTTAAAGTAGATTCCCTTTAAAAACCGCTGTACTTCGTCCGACAATAAAAGCCGCTTCATGACGGGAGAGGGGAAAAAGCGTGTTAATAATATGCCCTGGCTCGTAATCCGCTCTTCGATAATCGCTTTTAAAAAGGGGTAAGAAGGCTGCTGTTCGATATAGCGCTCTACCATAAGTGCTTGTCTTGACCCCTGATGAAGCCCCGGAAACTCTTGAAAATGGGTGTCTCTTATCACCCAGTCGTTCGGCTTTAGGTTGAGTAGTTGCTCCCCCTTTACGATAAAAACGGCGGCCCGTTTATTTACCGGGTCGGGGGCGGTCTCAAATGCTTTAAAAATCGTATCGCCTGTTTCGACAAAACGCTTGAGCTGATCCCGATCCTGGAAGAATACGTGTTCTCGGTACGGGTCAAGGGTATAAAATTCTAAGGGAACATCGGTGATTTCCCGCTTGCTTTTCCCATAAAACTCGTAAATATCCCCCGAATGGTACGTGTCGGGCTGCAAGATATTGGCGGTGGTGTGCTTATAGCCTTCTGTTAAATACTCATCCACAACCTTCGCAAAGACCGTACGGATATGAAGGGGAAGGGTTTTAACCAGTAAAAGTTCTCCGGGTTCCACATTTCGGGGGATAAAGGGCTTCCACTCCTGATGAAGGGCTAGAAGTTCTCGTATCGATAAATCTTTGACCAACGCCTCTCCTAACGTGGGTAAAAATCCCTCGATGGAGTCATCATAGTTCACTTTGCCGTTTTGAAGGGTGAGGTACGCGACCGTTCTGCCGTCGACTTTGTCTAAAATGAGATCGTCGGAGCCGTGAAGGCCGCCCAAAGACAAAAGAGGGCGCCCCCATCGGTCGGCTCTTCCGAACATCCGGGAGAGATATTCAGGGTCGCGAACACGCCGTCTGGGGTCTGCGGCAAAAAGCTTTCCGATCCATGCTCCCGGTTTCAAGAGCTTGAGCATTTTTTTCCCAAAAGTCCCTATGGCGTGGATATAAACTTTGATTTCAGCGGTGCCTTTTTTAGCATCGAGAAGATATTCCTTTCCGATCGCGTCGACTCCCACCTGAGCTAAGGTACTTTTAATGTTGAAGTGGACGAGTTCCGGGTCAATATGAAAACCGACAAACAGAGGGGAGATCTCTTCAATGAAGACAACCCCTTCCGCTTCCGTCTCGTTTAAAAGTTTAAACTGCGTCAACGTTCCGTCGGGGGTGACCAGGTCGAAATGGGTCGATTCTAAAAAGGCGCTCATAAGACAAGGATTTACTCAAATCGAAATAAAAGCAAGCACCACGCGTTCGAAATTTAGAGTGATTTTGTACGCTAAACGTACGTTCGTTGATGAGTTTTCGACAGGGTTTTGTCCCCAAATTAGTGGAAAACATGAGGATAAGCGGTGAATAACTTCTAAAAGGCTGTCAGTAAGCAAGTTCCATTGGTTGAATTTAAATCGTTGTTTTTAAGCGACTTAAGATTTATATTCAGGGCTTTACCCCCTTATCTTCAACCTTTTACGCACGGTTGTTGATAAATTCAGGGTAAAACGGGCATAATTTCAAGGTTTAAGAGGGAGCCTTCATGAAAAAAGAACCCAAAAGTTTTGGAACGCACGACGGGTCGTTTCACGCCGACGAGGTCACAGCTACTGCTTTATTGCTTCTGACCGGGCAGATCGATCGGGACAAGATCTTTCGCACACGGGATCCCAAAAAACTTGACATCTGCGAATTTGTGGCCGATGTGGGCGGGATTTACGATCCCAAACAAAAGCGATTTGACCACCATCAATCCGACTATACGGGGACTATGAGCTCTGCCGGAATGGTTTTGAAGTATCTTAAAGAGCAAAAAATCTTAACGACCGTTGAGGCAAAGATGTTTCAAGATACACTGGTTAGCGGAGTAGATGCCCATGATAACGGAATTGAAACGGCTCAACCGGGGACGCAGACCTACTCATCCGTTATCAGCAACTTCATGCCTATTAACCACTCTGCCACAAAAGCGGAGTTGGACGAGGCTTTTAATAAAGCTTTAGATTTGTCTTTGGGTCATTTGAGTCGCATGAAAGAGCGTTTAGCTTATATTTTATCGACCAAAGAGGCGGTGAAAAAAGCGATGAGAAAAGGCAAAGACGTGCTACTCTTCGATAAGCCGATGCCCTGGATGGACGCGTTCTTTGAACTTGACGGAGAAGACCATCCGGCGCAGTTTGTTATCATGCCGTCGGGAGAGCATTGGAAGCTCCGGGGGATTCCTCCTAATATGTCCAACAAGATGAGGGTGAGAAAACCCCTTCCCAAAGCGTGGGCGGGATTACTTGGCGAAGACCTTAAAAAAGCTTCCGGCATTGAAGGGGCGATCTTTTGCCACAAAGGGCAGTTTATCTCTGTCTGGGAGACCAAAGAGGATGCCCAAAAAGCGCTGGAGTTGATTTTAAAGAGGAGAAAAAAGTGAGTACGATATTCGGAAAAATTATCGCGGGAGAGATGCCCGCCGAGATCGTCTTTGAAGATGATAAAGTGATTGCGATCAAAGACATTAACCCTCAAGCCCCGGTGCACTTGTTGATCATGCCGAAGGAAGAGTTCAAAGATATCCAAAGCGTTCCGGAAGAGAAGCTTTCTATTTTATCCCACATTGTGAAGACAGCTCAAAAACTGGCGAAGGAGCACGGGGTGGAAAAAGGATATCGCCTTTTGACAAATAACGGGGAGCCGGCGGGACAGACTGTTTTTCATCTTCATTTTCATTTGCTTGGCGGAAGAGATTTGGGGGCTTTAGGGTGAGTAAATTTTTTAAGTTAGTACCCGATAACGCCGGGCTTTTGGTTGTCGATGTCCAAGAAAAGCTGTTTCCCTATGTCGATCGCCCGTGCGAGGTGATGGAGAAGATTCAACAGCTGGTAAAAGGGGTAAAACTTTTAGACCTTCCGATTATCGCGACGGAGCAGTATCCAAAAGGGTTGGGAGAGACGATTAAGCCGCTAAAGGATTTAATCGGAGAGAAAGCTTTATTTCCTGAAAAAACCGCCTTTTCCGTCTGTGGAGATGAGGGGGCGCTTAAAGCCGTGGAAAAAGCGGGTAAAAAGCAGTGGATTGTATGTGGGATAGAGGCGCATGTTTGCGTGCTTCAGACGGTTCGCGATCTTTTGGAAAAAGGGTATGAGGTTGTTGTCGTGAACGATGCCATCTCCTCCCGGTCAATTTTTGATTTTTCTACCGCCATTGCGGAACTAAGGGATATGGGAGCCAGGATTTCGTCCGTCGAGACCGTTTTGTTTGAGCTTTTCGGGGACGCGAAGCATCCGAAATTTAAAGAACTTTCAGCCTTGGTTAAATAGTGTTGTTTCTTGTAGCCGCCGTCTTATCGGCAAGCTCCCCGGAGGATGTAGCCTGTCGCCGTATTGAAAACCATTTATTGATCAAAGACTACGCCTCCGCCACCCAGGAGGCAACGTCGCTTTTAACCGCTTATCCCCATTCGTTAAAGGTCAAAGAGGTAGCCGTTAAAGCCTTTAGCCGTCAGGGGAGGGAAAAAGAGGCGCTTTTAGCGTTCCAAGAGTGGAAGCGGCTTTCCGGAAAAGAACCCCCCCGTTTTTTATATGAAGAGATCGCTTGGGGGGCGATCGGGAAGGGGGAAGAGTCCGCTTCTCCCTTAGTCCGGCTGATCGCGACCTTAGCCGCTTTTTTGGGGCAAGACGCCAAGGGGGTAAAAGTCATCGAACGGCGCTTGTCTGATAAGAACGCCCTTGTTAGGCTGGCGGCGACGGAAGTGGCCTCTAAGCTTCCCGACAACAGTTTAAAAAATGCCGTCTTAAGTCGCCTTAGGGTCGAAAGGGACTGGGAGGTGCGCCTTCAGCTGATTCAGGCGACCGGAAGGATGAAAATCAAAGGGGCTAAGGGGTGGCTTATGGAGCTGATTGCCGACCCTAGAAGTACTTTGGAAGAAAGAGCTGCCGCGACAGAGGCTTTGTTTGCACTGATTGAAACTGTGCCCCCCGATGAGCTTAAAGAGCTTTCGCAGGCTAATCGCTATCAGCTTAGGATGCTCGCGGCAGAGGCGATCATGACGCTCCAGGAAAAAAACGAAGCCGATATTTTGTGGCGCCTGATCGACGACCCCCATCCGAACGTTCGCGGACAGGCCGTGATGGCGCTTGGGGTGATAAGAAAGCCGATTGACGAGAGGGTCTTTTCAAAGCTGAATGATCCGGAGTTTCATGTAGCGCTTGCGGCGGCTTACTCGACCCTTTTATCGGGCTCGAATCGCGCCGATCGGTGGGTAGAGGATTTTATACGCCATTCCGATCCGGAGAAAAGACGTCTTGTTGCCGCGATGTTGAATGCCGCCGGAGAGTACGGAAAGCCTTTGGCGAGGAAATTGAGAGGGCAGACCGAAGATTTTTACGTCAAAATGAACTTGAGTTTACTCCTTCAGGATAAAGAGGCGTTAGAGACGCTTTATAAAGGGGTCACGGAACATAAAGAGCGGTGGTCGCGGGGACAAAAGGGGGTTTTCAGACCGCTTGAGCCCTCGACCAAGTCCCATAAGCCGGGTGTGCAAAACTACCCGGAGATTGTCAATCAGGAGACACGGCTAGAGATCTTAAATTTACTGGCTGTAAAAGAGCATCCCCAAGCACTAAGGGCGGTTAGAGACTTTTTAAAAGAGAGCGGATGGGGAATTTCGGGGATTTCTTCGGCGCTTTTGCTTTCGGAAGGGGATGAAAAGGCGCCCGATCAGGTGCGCGCTTTACTTAAAGATCCCGATCCCGACATTCGGTTGCAAGCGGCGGTGATATTATCGAGATGGAGTAAAGAAGAAGAGGTGCTTCCGGTTCTTAAAGACCGGTACCAAAGCCTGCCGAGAGAGAAAAAGGAAGTGGTGTTAGAGGCGATGGGGCATATCGGTGACAAAGAGTCTATCGACTTTTTGGTAGGGGAGCTTAACTCTCCCCATGCGACCTTAAGGCTTATGGCGGCGGCGGTATTGATTAAGAGTTTATATGACTAAACGAGCATTCTTTGTTTTTTTACTATTGTTTTTAGCGTGGGAGGCGACCTATCAGGCAATGCCCCATTTGTCGCTTGTCTTGGCGTCGCCCTCGATGATTTTTAAACGCCTTTTTCAGGATGGGCAAGTTTTTTTATTCCATGGGAGCGTGACGCTGTTAGAGATGGTTCAGGGGTTTTTATTCGCTCTTGGCTTTGCTGTGCCGCTGGCTATCTTAATGGATGGGGTAAGGTCGCTTCGATCGGTGCTTCAGCCTCTTTTTGTGTTTGTGCAGTGTATTCCATTGTTTGCTTTGGCGCCGATCATGGTGATTTTGTTCGATTGGTCTCAAAAAGCGATTATTGTGACGACGGCGATTATGATCTTTTTTCCGTTGACAATGGCTTTATATCAGGGGCTTTTATCGACCCCGCAGTCGTTGATTGATTACTTTAAGCAGCATAACGCGTCCCTTTTTGCGATGTACTGGAAACTTAAATTGCCGTGGGCGATGCCCCACTTTATTTCGGGGCTGAAAGTCGCCGCCGGCATCGCCGGCATCGGCGCAATCGGGGGAGAGTGGGCCGGAGGGCAAGCCGGGCTGGGGCTTTTGATGCTGGAGTCGAGGCGGGGAGGGGACTTTGAGCTGAGCTTTGCCGCTTTATTTACGTTAGTGCTGATAACGCTATCCCTTTTTGGGGTGATACAGATGTTGGAGATGAGAGTGTTTAAGAAATTGATGAGACGAGCGGAAGTGATGACGGCGTTTATCGCGCTTTTGTTGCTGGCCGGGTGCGCTTCCGAGCCGGAGACGGGGGAGAAAAAACTTTTATTGGACTGGCTTCCGAATCCGAACCATGTGCCGCTTTATGTAGGCGTGGAAAAAGGGTTTTTTAAGGAGCAGGGCGTCCCCCTAAAGATCCGAAAAGTGCCCGATCCGACGGAGATTTTGCCTTATATCACCTCCGGACAAGTTGACTTTGTGGTGCACTATGTGCCCGATTCGATCCGGGCGGAAGTGTATGGGGAAGTGGAGCCGATAGCGACCTATGTGGAACATCCGTTGTTAGCGTTTATGTGTTTAAAGGAGCATGGGGTAAAAAAAGTCAGCGATATCAACGGGCTCAAACTGGGCTTTTGCGCGACCGGATTCGGACAGACGTTTTTACAGCAGATTTTAAAGGAAAATAACGTCGGGATGGTGGAGCTTGTCGATGTTCATTATACCCTTGTGCCGGCGCTTGCGACCAAGAAAGTCGATGTCTTGTTCGGCGGGTATTACAACATCGAGGGGGAGTATTTACGCTCAATCGGAGTGGAGGTGGACCGTTTGCCCCAAAGCGATTTCGGCATCCCCGATCATCCGGAGTTTGTGATCGTGGCGAAGAAGGGGTACGACGAGGAGACGTCGGCAAAGTTCAGAAAAGCGCTGGCTCAGAGTATTCAGTATGCAAAAGCCCACCCGGAAGAAGCGTTTAATATTTATCTGAGGTATAACCCGGAAAAAGGGGAGAAGACGATCCAGTGGGAGAAGAACAGCTGGGAAGTGACAAGACCCCTGTTTGCCGATGACACCACCGTTGACCGGGCAAAGTGGGAGCATTTCAAAGCATGGTTAATGCAAAGAAACCTTTTGTAGCTTAGACCTTGGTTGCTACCGCGCCTAAAGGGTTATCCTTATTAAGGTTTTTAAGTTTTCCATCTCTTGGATTAGGGAGAGCTCTTCAACATCTTCCGGAGATAAGATCGGCTGATGTTTATGCATTAGATCGAGCTTTTTTAAAAGCTCTGGCTGGCTCCATTTGTCCGCCGCTTTTACAAGATAGATAAACTCATTCACGCTCACGCTTTCGATTTCCCCCATGGCAAAAGCCGCAAGTCTTTCAAGTTCATTAAAGTCGTTTACAGAATCGATTTCCACGGGCTCTTTTTGATCGAACATAACCCCTAAAACTCCGTCTGTAAGGGAGTCTTTGTAAAGGCCGGC
Source organism: Chlamydiia bacterium (assembly GCA_020440465.1). Classification (GTDB taxonomy): domain Bacteria; phylum Chlamydiota; class Chlamydiia; order Chlamydiales; family Parachlamydiaceae; genus JAGROB01. The sequence goes on from JAGROB010000092.1 coordinate 18,938, forward strand.
CTTCGGACCCGTAAGGGGGATGTCAATAGACTCATTTTTGTGGGTGAAAAGAGCTCTTCTTGGCACGGTTGTATCTTTTTCGGATCGATACCAAGGAACGTCCATTTCAATCTCAAAGTCAGTTTTAGGGTAAACTTTTCTTAATGCGTCGACCACCCGAAAGCTTTTATTGAGATTTAATTCATGGAGTTTTTTTACTAGCTCTTTACAGTTTGGTTTTTCATGAAACTGCATAATCATTTTCCACGCTTCAACCGCCGGTGTCTCTTCTTTGATTTGAGTGATCACTTTTCCGAAGCGCTTTGATCCGATGCCCGCTTTTAATACTTCAATTTGGTGAAAGTTCATCTCATTGGCCATTTCTCCGAGCACACGGTCATCTTTAATACGGGCCGCCACTTCAGCCACTTTTTCGGGGGTTTTGGCGTTAGTAAGACTACATTCAAGAAGGATCGCTTTGATGTCTGAAAGGCACACCACTGCAACACCTGAACTTATACCGGCAATAATTGCGATTCCTAGGGCAGTGATGATTGCAGACGCTGTCAGAAAAACAACCATGGGTAAGGTTGTCAGAGGGAATAAACTACTGGCCGCAATCAATCCCACTATAGAGGCTACGGCGATCATGCCAGCCACACTCCAACCGACGACATTTCCTGCTACAACCGGGACGACTTGAGAGCGCTCTTTGCTAAATATTTTCGCTGCGCGTGTACCTTGTAAACTTTGTTGATTATCTAAGGAATAACCCGATCTTATAGATGTTACCCTCATAACTTAACCTTTTGTTTTGATTTATAATTAAATTATAAATTAATAATATTAAGTTAAAATAAAGATTATATGTATTTTTATTAATCAGGGTATGTCGAGTTTTACAAAAAAGTAATTTGCCAGATTTGACGGGGTATTCTAAGAACCTAT
>JAGROB010000093.1 GCA_020440465.1 Chlamydiia bacterium
AAGTCGGCATTTTTTTGAAAAAAGCTTCTCGGAGGGCATCTCTCAGGGAGATTTGATTTACGCTTTTTTCTCTTTAAATCAGGGTGCAATCGTCGACTTTATTTTAGAAAAGCACTTAGACAAACTTGAAAACAGCCTAGAAGAGAAATTGCATTTCTTAGAAAAATATAAAGAGCCTACCCGCGCCCAAGTGCTGATCGCTTTAATTCAGACCACCAAAGCGCTTCAGGGAAAAACCAACTTTTCCACCACTTTAGAAGGGGACGGATTTTTAGAGCACCAATATTTCAGGCGCTTAAAAGAGGCTTCTTTAAATACCTCCCTTTTTATAGCGCTGACTTTAAAAATGATTCTGGCCTATCTTTTCGGAAACACCGAAGAGGCGCTTCAGATCTCCGAAAAAGCAAAGCCCTATTCCGTCTATCTCTCGGAGCATTTAACGCACACGGAATACTTATTCTTCCAAACCCTTTCCCTTATTGATCTGTATCCTAAAAAAGACCCGAAAACCAAAAGACGTTTTAAAGCTGATATCACTGCCAATTTAACCACTTTCAGACGGCTCGACAAAGAGTCAAAGGGAAGATTTCACGGCAAATACCGCCTTTTGGAAGCGGAGTTAGCCGCGCTTGAAGGGAATAAATTAAAAGCAATCAAACACTATGAAGAAGCTCTTAGGCTGGCAAAAGAAGCCGAAGTTATTAAAATCGAAGCTTTGGTTAACGAGCGGTTCAGCTATTTTTGGATGAAAGAAGAGCTTATAACACCGGCGATTCAGTTTTTACAAATTGCGAAAAACCTTTACTTTGAATGGGGGGCTTTAGAAAAAGCTAAAGACCTTCAAAAACAGTTGGATATCTGGAGTAAGCAAACATGATTCCGGAATTTCCCAACTACGCTATTTTTAGAGAGTTTTCCCGGTCGGGAAGATACATTATCTACCAGGCCATGCGAGAAAGCGATAAGACCCCGGTATTACTAAAAGTCTTAGCTTCCGACCACCCTACTTTAGAAGATATATCGACGCTTAAAAACGAGATGGAGGTCTCTAAAGACCTTAAAGAAAAAACGATTACCTCTCCCATCAGCTTAGACAAGCATTTAAGCCAGTTTTTCTTAGTATTAGAGGATAAAGGATTTGAACCCTTATCCCGCTTGGAAAAAGCTCAAGCTTTTAACCTTAAACAAAAGCTAAAGCTTGCCGTCAATCTTGCCGAAGCGCTTTGGTCGATTCAAAAACACCGAATTACCCATAAAAATCTTCAGCCCGAAAATATTCTTGTCGATAAGAAGAGCTTAGAAACACAAATCACCGGCTTTACAGGAGCTTCTAAGCTCCTACGGCAAAAAATCGGGCCTAAAAACCCCGCTCAGATTGCGGAGAATCTAGATTACATCTCTCCCGAGCAAACGGGAAGAATGAACCGCGATATCGACTATAGAACGGACTATTATTCGCTTGGGATTATCCTTTACGAGCTATTTACGGATAGACTTCCTTTTAAAGCGGGCGATACCATGGAAAGAATCCATGCTCACTTGGCTTTAGAACCTACAGCCCCTCATAAAGTTCAGTCGGAAATCCCCGTACCTGTCTCCGAAATTATTTTAAAACTTCTTTCAAAAGGGGCTGAAGAACGCTATTCCAGCACTTTAAGTCTGATTAAAGACCTTCAAAGGTGTTTAGATGAGTATGAAAAAACAGGAAAGGTAGAGCCGTTTGAGTTAGCCCAAAGCGATGTCTCGTCATCTTTACAGATCTCTCAAAAGCTCTATGGCCGGGAACTCGAGATCAAGTGGCTATCCGAGCTGATCGGAAAAATCTCAAACTCACCCCCTCATCTTTGCCTTATCGGAGGCTACTCCGGCATCGGAAAATCGGCTTTAGTGTTAGAGATGCAAAAACCGGTAATCGAGGAAGGCGGGGTCTTTATCAGGGGTAAATACGATCAGTTCAAATCAAATATTCCCTACTCTGCCTTTATTCAGGCTCTTCAAGAACTGATTCAGCATATTTTAACGGAATCGGATGATAAGATTGATTACTGGAAGCACAAAATCCAGCAATCTCTCGGAAAAAATGCTGCGGTGATTACCGACGTGATCCCGGAGCTTAAGCTAATCATCGAAGAGCCGGAGGAAGTGCCCCAGCTTGACACCGAACAGACCTACAACCGATTTTCACTCCTTTTCCAGCAATTTATTACCACCTTTTGCTCCCCTGAAACCCCGCTTCTTTTATTCTTAGACGACTTGCAGTGGATCGACTCCGCTTCTCAAAAACTGATCGAGATGCTTTTATTGTCCCACCAAACTCGCGGACTGCTCATCGTGGGAGCCTTTAGAAGCAATGAAACCGACCGCTATCACCCCTTAAGGGTTTTATCCAGAACGATTGAAGAAACAAGTCCTAACCGACTCTCCGAGTTAGAAGTGGGGCCTTTGTGGGTGGAGCCGATTCAAGAACTTTTAGCCGATACATTGGGTCAGTCGCCGGAAAAAACCCTTCCTCTTGCAGAAATTATTTTCAATAAAACGCAAGGGAACCCCTTTTTCATCAATCAAATTCTGTCTTATCTTTACGATGAAAAACTCTTATCATTCAGCCCGGAGAAGGGGGAGTGGATTTGGGATATTGAAGAGGTCAAAAACGCCAAAGTCTCCGACAACATCGTCTCGCTTCTTTTATCGAAGCTTCAAAAGACTTCCCGAACCACCCAAGAAATTTTAATGCTTGCAGCGTGTACCGGCCACTCTTTCGATATTAGTTTACTTAGCCACTTGTCAGACTATTCCCCGTCAGTATTGGTGAAGCACTTAAGAGAAGCTCACATCGACGGATTTATAACGACTGATGGCCACATCGCGGAATTTTACTGGGAAAGCACGAAAGAACTTGAAAAAACACTGACTTCGAAAGGAAACTTAGAGACACTTAAATTCCCCCATGACCGTGTACAACAGGCCGTCTATTCTTTAATCCCCCCCGAAAAAAGGAAGGCCGAACACTTAAAGATTGGACGAATCTTAAGCAAATCTATTCCACCCTCCGAGTTAGAGGACAAAATCTTCGACATCGTCTATCAGATCAACCAAGCGGAAGATCTGGTCAAGGACAAGGAAGAAAGAATTCTTTATGCCCGCTACAACTTGATCGCGGGAAAAAAAGCGATGAATTCGGTAGCCTATAGAACTGCTATCGACTATTTAAAAATGGGTCTTTTGTTTCTTCCCGATGACAAATGGCAAAGCTTTTATGATTTAGCCTTCGAGCTGGAAGTTCACTTAGCGGAAAGTGCTTTCTTCATGGGGGATTTTGACGAGGCGGAAAGACTGTTTTCCCACGCGCTTAAAGTCGCAAAGACCCATAAAGAGAAAATCCAGCTTTATACGCAAAATATTAAGCTTTTAATTTCGACCACAAAATACACGGAAGCGATTGAAAACGGAAGGCAAGCCCTTAAACTTTTAGATGTCGATTTGCCTAAAAACGTCTCTAAGCTCACTATTTTAAAAGAGTTTCTGCTTATCAAACTCAAGCTGTTCCGAAAAGACCCCCTGGAGTTTTTGGAGACGCCAGAAATTTCCGACCCTCAACAAAAAGAAATCACTGCCCTTTTCTTTGTACTGGTTGCCCCCGCTTATCTTTCAGCAAAAGAGCTTTATGCCTACATTATCTTAAGGGGCCTTCGCTACTGTCTCGAATGGGGACACACCCCTTTTACCGCCTACTTTATAGGGGGATATGGAGTACTTCAAAACATTATTTTTAAAGATGTAATCAACATGAAGTGGTGCGGGCAGCTTGCACTTGAGCTTTGCCATCGAAGCGGCAGCCAAGAAGCAATCCCTGCGACCAAATTCTTAGTGGGTACTTTCATCACTCCCTATTACAACCATTTAAAAGAAAGTATCAAAGTCCTTAAAAGCAGCTTTGATATCGGGATTGTGATCGGGGACTTAATGTTCGGGGTCTACTCGCTCGCCCAGCTCATGGCCAACCAATTTATCTCCGCTACGAATTTAAGCGAGATGGAAAAAATCTTGCTGGACGATATGGACTTCGTCTCCAAGGTTAAAGCGCATAACCGCGGCTTTATGTTCTTTGGCGCGGAGCAGACCATTAAGGCTCTTACCGGAAGAACCGAAGCGCCCTGGTCAATGGACTCGGAGCATTTTTCGGAAAAAGCGTTTTTTCAAAAGCTTGTCGACGGAAACTACCCCCTTTCTCTTTATTTCGTCTACGTTTACAAAATGCAGCTTTGCTTTTTGTTTGAACGCTATGATGTAGCCATTGAAACGGGCATTAAATGCGCTGAGATTAATTACTCCGTCCGGGGTCACCCGATTAACACAGAAAGAGAGTACTATTATGCGCTATCGGTTTTGCAAAGGGAGCAATACCCCACACGTCAGGAAATCAAGGAAATCAAGGGTATTTTAAAACAGCTTAAAACCTTTGCCAGGGTGTGCCCGGCCAATTTTGAGTGTAAATATCGCCTTATCTTAGCGGAGTTAAACCGTGTTTTAGGGAAAAAAGAAGCGGCAACCGAAAACTATGACCGAGCGATCGAGGCGGCAAAAGAGAGTGATTTTACACAGTTTGCCGGGATCGGCAATGAGTTGTTTGCGAAATTTTGGCTCTCTTTGAATAAAACTTCCTTGGCAAAGCAGTATTTAATAGAAGCTCACTACAACTACTACCGCTGGGGCGCGAGCGAAAAGGTTAAGCAGCTTGAGGAAAAGTACCCCCACTTGCTAAGAGACATCTCCCACGCAAACGGCCTTACTCACGACAAATCGGGTAAGGGACATGCGGTTCCGATACAGGCTATCGATCTGGATGCCCTTGTTAAAGCGTCGCAAGTGATCTCCGGGCAACTTGACTTGGATATCTTGATCGAAGACATGATCAAAATTCTTACCGAAAATGCCGGCGCACAAAAAGCGATTCTGATTATGGAAGATGACGGCAAGTGGATGTTAAAAGCTAAAGGGGAAAAAATGGGCTTTGAAAAGCTGGATAATATCTTGCTGGACAAAGCGGAAAACTTATCTTCTTCCGTCATCTACTATGTCATTCGAACGAAAGAAAGCTTGGTGTTGAACAACGCCTGTGAAGAGGGGCTTTTCACCAACGACCCCTACATCATGAAAACACGCGCCAAGTCGATTATGGCGGTTCCTTTGATGCACCAGGGGAAAGTAACCGGCGTCATTTGGCTTGAAAATAGCTTAGCTGAAGGGGCCTTTACCGAGTCCCAGGTTGAAATCGTAAGACTTTTATCGGCTCAGATCGCGAACGCTATCGAAAATGCCCGTCTCTTTAAACAGCAGTCGAATCTATCGAAAGAACTTCAAGTCTCCAACACGAAATTGGAAGACTATAGCCAGAACCTGGAGAAAAAGGTTTACTTAAGAACTTCCGAGTTAAAAGAGAAAAACGAACAGCTTCAAGATACTCTCGCCCAGATCAAGAAGATGCAGGCGAAGATGGTGGAGCAAGAAAAGTTGGTCTCTTTAGGCGCCATCACGAAGTCGATCGCAAGTGAAGTGAGAGAGCCGTTGGGATATATCTACAACTTCTCCCAGATGACCGAGGAGCTCTTAAAAGACCTCCATAAAGCGCCCGATGACCCCAAGCTCCATGAGCAGATAGACATCAACCTTAAAAAGATCGACGAGCATGCCAAAAAAGCGGATGAGATCATCACCCGAATGATCGAAGAGTCGCGCTCCACCGACCTCGTCCGAGAGCCCACCGATATAAACCAGCTTATTCGCGACTACGCCGATCTTGTGTACTACAACTATTACAAAAAAGATCCCCTCTTTGTCCTTTCATTAGAAACCGACTGGGATGAAAAGATCGGGAAAATTCCCCTGGTAGCCAAAAATATTGGACGGGTAATCTATAACCTGATCGACAACAGCTGCTACAGCACTGACCAAAAGAAAAAAGAAGCTCCGGAAGACTACACCCCTACCATCACGCTGACAACGAAAAGGATTAACTCTCACGTCGAGATCAAAATCCGCGACAACGGCCAGGGAATTCCCCCCGATACGCTCGACAAGCTCTTTACCCCCTACCTTTCCACCAAATCGGACGATGGCGCGGGCATGGGCCTTGCCCTCTCCTACGACATCATCGTCAAAGAACACCAAGGCTCCATCAACATCAAAAGCGAAGAGGGCAAATGGACCGAAGCGACCCTCATCTTACCTGTTGGCATCCCCGTGAAGCATTAGGGACAGATCAGTCCTCATTTTAACGTAAGTAAATTTGCGATGTACCGGCTTTAGGGCCCTTGTAATAAACTCTCACTGCCTCGATATTCGTTGGGGGCCATTGATTTTCATCAAGAGGAGAGATAAAAAAATGATCTAAGAGGAAACTTTCAGCCGCCGGATATGATTGTCTACGAACACCATAGTTAAATCCCATACTTTTAAAAACGAGTGTCGCCCCACCTAAAAAGGCTGAGCCCGCCACTACACTGTAAACAAGTGTGATTGACATTGCTACGCCATGAAGGACTAATGCAGAAGCTCCTGCCGTAGCTGCGACAAGTAATGCTAGGCCTGGCGGACTTAATAACACCAGAAATCCAATCGTTGCAATCACAGCAACAGCAATAAGAGCTACACCAAGGGCTACCATCTTCCAATTAAAGTTGAAGCTATCTTTTTGAGCCTCTTCGTAAGACATGGACTTCGGATTTAAGGCGGAAAGCTTAGCAGGATCAAAAAAATCATTAAAATTGCTTGGAGTTTGAACACTATAAATCATAATACATCCTCAAATTTTGTTAAAATTATAAATTAAATACTACTTAAAATCAATTTAATTAATAAATAATATTATTTTTAAGTATTGATTGAGTATTTTTTCTAGATAACTCAATTTACTGGCCAGTCTTATTAACTGTTTAGCATATGTTTTCCTATATAAAAATGTAACAGAAAAACCCATTTGTATTTAATGGGTTTTTCTGTTACATTATAGATATGACAAGATCAAAGTATTCAAAAGCTTTTAAAGTACTTTCCAAAAAGGCGATTTTCTCGTCTGCGGAAGGAAGAAAAGCTGGCATTCCTCCCCGAATGCTCGCTTACTTCTACCAAAAAGGAATGATCGAGAAAGTCAGCCGGGGGATGTATAAAATCAAGGACATTGATTTCGATTCGGCATTCGAATGGGAGGATTTGGCGATAACCGCCTTAAGCATTCCAAACGGCGTCATCTGCCTTATCTCCGCCCTATGCTATTACGGGTTGACGGATGAAATTATGAGAGAGTTTTGGATTGCCATCCCCCATGCCACTACCGCACCCTCAAGAAAAAACACCCGCATCGCCAGGATGCGAAATATTACTTTCGGCCAGACAACTGTCAAAATCGGCAATAAGAAGATCAAGATCTTCGATCGGGAAAGGACCGTCGTTGATTCTTTCCGTTATCTAGACAAGGAAACCGCTTTGAAGTCTCTAAAGGCTTATTTGAATGCAAGCCAGGATACAAAACCCGACATCGATAAGCTTCTCAAGTATGCAAAAAAGCTCAGGGTCGACTTAACCCCTTATATATCGGCATTTACATTATGAAGTCTGCAATTGAACAATCGATCAAAGAGAAAATCAAAGCATTGGCTAAGGAGCGAGAAACTACCTTTGCAGAACTTTGGAGAAATCTGATCCTGGAGAGATTTCTCACGCGCTTAGCTAAGTCTTCCTACAAAGAAAAATTTATCTTAAAAGGAGGCACACTCCTGGCTAAGTACATTCATCTTGGAAGAGAAACGCAAGATCTTGATTTCTTTATTCAAAAGCTATCGAACACCGAACAGTCCTTGAAGAAAGTCCTGCAAGTGATTTGCAACGTCGATGCCGATGACAGCTTTTCTTTCGAAGTCTCTAAAATCAAAATCCTCGACCATCCGCAGCTTGTATATACGGGTGCTGAGGTCACTTTGCAGGCTTTATTTGGGGCCACAAAAACGGTTATCCGGATGGATTTAGGATTCGGAGACCGTGTCGAGCCGATTGAACACCCGATAGATTTGACCACTACATCGAAGGGCCCTCTCTTTGAAAGCAGGATTTCCTTGCATTGCTATCCAAAGGAATTTATTTTCGCAGAGAAGCTAGAAACGATTGTTTTCCGGGGAGGGGGTAATACCAGAATGAAGGACTTCCATGATCTTCACTCTCTAGTTTGTCTGGATATTTTAGAAAGCTCTTTAGCGAAGAAAGCCGTCGAGGTTGTTTTCGATCATAGAAAGACTTCCCTCAAAAAGCTCCCAGCTTCATTTGGAAAAGAGGCTTTTGAAACGATGGAGAATAACTGGAGCGCTTACCGCAAAAAAATTAAAACGAAGAAAAGCGCGATCAATCTGCCTGAATCGATAGAGGATGTTGTTTCAGCCTTAAATCAATGGCTAGCTGGCAATATACTTTAGCCATATTGAAAGCGAAGAGGGCAAATGGACCGAAGCCACCCTCATCCTTCCCGTCGGCATCCCTGCTAAAACCTAACTAATTCTTCAATCTTTTTTGACCCTTGACAAATGCTGAAAAAAGCGTATGGTTTCAAGTCATGGTTAAAAATAAAGTTTTTCCTTTACTTGCTTTCTCCGGCATCATGTTGCTCATTATCCTGATCATGCAGCCGCTTGAAATTGTCGCTTTAAAAGGCTACATCCCCGTTCTTTTTCCCGAAGGCTCTATCGGGTACGAACAAATTAAACTGCTTCTGATTATTCAGGGCATTATGCTTCTGGTCGTAATTCCCGTATTTATCCTAACGTTTTACTTCTCCTGGAAGTATCGGGCAGGACAATCAAGAGAAAAGTACGACCCCCATATGGTCGACCACAAAGGGCTTGAAGTCATTTGGTGGGGTGTCCCCTTCGTTTTGGTTTCTATTATCGCCGTTTTAACCGTTATTAAAACATACGAGCTCGATCCGTTTAAACCCATTGGACCGGAAGATAAAACCCTTACCGTAGAAGTGGTCGCCACCCAATGGAATTGGCTTTTTATTTATCCTGAACAGGGCATTGCCAGCTTAAACTATCTTGCAATCCCCAAAGGGACGCCGGTTCACTTTAAAATCACCTCGGATGCCCCCATGAATGCTTTTTGGATACCGGAATTGGGAGGGATGATCTATGCCATGCCAAAAATGCTAACTGAACTTCATCTGATTGCCGATAAAGAGGGCCAATTTTTGGGCCGCTCGGCAAATATCAGCGGAGAAGGCTTTGCCGATATGCAGTTCACCACCAAATCCCAGTCTGAAGAAGACTTTAAAGCTTGGGTGCAGTCGGTAAAGTCGGAATCAAAGGGACTTAACTTTCAAGAGTATAACGAAATTGCGAAGCCGACCCCACTCATACCGGCAAAACAATTTACCGTCTCCGACCCCGACCTCTTCCACAAAATCCTGACCAAGTTCATGAAGAAAGGATCTTAAAATGTTCGGTACTCTAAAGTTAAGTGACTTCCAACACGATTTTGTCCAAAACGGCGCCGTCTTTTCAATGATCGGCGGCGGACTCATGCTCATCGCCCTTATCACCTACCTAGGCCGCTGGAAATGGCTTTGGAAGGAATGGATTACGACCGTCGACCCCAAGAAAATCGGGATCATGTATATCGTTGTGATTCTAATCATGTTCGCCAAAGGGTTTGGCGATGCGATGATGATGCGGATTCAGCAAGCGACCTCTGTCGGGGCCTCAGAAGGATTTTTGGGAGCTAGCCACTTTCAAGAAGTTTTCTCCGCCCACGGCACCACGATGATTTTTTTTGTGGCGATGGGCTTTGTCTTTGCGCTCATGAATCTGATCGTACCGCTTCAAATCGGGGCAAGAGACGTCGCCTTCCCCTTTTTAAACGCATTAAGCTTCTGGCTTTTTGCCGCCGGGGGAATGCTAATTTTGATCTCTTTGGCGATCGGCCACTTCTCCATCTCCGGCTGGCTCTCTTACCCCCCGTTATCGGGTCTGGAGTATAGCCCCAACGAAGGGACCGACTACTGGATCTGGCTGGTCCAGATCGCAGGGGTAGGAAGTACCCTTTCGGGTATTAACTTCTTTGTGACCATTTTAAAAATGCGCTGCCCCGGTATGACGTTCATGAAGATGCCGATTTTCACCTGGAGCTGCCTCTGCGCTTCCGTTTTAGTGCTGTTTGCTTTCCCTGTTTTAACGGCGACTTTGGTGCTGCAAACCATGGATCGTTATTTGGATATGAAGTTCTTTACCTCCTCCGGCGGGGGAAGTCCGATGCTGTACATGAACCTGATCTGGGCATGGGGGCATCCGGAAGTGTATATCCTGATCCTGCCCGCTTTCGGTATTTTTTCCGAAGTCGTGCCCACCTTTTCCGAAAAACGCCTTTTCGGCTACACCTCTATGGTCTGGGCGCTGGTTTTAATCACCTTTTTCTCATTTTTAGTCTGGCTCCACCACTTCTTTACCATGGGAGCAAGCCCCCATGTTAACTCCTTCTTTGCAGTGATGACGATGGTGATCGCCATTCCTACCGGCGTGAAGATCTTTAACTGGCTTTTCACAAAGTACCGGGGGCATGTCCACTTTACCTCTCCCATGCTTTGGTTTTTCGGGTTTTTGCTGAACTTCACGATCGCCGGGATGACGGGAATTTTGCTCTCTTCTCCTCCCGTTGACTTCCAGCTTCACAACAGCTTATTTTTGGTCGCCCACTTTCACGGTATGGTGATCGGGGGAGTCTTGTTCGGCCTTTTTGCCGCCTTTACCTACTGGTTTCCCAAATACACCGGCTTCCATCTGGATGAAAGGCTTAACTGGTACGCTTACTGGTGCTGGCTAGGGGGGTTTTTACTTGCGTTCATGCCCCTTTATATGCTGGGCTTCATGGGGGCGACCCGCCGTTTAAACCACTACGATTGGGACACCGGCTGGCATCCACTTTTCGTAATTGTCGGCGTCGGCGCGATCATCATGTTTTTCGGAGCGGCGATTCAGCTGTTTGGACTCTTCTACAGTATCAAACATAAAGAGCGCTTAAAATCGGCCAACAACAAAGATCCCTGGAACGCCAGAACTTTGGAGTGGTCGATCTCTTCCCCCCCACCGGAGTATAACTTCGCGAAAATCCCCGTAGTGGATCAGATCGACCCCCTTTGGGCCGATAAACTGGGACAAGCTCCCGAGCAGCCAAAAGAATATGAATCGATTTTAATCCCGGTAAACACAGGACTTCCCTTTATCATGGGCTTTTCAGCCATGATCTTCGGCTTTGCGATGACGTGGCATATCTGGTGGCTATCGATTGTATCGTTTTTGGTGATCGCCGGGTGTTTGATTTACCGTCTTTCGATTAAAGAGCCTTTTCATCTTATAACCGCGGAAGAGGTACGAAAAATGGAGGAAGGAGCATGACCGTTTATCACCACCCCCCGGTAGCGCCCGATACCAGCCTTCCCGACCCTCACCAAGACACTTTTTCGAAAGTAATCTTCGGGTTCTGGACGTATCTGATGACCGACTGCCTGTTGTTCGGCACCCTATTCGCGACCTACGGCGTCCTTCACACCCACCTTTTCCACGGGCCGGGACCGAGGGAGCTTTTCGATATCAAGCTCGCTTTTGCCGAGACGATGGTGCTTTTGTTCAGCAGCTTAGCGTGTGGTCTTGCGATGCTCTCCGCCAAAAAAGAGCGTGTGAAACACATATTACTGTGGCTTGCGGTGACATGGGTTTTGGGAGCATCCTTTATCGCGATGGAGTTTTACGAATTTCACGGCCTTTATCAGTCGGGTCATTCGTGGGATCAAAGCGCGTTTTTATCGTCGTTCTTCACGCTGGTCGGCACGCACGGCCTGCACGTTTCGATCGGCTTGATCTGGATGTTTATTATGATCTGCCAAGTCGCCTATCAAGGATTAAATACCGATACCTTTAGACGTCTTATCGTCTTTAGCCTGTTTTGGCACTTTTTGGATCTGATCTGGGTCTTTATCTTTACCTTTGTCTACTTATTGGGGGTGGCTTAAATGGAAGAGTTAAACCTTAAACAGACGGAACAGCTTTGGCACGGCTCCCCAAGAACGTATGCCATCGGGTTTTTAAGCTCCATTATTTTAACGCTGATTTCCTTTAGCTTGGTTTACTTTGAGCTGATGTCGGGGGTTCAACTGGGCTTTGTCTTGGGGGGCTTGGCGCTTGTTCAAGCGATCATCCAGGTGCGCTATTTCCTTCACCTGGGAGAAGAGGGTTCCCCCTTTTGGGAGACGATTATCTTTGCCTTTATGATACTGATATTATTGATTGTGGTACTGGGAACGCTATGGATTATGTTCGACCTTCATACGCGTGTAATGGGAAATTTTTTTCATGATTAACTACTATCTCGTCACAAAGCCGGGCATTGTCATGGGAAATTTAGTGACCTTTGCCGCCGGCTTTTTTTTAGCCTCTCGTCTGGGAGTCGATTTTGCTTTGATGTTTTGGGCCGTTCTTGGAATGGCGTTCATCATCGCCTCCGCTTGTGTCTTTAATAACTACATCGACAAAGAACGGGACCGAAAGATGGAGCGGACTAAAAACCGCGCCTTTGTGAAGGAGAAAATTTCTTACAACCTAGCTCTTGGCGGTGCGACGCTATTATTTTTGGCGGGAAACGCCCTTTTTCTGTGGATCGACAGAACAGAAGCTCTCATTGCCTCCGACATCGCATTTTTTATCTACGTCTTGGTCTACTCGCTCATTAAGGATAAAACATTATACGCCACGGCAATCGGAAGTATTGCCGGCGCTTTTCCCCCCGTCATCGGCTATCTTACCGTAAGTCGCCATCTGGATATGGGAGCTTATCTTTTGTTTGCCATGATGATTTTGTGGCAGATGCCCCATTTTTACGCGATTGCGCTCATGTATCAAAAAGACTACGAGAAAGCGGGCATTCCCCTGTTGCCGATCGAAAAGGGGATCTTTAGAACGAAGATCCACATGCTGCTCTACATTATAGCCTTTGTCGCTGTGACGCCCCTGTTTACCTACTACGGCTATACGGGCGTCTCGTTCCTTATCGCCGTCATGCTCTTCGGCGGAATGTGGCTCGTCTTTGCCCTTTTAGGCTTTCAAAAGCGCTTAGCTGCCTGGGACCGCAAAATGTTTCGCTTTTCACTGGTAGTGATCAACGTGCTGGCCATTTTGCTGGCTTTGAGAGCCTGAACCCTCAGACGATTTCCACAAGATATCCAACGCCTGAAAGCTTTTAAGAGTGATCGCGTGGGGCGACATGCCGATAGCCATCAGCCGGCTTCGATGTTGGGCGACCTGAATCGCATTTTGAGAGGCGCCATGATGCGTAACAGGATTCATGCATCCCCACGGTCTTTTTTTACCTTTGCGGAAGAGACATAACGATACGCTTCGGGGATCTTTAATAAGAGAGCATTCTCGTCAAAAAGATCGGGCGGCTCATTCCCCCGTGGCACCACGGCAATCTTGTCAAAGTTTTGAAGTGCTTCTTTTTTGGCTCCGGCACGCCATCTTTGGTAGGCGTCGTAGCCGGCAATGGCGATGATCTTCTGACCGCTTTTAGCTTCCAGGGCTTCCCGGTCCCATAAGTGTGCCTCGTCTTGAGACAAAAGCTCCACTTGCTTAAAACCCTTAAGATCGAGCCAGCTCCGCCAGGCTTTAATTCGTTCCTCAAGAGGGTAAGTGTAGTTTTTATAAGGGTGATTGTTCACGACAATATAGAGCCGATCCAGTTCGATCTCTTTAATAGCGGTATCAACAATCGCCTTATGTGCTGATGTTAGCGGATCGAAGGCGCCCCAAAAAGCTCCAGATACCATCCTTAGCCCCCGGAGTCTCTCATATTTTCAAAAACTTGATTAATGAAAAAAAACATTATCAAATGCCTTAGTTGTTCATCTTTTTTACAATCTAGCTCTTGGAGGTTGGCTTGTAGCCATTTCTTTAAACGTGGTCATCGAAAAGTCACAGCTCCAAAAAACTTCTCCCATAACTTCGTGCTTCACGCTTAGAACGGGCTCTTGTTTTTGGTAAGTCAAATGCGTGTTCATTTCAATATGAACCTTATAGTCTTTGGGAATGTCATAGCGGGAATATACCCTTTTAGTCTCAGCCAAGATCTCTTTTAAAAGTCCCACAGGTTCATTGTGCTCCGACAAAATAAGCTCAACATTTTTGAAATCCTCTTGTTTCAAGCTTTCTAAAAGCTTTCTTTCCAAGATCTCGATAAACGTGATTTCGTCCAGATTAAACTCGAAGAATTTTTTAATGGGCGCTGAAGACAAAACCCCCGCGATGGCGACGTCTCTAACACTAGCCTCCCCCCTTGCAACCTGACTTTTCAAAACCATCATCTCGGTTTGACTCTTTGCATGGACACCCAAGCTGTTCGCAATCTGTGAAGCGATCGTCCGTGCCACAGCTTTTCTATCGATCTCAACCGGTTCCAGCCTCACTCCGCTCACCGGACCCACACCACTTAGCATCATCTTAAACCTCCTAAAAAAAACCAGTACGATACCACTCCGACACTCATGAGTCAATGCGTTGAATCTTGTACCTTAACGGAACGGCATTAGGATCGTCATCCAAATACCCAGGATCAATCCGGGCATTGTGCTCCACAACACTCAGCCTGATCCTTAATAACTCTACCTCTTTTTGAAGCTGCTCCATGTCCTTCCATTGCCTATCCCATCCACGCATGGCAAAACCCGTTAAAACAATGACCACCGCCATCCAAAACATCTCTTTTATCTGCATCTTCACCCCCCAATAGCCAAACATGCTACACGACACCCCCAAAATTGTTAAGCCATTTACTCACTCTTTTATTGAGGCACCACATTCAATCATGTATTTTTGTAGTGGAATTAGGTCTCCTTTGTCCGCTGATCTTAGGGATTGAATATATTGCTTTCTTCTTTCACTTCCTTCGGATATATCGACTGGCCAAATAGGAATTTTACATCCTTTAGACTTGAGAAATCTGTCAGCAATGACACGTGAGAACCTACCATTCCCATTCGAAAACGGATGAATAAAGACAAGACGATGATGAATTATTGCAGCTTGTTCAATGTATAAGGTGTTGTCATCAAGATTTGACCAGAATCTAACATCTTCGCACAAATTGTGAAGGGCTTCTGGAATTTGATAAGGTTCTATCCCCGGAATCGTTCGGTGTGTGCGAAAGCTACCAGCCCAATCCCATACTAAACTAAACATTTCTTGGTGAACTTCCTTTAGGAAGGGAACATGAAACCATTTTTCGACTGTACTGACAGGTTTTAAAAGATATTTTCTAGTTGCCTGATAAATGTTTTCCGCTTCTGCTTGGTTTAAGTCTTCTTGGGTTTGAACCCATTTGAGTTTAAGGCCACTAATATCCTCTATGGGAGTTGCCCCTTCGGGATAGGTAAATTTCATAGTCACTCTTCCCATAACCTTGAGCTCGGAGAATTTAACAAACTATTTACTTCTTCATCAAAAATTTCTTTAAAAAACTCTTTGTTAGGCATCTGCTTTTCTAAACTCATAGTACCGCGTAAATAGTTAATCTTATGCTCGGCAATTTTCATTGCCTGTTCTTTTTTTAACTCTCCAAAATCTTTACGAGGGACAAAAGAAACCAATAACTCACAATCCATGGCTTTCAAAAGTTTTTCTAAGGTCGCTAAATTGGGTTGTAAACTTCTAGATTCCACTTTTGAAATAGTAGCTTGGGGTACTTTCGCACGAGCTGATAGCGCACGTTGAGACATCCCTAACTGCCCCCTGATTAAAGCAATCAACTGTCCAATATCTAAGCCACGCTGACTTTTTTGCAGTTCTCGCGCTGAAATGACGATATTCTTTAAAAACAATTTCTCTGATTTTTTGACTGACCCCACAACTCCCCCCTTATGTCAATATCTTTTATCATATCAAAAAACATATTTTTGATTCAATATACACATCAAAAATCACCTAATTGATAGTTTTAAACCTATCATTTAGGGAACGTTAGGTGGCGCGGATGGCGAGGAGGGTGAGGTCGTCGGCTTGCTCGCGGCCGTTGGAGAAGGCGTCGACGTCCTGGATGACGCCGCGGATCAGGTCGGGTAGGGGGGCGTCTTTGTGGGCTTTAAGGCTTGACTCAAGGCGCGCTTCGCCGAAGAGGTGGCGGGTGGGATTCATCGCTTCTGTCACGCCATCGGTGTAAAGAAGGAGGGTATCCCCCGGTTTGATTTGAAGCGTATGCTCTTGATAGGTGATAAGATCGGTGGTCACGCCCAGGGCGATTCCTTCGCTTCTGCCGATTTGTTCCAGTTGTCCGGAAGAGCGGATGAGGTAAGGGGGGTTGTGCCCGGCGTTACAGTAAGTAATGTACCCTTTTTCATAATCGTAGATCCCGTAAAAGGCCGTGACAAACATCGATGATTCGTTCTCCACGGAAAGGAGCGTGTTAAGCTGGGTTAAACACTCCAAAGGGGATAAGCTCTTTTGTCCTAAAGAGCGTAAAAGCCCCCGAGACATCGTCATAAAAAGCGCTGCCGGAATCCCTTTGCCCGAAACATCGGCAATCGAAAACCCCAGCCGATTATCGGGGAGCGGAAAAAAGTCAAAGAAGTCACCGCCGATATGCTTGGCAGGGGTCATGGAGCCCAGAATCTCAAACGACGTATTGCCCGGAATCGGATCGAAATTATGGGGAATAATAGAGCTTTGAATACTTTTGGCCACATCAAGCTCTTTTTCAATGTCAATTAAGCGCTCTTGGTTCTTCTTCATCTTGCGAGTCTCTTCCACCTGATGAAGCGCTTTGGTCACGGCCGCATCCAGCTCATCCAGGTTGATAGGACGCGTCACAAAGTCAAAAGCCCCCAAGTTCATCGCTTGTCTGATCGCATTTAAGTCCCCGTAAGGAGAAACCAAGATACTCTTAAGAGGGCGATTTAACTTCTGTAAATGAGACAAAAGCTCAAAACCATCCATCGTTTTGACGTTCACATCGGTAATAACGACTTCGATCTCGCTATCGCTTTGAACTTCTTGAAACGCTTCCTTTCCGTCTCTTGAGAACAAAAACGTCAGCTTTTCTTGCTTGATCTCGTTTCTGAATTTTTGCTCGATCAACATCTCAAGATCGGGCTCGTTGTTCACCACCATGATCTTACTCATCCACACCCTCCTAGACAGCAGCTGTTGGAAGACGCCGGCAAAAGCGCTCTTTCTTCATGCTCTCTATCGCCCAGATTCCCATAGCGATGGTAATCGTGGCTGAAGCTTACTTCTTTCAAATAGTTTAATAGCTCTATCCTGCCGTTTTGGGAAACGTGTCCCAAATGGACATTAGCTGCCATCTCTTTTAAGCTTTTTTCAAGCTCTTTTGAAGGCTTTTTAAGCAAGCGAACACGGGGTCTTCTTCCCGCTTTTATCCTTTGAATAAACTCCTCTTCGCTCTCCTGAATCCATCCCTTATCCAGAGGGGTATCGGCACTGATTTCCAAAGGTGTTCTTGTCAGACGACAGGCAAAATAGATCTTCATAACATCATCAATCGAATCTTTAGGCTGTACCCTCAGATGAACAAGATCTCTTGGCTTATAGTAAAAATAGTTGTCTTGCCCCACCAGTTTGTTCGTATCGAAGCGCTTCGAAAAGTAATGCATCCAGAAAAAGGCGTAGCTATCCAAAGCAGCGTGGAATCGCTCCGGGTCTCTCGGATGAAAGCTACCCAAACTGTGGGGATAGTTGGCTTTTTCCTTAGGAAGCGTTTTTTCCTTGATGTTCATGAACTGCAGGATATAGTTCGGCCCTCCTGCCTTATGGCCCCGGCCAAACTGACTCTCTTTAGTACCTCCGAACGGCTGCCTTCCCACAATCGCGCCGGTCGTCGTGCGATTGACGTAAAGATTGCCGGCCTGAATCCCCTTCTCCCAGACTTTTATCTCCCGCTCGTCCAGAGAGTGAATCCCTGAAGTTAAGCCATAAGGCACTCGATTTGCGATTTCGATGGCCTCCTGAACATCTTTGGCGGGCATAACGCCCAATACGGGGCCAAAAAACTCCGTCATATGTGTAAAACTTCCGGGACGAACCCCCCACTTGATTCCGGGGGAATAAAGCTGTGGGTTATTGGGATCTTTTTTAGGTTTTACCAACCAGCTTTCCCCTTCCTCAAGCGTGGTAAGCGCCTTGAAAAGGTGGGGAGAGGGGGGCGTAATCAACGGAGGGACTTTCGTATCCCCTTCCAAAGAGCTTCCAACCTTTAAACTCTCGGCGGCGTCCTTAAGCTGCTCTTTGAAGTGGGGGTCGTGATAAAGCTCTTCGTGCAAAATCAGATTCGATAGCGCGGAGCATTTTTGTCCCGCGTGGTTAAACGCCGAGCTTAAAATGTCTTTAATCGCAAGATCGCGATCGGACAGATTAGAGACATACATCGCATTCTTTCCGCCCGTCTCTGCTGCAAGCTCAAATCCATGTTGGAGCTTCATCAGTTTTTTTGCCGTAGCGGAAGCTCCCGTCAAAAGAATCGCTTTGATGCGGGGATCTTCGACCAACATGGAACCTTCCGGCTC
>JAGROB010000094.1 GCA_020440465.1 Chlamydiia bacterium
AAACGGAGCTTTCGGGACTGACGACGCACTACACCTACGACGGCGCAGGGAGATTGACCTCCGTCACCGCAGGCGACAAGACCGTTTTTTATGAAAAAGATGACTTCGGAAGAGACGTCAAAGTCGTGACCGAGGGAAGAGTCCACAGAACGGAGTACGATCCCACGGGACGCGTGCTCGCCGAAATAGATGAGGATCTAAACGGCAACGTATACCGAAAGACCTCCTTTCGCTACGACCTATTTGGCCATAAAACCCACGTCATCACCCAAATCGACGATGAACAAGAGGCCGTTTACACCACTGTCTACAACCCAGACCACACGGTGGCCTCCGTTACGGATGAGATGGGCCATACCACCCGCACCACCTACGACCGAAATCACATAAACACTTTGGGACAAAGAGTCCTTAAAACCACCACGACCGATCCCCTGGGAAGGGTTTCCGTCACCATCTATGACGCGCTGGGTCGGGTGAAGCTGGAAGAGCTTTACGACAAAACGCTGATTTTTAAAGCCAAAAAGGTCTTTGACGCCGCCGGCAACGTCATTGAAGAGATTATTTTTGACCCGAAGGGGCAAAGAAGCTACACGATCAGCCGCACGTACGACGAAAATAGCCGCCTGATCACGCTGACAGAAGAAAACGAGAAGACCACAAAAAATGCCTACGACTGTCGGGGCAGACTGATTACGAAGACCCTTCCCGACGGCACCGAAATCTACACCACCTATGACGCGCTCGATCGCCCCATCGAGAAAAAGTCCAGTGACGGCACGCTTCACACCCATTTGACCTACGATCTAAACGGCAACGTCATTAAAACGGAAGACGTACTCTCTAATACCGCTACTTATGCCACCTACGATATCTACAACCGGCAACTCACTGAAACGCTGCCCGACGACATCACGATCGCTTACGAATACGATGCGATGGACCGCATCACGAAGCTGACCCTCCCCGATGGCTCCGCCATCCAATACTTTTACGACCCGTATTATCTAAGAGTCCTTCGCCGTCTTTCCGGCGATCGCTCCTACGATATCACCTTCGAGTCTTATAACCTTCGTGGGCAAGTCCTAAAGCGCACGACCCCGGCCGGCTCCACCCATTTCACTTACGACACCCTTGGCCGGCTAACCTCCCGAACCTCCGCCCATTACAGCATCACCTGTGATGCATACGACGCTGTCTCCAACCTGCTACAAGAGACAGAAAACGACACAGCCAAAAGCTACACCTACGATGCGCAAGATAACCTTTCCTCCGAAAAGGGCGCCCAAGCCAATACCTTCACCTACGACGCCCTCGGCAATTGCGTCATCGAAAACGACACTCCCCGTACGCATAATCACTTAAACCAGTTGATCGAGACGGCCGACGAAACCCTGTCCTACGACACAAACGGCCGGCTGACCCAACGCCCTAATCACGCCTACCGCTACGACGCTCTCGGAAGATTGCTTGGCTACAGCTCGCCCTCAGACAACATCACCTTCACCTATGCCGCCGGGCCCCGCTTGCTCAAGTTCACACAAAACAACGAATCCACCTCCCTGCTCTACCAAGGCGACCATGAGATCGGTTCCCTTCAAAACGGCACCCTGACCCAGTTAAAGCTTATCGATCCGACCCATCCCGAAACGACCCTTGCGATCGAGTGTGACAATACCCCCTATTTCACCCAGCAAGACTCGAAGGGCAACATCACCACGCTGGAAGATATCCACGGCACCCTGATCGAGTCCTACGCCTACAGCGCTTTTCAAGAGATCCCCACAACGACCGCTCCCCTTTCCCCCTGGCGCTTTGCTAACAGACGTACCCTCTCCACCTTGTCCCTATTCACGTACCGCCTCTACGACCCGTCCCTTCGCCGTTGGCTCACCCCCGACCCCCTCGACTTCGACGACGGCTACAACCTCTACGCCTACAACAAAAACAATCCCCTTCGCTACTACGACCCCGATGGACGATTTGTAGTGGTGTTTGCCCTTCCAGCCATTATAACCTGGGGCAGTACAGGCGTTACCGTTGCCCTTAGTAGCACAACCTTGGCCACGACCGCTGCCCTTGCGGCCGCCACTACAGCCATTTCTGCCAGCCTGGGTGCCTTTGACTCCAACAGCGGCACCCACATGCAAAACCACTTCGACTCCGGTGCCGCCGGCTACCTTTCGGCCCCCGTCTACTCCGGCGCCTCCTTCGAAGACTCCCAAGGCGACACCTCCCCCTCCGTCGCCAATCCGACAGATACCCACGCTCCTGAACCCGAATCAGGCGCCTTTGATTGCCTCAGCGCCTTCACACGCGGCTTTGTCGATGACTTTACCTGGGGAGCTACGTCCTACCTGAACCCGTACGAGCCCCGCTCCGGCGTTGAAACCTACATGTACTACGCCGGCATGGGAGCGTCCTTCGTCTACGGCCTTACCAACGGCAACACCGAAGCCAAACTTTGCGCCAACGCCGGCAAATACGCCTACAAAACCCTCTGTAAATCAGCCAACACCGTCCGCGAATGTGCCGGCACCGTCGCCACCTGCACCAAGACGATCACCAAAACCGGCAAAACCGCTAATACAATTCAAAAGGATGTAAACCTCCTTTCCAAGGCAGGAAAAGTCCCTGATCGTGCCGGGCTAACCAAAGCAGGCAGAGCGTTAGACAAGCATGGAAATAGGGCAGGAAGCCCTTTTCCTAAGGCCAAAGGAGATGCCATTACCAAAAACACACAAGGCCAATTTCACCTGGACGATATTTTAACCCATCCAAATTCTACGATAAATATTAGGGGTAATGGAGCTCTTGAATTCCATATTCCTGATGGAAGAGGAGCCTATTTCCATGGTGATGGAACATTTAGGGGGTTTCTAAGCCAATGAAAGATGAATTTAGATTTATTATCTCCAGTGACTTAGACTTTGAAGAGATGGTAATTGAGATCACCTGTGAAGCCCAAAACTTTACAGGTATGATATTGCAAGAGAACGGATTGCAGAATCTTGAATTTTGGATTGATCTCAGGGGAATTCCCCCACGGGAATATATTTTTAACTTAGACTCATTTCTTCAAGCGTTAGAAAAGGGTAAGTCGATGGCGATAACTCAAAAAAATCCCGAAGGAACGCCAGAAAGACCCAACAACCTACCTTGTGTTTCATATGAATTCTTACAAGAAAAAAAATGCTATATTCTCCGTCTAGGAACCGAAATATGTGGCTATGTAACACATGCGTCAGAAAAACCACAAAAAATCTTTATAAAAAAAATGGTGGGAACTGAGTTTGTCAAGTTTGACTTTTTTAGTCTAATGCACTGCCTGGAAAAAATAAGATCATTCAGAGATTGAGTTTATGTACGAACAAAATCAATACCAATGGCTAAGATCTATTGGCAAACCATTACAAGACTTTTATATTTTTGATTGGGCGCTCAACAAAGACCAGGCGCTTTCTCTACTAAGTGTGTTCTCCTATTTTAACATTCCTGTATACGGGGGGAGTGTTTATAAATTTGAAAATGGAAAACCCAAAAGAACCGGAGATAACTGGTCTGTCCCAGATGAATTTGATTTTTCAAACGAAGAAGGAATTAAAAACACACTGGCAAACGCAAGGGCTTACATCGAATCTTATGAAAAAAATAACCCATCTTCTTTTTATACACTTACAACGCCAACTAATTCAAACACTCTAACTATTGATGAGATGGAAAATCTCACAAAAAAAGAAAGTTCTCTTTCAGATAGAGTTGAGTACTTGGTTGCTCTCTTTGAACAATTCCTTAGAAAAGAAGATATAGAGGCAATAAGGGAATTAAATCTCTCAGATACGCCACTTGCTCTGGAAGTATTGACTATGATTTTAATCGATTCGAAAATGGGTATCCCTCAGCGCATATATGACGAATTAAAACTAATGATTTCTCAAACAAACCTAGATAATAAAATTATCGAAGGAATTCCCATAACAACACCTTGTCCTTAGATGTTAATTATCAAAGACTAACAGTTTATCATTAACCAGAAAAGTCATCTTTCTCGATCAACTTTCCTTTCTTAAAAACTTCACGGATATTCACCTGATCTTGTGATTTTGTAAACGTTTCGCAAAGAGCTAGAAGATTTCTAGCGGTTATAGCCGAGACTGGGACTGATGCTGTCTTGGAAAATGCAGATAGTTTATTTTGTATACTGGTTTGGTTAAAGCCACCTGCGACATATAAGCAAAACTCTAATTTTTTACCTAATGCCTCAGGTAGTTCCTGATAATTCGGTATATAATTTTCTAACATTTT
The DNA here is from genome assembly GCA_020440465.1 of Chlamydiia bacterium. Taxonomy (GTDB): domain Bacteria; phylum Chlamydiota; class Chlamydiia; order Chlamydiales; family Parachlamydiaceae; genus JAGROB01. The sequence goes on from JAGROB010000094.1 coordinate 4,306, forward strand.
GAAGTAATCATCCGAAGAAAGACTATACCTTGGGGAAGCTTTAGCATCAATTATACCACAGCATTCATTTCCTAATTCCACTACAAGTATATCACCATAACCACCGATTTCACCGGGCGGACGTTGCCTCTTCGAAGTGTTGGTTGCTTTGAAAAAGAGTTTTTGCTGAAAAATCGAAGTAAGAACTTCTTCAAAATCATTGGAGCTCCCTTCGCCTTTTGACAAGGAGAGGAATTTTTCCTCGAAAAAGCTCAAAGATTTTTTAAGCAATGGTTCTATTGCTTCTGTTACATCATTAACGCTGACTCCATGAAATTCTATCATTTGATTTAGGAAGTCGTCCGGTATCCCACTAACAACATTTTTCCCACAAAACTCTACAAAATCCGCACGTATGATATCTTTTATCGTAGTGAGTTTATCCTTCACCCCAGAGTATCTTTTTAAAGTTCTAATATCCTTTTTTCGATCTAAACATCCATATCGTCGCTGAAAGTACTCTTCCTCCTCGGGGTTTGTAAAAAACTCGCCCCTAGCCACTTCCTGGTTAATAAACTCATTCATATCGGGGTCTACTTCATAGCCAACCCTTCCATCTACATCTACTTCAATAATTAATTGAGCCGACTGCAGATAATTTTTTACTGTGTTAGCTATATCTTTAATATCTTTTAAAGATGCTTCAACTGTTC
>JAGROB010000095.1:0-2370 GCA_020440465.1 Chlamydiia bacterium
CCGTCAAATCCTTAATTGACGGCGAAGCCGCCCTTTGCGTCTTTGCGCCTTTGCTTCCTTTGCGTTAAATTTTGCAATATAAGTGGATTGAGAAGTGGCTTCTTTCATACTTCTAAATTTGTAAATTTTCCTTACAATAAGGTAAAGTTCCATACATGTTTCAGAATAAGGTTTTAGCAGCGTTGATTGCGATGTGCGGGGCGGCGGCGGTGGTGTACAGCGCGCTTGCAGCCGGTCCCCTTTGGTTTTATTTGAATCTGGATAAGGAAGTGCCCGTTGAGCTGGTCGAGATCAAACCGAAGCAGCTTGACTCCGACAGGTACGGAGTGGAAGTGACCTATAAGCACGATCGCTTTCAGACGACTCAGGTATTGGACGATCCGTTTTATTTAAACGCCTACGGCGCTCAAATGCGGGGAAAAGAGCTCCAAAAAGAGATCAAAGTGGCTTGGGTCGATAGCGATCATCCCGAAAAGTCTTCTTTGACCAAACAATTCCCCTACAAAGAATTGGCTTACGCCCTTATGCTGTGGGGCATATGCTTTTACTTTATTTTCTTGGGGTGGCGCTATGGCACAAATACACTTAAAAGATGACTCAGGCTACCAAGCGGTCTTCCTTCCCGAAGAGGGGATGACGCTTGCCAGCTTCAAAAAAGGGGATCTTGAAGTGATTGACCCGGAGACGAAGGTGCTATTTGAAAAGCGTCACGGGGGGTTGGGTCCCTTAATCGGCCCCCATTTTCACGAAAGGCCTTTAGCCCGCATTCCCTCAGTTCCGGAGTTAGAAAACCACCCTTTATACGAGCTTGCCCGAAAAACGGGAAGAAAAGACCCCTTTTCCCACGGGATGGCCCGTTACGCCAAATGGGAATATGAGTCGACCGAAACCTTGATAAAAGGAAAGTTAACGGGGGAGATGGAGTTCGAGGGCATACCCCTAAAGCGAATCGAAGGGCAAAACTTTTTTCTTACGTTCGAAGCCAGGCTTTCCGAAAAAGGGTTACATATAGATTACGGCGTCGTCTCCGACACCGATTCTTTAGTCGGTTTTCATTATTATTTCCGGTTGCCGAATAAGCAAGGAACAGTAATTTCAAAAGTTAAAGAACGGGCGCTTATCGAGGGGGAAATGCATGCTATCCCTGAAGCCTTTGGCTACTCGGATGATCACAGCCTAAAATTTGTCTTGGATAAGGAGGCGGATTATACCTTTTACCCCTTTCTTCAAGAGACAGAAGCTAATATTCAGCTGGAAACAGACGAATTCCTTTTGGATATCGTCTATCAGTGTGAGAGTCAAGAAAACGCGTGGCAGCTCTGGCATCCGAACCACAGTACCTTTGTATGTATTGAGCCGCTTTCAGCAAAAAATCCGAAAAAGCCGATTCTTACTGCCAGTTCCTTAAGCTTGAGCCTGGGGATAGAAGATCGTAAAGATCTGCTTCCGTCAAAATAAGGACGGGGTGGTGGCGGTGCATGATCGGCTCCGCCGCATCAAGGACCATTTGATCGGAAAGACCGGGAATGCCCAAGCCCAAAAGATTGGGTGCGAGATCGCTTTCTAAAATGCGTTTAAACCCCCTAAGATAACCGTCTGAGTGAAACCCCTCTTCTTCCACTCGGAAAAAGAGTAATTTATATCGGTAAAGCAAAGTCTGTACGGCAAAAAGAAGCCCCTTCGTTTCGGGCGGCGGGTGGCCGTAGGTCTTTTCCAGCTCCATCAGGTTTGATAGTAACGTGCCGGTGTGAAAAGTCCCTTTTTCAGCTTCGCCAAAAAGGGCAATTATATCTTTATCCATACTAATTAATATTATAACATAAATTCGATGGAATTAAAAGCGTGCTTGCCTCCCCATACTTTTGAAGCGGTTAACGAGGAGAACTTTCCTTATTTCTTTGGGCGTAGCCTGCAGGGGCTTTATCTTGAGTTTCAGCCTCAAGTTAAGGGGACGGTGTTTGTCTGTACCCAGGTGCATAACGGCTTCGGGGACTATATCGCCCTTTTAAAGGCGGGGTGGGCTCTTAAAAAAGCGCATCCCGATTTGAATATCGAGTTGGTGTATACGTACACAAAAGCGCTTCCGGAAGTAGATACCCAAGGGCTTTTAACGCATCCGTTTTTAGAGCATCCCGATCATCCCGTATTGGAGCCGATTTTAGAGGGGAAAAAGATAGAAGAAGTTTCCGCAGAAGCAATTTTGGCAGAAACGCTTTACGATCGGATGAAAGAGAGTCTGGCGATTATTCATATCGCATTGGCGCTTAACACTTTTGATAACCCGGAGTTAAAAGCCAAGTCGATCTATTTTGCCGAGGTGGGTAATTTCATGGGGGTAAAGGATTCCATTCATTTTAACTGGTATTCTTT
>JAGROB010000095.1:2563-2799 GCA_020440465.1 Chlamydiia bacterium
CGTGAATTTATCGAGAAAATGGCGGACTCCGCTTTTTTGGTCGGGTGTACAGGGGACAACTCCTTAAGCGAGTGTTTAGCCCTAAAAAAAGTGCCCTATTACGAGATTTTACCCCACAAAACTCAGCTTATGCTGTCGCTTTATAATCTGGCGAAGCATTTGGATTTAGTGAGCATCACGCACTATTTTCTGGCAGTGGCAAAAGGGGAGAAAGCCTCTTTGGAAGAGCTTTTAAG
>JAGROB010000096.1 GCA_020440465.1 Chlamydiia bacterium
ATTACAGTTGGCCGGTAACCGTCTCGCTTTAATTTTTCAACGCAAAAGCGCAAAAACACGAAAACACGAAAGGCGGCTTCGCCGTCAAAAATAAATGACGGCGAAGCCGCCTTTCGTGTTTTCGTGTTTTTGCGCTTTTGCGTTGAAAAATTAAAGCGAGACGGTTACCGGCCAACTGTAATAGCACGTAGAGCTTGCGTGATGAGCTCTCCCAGTGACAATCCCTCCGGGTGGCTTTCCCGCACTTTTTTGAGCGCTTTTTCCGCAACGCTCGGGGTGTAGCCCAGATTGGTTAGAGCCGACAGCGCATCTTCCGTCTCCTGATCGAGCGGCAAATTGATCAGGTAATTTTTCGGATGAGCCCCGGCAATCTTGGCGGCTTTATCTTTTAAATCTAAAATCATCCGCTCGGCAGTTTTCTTCCCGATGCCCGGCACTTTGCTAAGGAGTTTGACGTCTTGCTTTACAATGGCCCCAAAGAGCTCCTCCGGCGACAGGTGCCCCGTTAGCGACAAAGCCATCTTGGGTCCTACGCCGCTCACATCCAAAAGCGACTCGAACAATCCTTTTTCTTCTTTCGTTAAAAAGCCGTAAAGTGTGTGAGCGTTTTCCCGCACGACAAAGCTTGTAAAAAGCATGACCTTTTGGCCGGTTTGAGGAAGGGCATTATAGGTCGTGGGGGTAATCTGAGCCTGATACCCCACTCCCTGAATGTCGATGGTGGCGTTGGAGGGGGTGGCTTCGGAAAGAGTGCCGTTGAGATAGCTAAACATCGTTAAACCTCGTTCGTTATAAGCTCTGAAAATCGGGCGGCGTGGGCGTGGCAGATCGCGCAGGCAAGCGCGTCTGCGGCGTCTTCTGGCGTTGGGTCTTCGGAAAGGTGTAAAAGATGGCGGATCATCCCCTTCACCTGCGATTTATCGGCACTTCCCCTTCCTGTGACTGCTTTTTTGATTTTGGTTGGGGCGTATTCAAAGATTGGAATCCCGGCGTCTTTTGCTGCGACAATAACGACCCCTCGACACATTGCTAATTTAAGAGCGCTTTGCATGTTTTTATGAGTGAATTGCGTTTCGATCGCAATGGCTTCGGGGGAAAACTTCTCGATCAGCGCCTTTACCGCTTGGAAAATCACATGGTAGCGATCGGAAAGTTTCATTGCACGAGCGGGGCGGATCGCTCCAAAGTCCAAAGCTTCATGGGTTTGATTTTCAACTTGAATAACTCCCCATCCGGTAACTGCGGTGCCGGGATCGATTCCCAACAAGATCATAGAAGGGTCTCTTTGTAACGGGGAGAGGGGCGGGCCTCTTCGAATAAAGAGGTTTGCTCTCTATCTCTTGGGTGTTTTGAGGGCTCTTTTTCCCGTTCCGGTAATGTGTCGATCTCAAGCGATGTCTCAATGGGGTCTTTCGGTCTGGGCGGCTCTTTTCTTTGAGGTTCTTTGGGGGTTGCCTCATGCTGGAATGCCGCAAAGGGCCCCATTTTGGAAAAGAGTTTTTCGGCCTGATGCCACTTCTCTTCGATCCGCTTAAGCTCTTTAATTTCCGATTGAGATTCCCGGAATTTTTCGTGGACGTCAAAGTACTTTTCTTCCAGACGAGCGACTTGTGCTTCCGCCGTTTTTAACAGCTCGCTTTCTCTTGCAAGCGCCCGTTTTTGATGTTCCGCTTCCATCTCCAAACTGTTTTTTAGCTCCGAAATCTTAATTTCCGCGACATTCAAACGGTTTTGAAGCTCTAAAGCGCGCACTCTTTCTGTTTCTATTTTTTCATTGGCAAGAGCCGCTTCTCTTACTTTTTTTGCCAAATGTTGCTGAGCTGTCTTAAAGCGTTGGGTTGTCTCTTCGTGATCGGCGTTGGCAAGCGAAATCTGCTCGTTTAATTCCGTGATTTTATTTTGAAGCGCACCTTTTTCCTTTTCATAGCTCTCTTTCATCTCCCAGATCTTTTTCGCTTCGGCCTGACTTTCTTGAAGCGTTTGGATCTCGCGGTTTAAAGCTTCTTTTTCCGTCTCGAAGGATTTTAAAAGAGTTTCCGTCTTAGTTTCAGCATCTTTGAGCTGAATCTCATGCTCCGCTTTCGCATTTTTAAGCTCGCTTGTCGCTTCATCGACCGAGCGCATCATCGACTGCTTTAAGAAAAGGTGTTCTTTAAAAAGCGTCTCATAGCGGGTTTTTTCCTCTTCGAGGGCTGTCTTTAGACTTTGACATTCCTCTTTAAGAGAGGTGGCCTCTTCCGTTTTTTCACGGAAGGCGGAGGATAAAGAAGTCAGTTGCGCTTCTAGGGCTTTAAGTTCTTCTTTTTCATGAAGATTAGAGTTTTCTACTTGGACAAGCTTTTCTCTTAACCCACGGACTTCCTGAGAGCTTTCTAAAAGTTCTTTGGTAAGGGTATTGACCTGCTCTTGTGCTTGAGAAATTTCTTGAGTCAGCTGATTGGTCTCAAGATGCGCTTCTTCTGCCCGCTTTCTTAAGAACTGAATGACCCTTTCAAGCTGCGTTTCTTTCAGTTTTACGGCTTGAAGCTCATCATTTGCTTTTTTTGCTTCTTCTTCGTGGGTTTTAAGCGAAGTTAAAAGATGCTCATGCTGATCCGATAAAGCTTTAGCTTCTTCAAGTGCTTCATCCGCACGTTCATTGGAAAATCGGGAGTCTTCCAAAAGCGCCTTATGCTGCTTCTGAAGGTCTTGTAGCTCGACAAGTGTTTGATTAAACTTTTGAGTAAGAGCTGTTTGTGTTTGAGATAGCTGCTCGTTTTCCTCTGATAGCCGCCGGCATTTGGTATCTAAAGAATACGACTCTCCAACCGCCTCGCCATATTTTTTCTTCAGCGATTGCACCAGCATTCTAAGCTTTCTCAGCTCTGTATCTTCCGTCGATAAAGCGGAAGGTTCTTCAGACTCACTCATAGGATTTCGTTTATAGCGAAGCTAAGTTATTTTGGAAAGCAGCCCCTTCAAGTTTTAAAGGGGCTGCCGGGAATTTTTTAGTTGAAGTACGCTTCAAGTCCTTCTTGCGTAGGACTTAACGATTTTTTGCCGACGGCCCAGTTGGCGGGGCAAACTTCACCGTGCTTTTCAAAATGGTTGAGCGCGTCGATCACTCGAAGGGTGTCTTCGATGGAGCGTCCGATGGGCAAGTCGTTGACTACCTGGTGCCTTACAATACCGTGACGATCGATCAGGAAAAGGCCGCGGTAGGCGATTCCTTCCGCCGGGCTTAAAACATCATAGTCTCTTGCGATGGTTTTGTTGATGTCGGACATGATCGGATATTCTACTCCTTCAATGCCCCCTTTTTTCTTCGGCGTCTGGAGCCAGGCCAAGTGGGAGAAAACGCTATCTACCGAGCAGCCGACAATCTGGGTATTTCTTTTTTTAAATTCTTGAATATTGTCCTGAAATGCGTGAAGCTCTGTCGGACAGACGAAGGTAAAATCCAGGGGATAGAAAAATAGAATTAAGTTTGAGCCTTGGAACTGCTCCAAGCAAAAATCGTTAACAATGCTCTTATTGACGACGGCTTTGGTGTTGAATCCGGGTGCCGCTTTTCCGACGAGTACGCCCATAGTGTTTCCTCCTAAGTAATTATTCTACAAGATCATCCGGTCTTGAAAGCCACCACTCTTTTTCGATAGTTGTGGGCTCTCCATGTCCCGGAAAGACTTTCGTTTGTCCGGGTAGTTTAGCAAGTTTTTTTAGAGATTTCCACATTAAATCGCGGCTGGACTGGGGAAAAGAGACGTTTCCGAAAGTTCCCTTAAAAAGCGTGTCTCCCGAAAAGGCCACGCCCTCTTTCGGGTCGTAGAAAACGACGCCGCCGGGGGTGTGTCCCGGGGTCTCGATCACGTCAAAGGGTCCGATTTTTTTCCCTTCTTTCAGCTCAATATCGTGCCCCATCGGATCGTAGGTAAAATAGACGGGCAAACCATCCGCTCCCGGCGTCTTTAGATTGGGAGCATCCAAAGGGTGAACCGCCACCGGCAGGTCGGGAAAGGCGTCTTTATAATGGGGAACGTCGGCAATATGGTCCCAGTGGGAGTGGGTCAAAAGAAGCATGACGGGCTTTAAGCCCATCTCGTCAATTTTTCTTTTGACAGCGCCGTAGCTCATGGGAGCGGCATCGATAATATAACACGTTTTGTCGGGAAGGGCATAGATATAGGTATTGGTCTCTATCGGACCGGAGGGGAAAGTATAGACGGTCATTGCACCGGAGAGGATTCGAACCTCTAACCGCCCGGTTCGTAGCCGGGTACTCTATCCGATTGAGCTACCGGTGCTAGGGAGGGCCATTATGTCAAATGGCTAAATACTTGGCAATCATTATTGAAATAACAGGATAAGAAGGATCGCTAGCTTGATTCATCTTGCGAGCGGCAGGATAGGACTTTAGGTTAGGATGGGAGAGAGACGCTTTCAAGTTTTAACGATAAGAACGATATAACGATAAAAACGATATCACTTTTCTGGTTAACATCTAAAAAAAAGGCGTTAACCCGATTAGGGATATCGTTTTTATCGTTATATCGTTCTTATCGTTGAAAATTTACAGATCATTTCCCATCCTGTCTTGGTGCAATATCTTGCCGCTCGCTTGATTGATCCTGCGAGCGATTCTGTTTATCATGTCAAATTTGAGGTGGATTTCTTAAGATCAAATATTAAACTAAAAGCGTGAGAATTATTATGGCAGTTTCATCGGTAGTTAAAAAATCTTAGCCGCTATAGGCCTCTAAAAAGGCTTGGCCGAGCGTGCGGATGACCAGCTGATAGCTGTCGACCGAAAGGGGGTGATCGCAAAGAGGGATGCCGAATATCGATCCGACAAAGATAATGGTCGGGTCCCCCACGAAAAGACCCGGGAAGTAATGGAGCGGATCAAACATCGAAACCCCGTCCCGCTTGCTCACATAGTTGGTCACTTGGTAGGTATTGATGTCGGGGATGAGGGTAGCCGAGCCAAAGGTGCGGATGTCTAGCATCCGTTGCTCTTCGGTAGAAAGATGAGCGAGCGCATTGAACGTATCGGTTCCTCCGACAGAGTGGGCGTAGTGGATGATCTTGCCGCCGCCGTCAACGCCGCCCATTTCCTCGATGAGTCCGCGCCAGATTCGAATCAACTCTTTGGCTTCGGGGGACAGGTAGCCGTTTTTCACCATCATGCACTTGACTAAATCCCATGCAAACCCCCCTGTCGGACGATAGACGTAGTGAACATTGTTGCCGCCGTGGGCAAGGGATATTTGACGCAAGTTATCTGCAAGATCCGAGCGGATGTTTAAGATGCCGTGGTTGAAAGTGATTCTGACCTTGTCGTTGATCTCTCCCTCTCCATACACGCCTGTTTGACGCTCTTGGTGCCAGTAGCCCGACTGGATTAAAAACCCTTTGCCCAGCATAAGGGTCGCTAAATCCTCCATCCGGCTGTGTAGATACTGCATACCGGACAAGTTATTTAACCACTCGCGCCATTCGGTAAGATTGCTTTGGAGCCTTAACCATGCGTTCCATCCCGTGCTGGCAAGCGATTTAAAGCCATCCATAATCGCCGTATGACCCCACTGATCGCTGAAAAGATTCGGGTTGTAGCGGGCAAACTGGTGTAAATCTCTTCCGTCGACGTATCCCTTCGGGTCGGGTGTTAAAAAGCGGCCGCTTTCGGGGTTTAAAAACCGCGCACCGAAGTAGATGAATCCGGTTTCAGCGTCTTCTCTTTTTCCTTGATAAGTCCACGGCGATTTTGCTTCTGAAGTGGGAGAAATAAGCTTGGCAATAGAGCCCTTAGCGTCTAAAAGCGCGGCATAAGGCGTGCCGTCAAGTTCAACGGTCACAGCCCCTTTGGACCCTATTACTTTCAGCTCTTTTATCGTCCCTTCGGGACTTAAGGCCCCGATCTCATCCATCTTATCCCAAAGATACAAAATCTTTTCATGGGCGGTGGTGCGGGAAATTCGCCGTCCGAACACGTCGTATTCATACAAAAACGTGCCGTCGACATCGATTAGACGTCCCATCGCGTCGTAGTTTAAGCTTCGGCCGTTTGCGTGAATTGTATTGCCGTCTAAATCAAGTTCCGGGTCCGCTTTTTCTTTCCCTTTCAATCGAAGCTCGGCGTCATATTCAAACGTTTTCGCTTTGCCGTCGACTTCAACCGACTTTAATAAAAAGCCGTCGTAGTGAAGTTTTTCTTCTCGATAGGGGGAGGTGATGGAGACAATCCGTTCTTCTTTATCTCGAAGGGTCTGAATCGAGCCAAGGCCCAAGATCATCTCCTCGGAATCGGGACCGTTGTAAGTGTGGGTGTAAAGGGTCTTTCCCTCTTTATCTTCTCGTATGACCGATTGAAGAATTCCTTCCTCGTTTCGACGGTAAACGATGCGACTTCGATCGGGTAAAACAATGGAATCTTTTTCAAAGACCACTTTGAGGCCGTTTTCGAGTGTCTCTTCGACAAGCTTCCCTTTTTCATCGTACGTGCGATACGTGCTTTTGCCCGTCTTTTGGTTGATCGCCTCGACCAGGCGCCCTTCCGCATTCCAGATGAAAGCGGCCTCAACACTATGATCGCTCGATTTCAGCCCGATTAGGGCTCCGTTTTCATCGTAGCTGTAGGATAGCGTTAAGCCGCTCGGCTTGATAAAGTGGGTTAAGCGACCTTTGTCGTCGTAAAGGTAGCGGGTGACTCTTTCCTTAGCCGTCCCCTTATTTTCGGTAACGGACTTCAGCTTTTCGCCGGGACCCCACTCCCAATCGGTGGTTTCGCCGTTTACACTTTCAAAAGCCTTGATTCCGGCCAGGGTGTAGCGAATTTCTTTGGAAAGAAAAAGCTCTCCTAAAAGATTATACTTTTCGACCCGCTCCAAGCGTCCCAAAGCGTCGAAGGTTTTAACGCTTTTGATCCCGAGAAAGTCGACAAAGATCTTTTGCATTACCTGCTGTCCCCGATCGTTGATCACTTTCAGGGTTTGAGTCGGGTCTTCTTCGGTAGGAGTGGGCAGCGGGAGGGGCTCTATTTCGGGAAGTTGAAGTTCCGGCTCTTGAGGGACCTCTCCCTCTTTTAAGCCGTTTCTCTGGTAAAAAATCTCTTCGATCCGTCCATCGGGATGCTCAATGCGGCTGATCTGACCCCGGGCAGTATAGTGGATTTGGGTGCTGAAGCCGTCGGGATCGATGGTTTCGATGAGCTGGTCTAACTCGTTGTATTTAAATTGTGTTCTGGGGCGGATCGGGCGCCCTTCGGGATCGAGCACTTCGGGATCGATCTTTTCGATCACCCGTCCCATAGCGTCGTACACAAATTCCGTTTCGTTTCCGTCGGGGTCGATCTGCTTCGTCTGGCGTCCTAAATAGTCATACTCGAAGCCAAATCCATCCGACTCTTTGATCAGACGATTCATGAAGTCGTAAGTAAAGGTGACTCTTTTCCCGCCGTCTTTGGAGGTCGTTCGGGCAATCAAATTGCCGTATTGATCCCACTCGTAGCTTTCCCCCTCTCCATTGGGCAGGGTCTTAAGTTCGGGAAGCCCGTCGGAGCGATTTTGGACAACGGTTTCGGACCCTGTGGTTTTTGGGGTAGGCGTGGCTAAGACAATTCCGTCGTCGCCGACGACTTTTTCCAAGACCCCTTGGCTGTCGTAGTGATACTTCTGAGTAAAGGTCTCTTTTTGACCGCGGCCGGTTAAATCCCCGATGATGATCTGCTCTTTTAATCGTCCGGAAGAGCCGAAAACATTTTTTTGAACTAAAAGCTCATTTCCTTCTTTATCGAGAAGGGTTTGCTTTTTAAGCTCTCCCCCTTCCCATTTGAAGGTGTCTGTTTTGTAGAGGCCGTTTTCGTCGTAATGTTCGAGCTTTGTGACCTGCTTTTCTTCATTATAGTAATAAATTTTTTTAAGCCCATAAGGGTCTATTACTTCCGTTCGTCCGGAAAGGTAGTTAAAGCGGGATAAAGCGATGGGCGTGGCGTCTTTTCCCAAGGGGGCTCTTTCTTCGACGACACGGCCTTTATCGTCTAAGACTAATTCAAGAAAATGTTTGTCTCCCTCTTCTCTTTTAACCAAGCGCCCTTTAGCATCGTAGCTGTAGACAATGGGCGCTTTATTTGATGAAGGGGTGACTTTAACCAGCTGTTTTTCGGCAAAATGGTAGATGGCCGGCGATTTTTCCCCGGTAAATTCCCACGTTTTGCCCTTCCAGACGCGCAATGTGTTGTCTTCCTTCGCCGATTCCATCCACTTTCCGGTGGTTAAGTCCACGGAAAATGATGATTCGGGCAGTGCGGCATGGCCGAACTGAAAAAGGAATGAAGCAATAAATACTAGTATTATCTTCATAAAGTGGTTACAGTATAAATTAAATTGGAATAGAAAACAATATGCTAAATATCGTCATCATCGGAGCGGGAAGAATCGGCGCCCACATGGCGGAGCTTCTGTCTAAGGCAGAGCATAATGTCATCGTGGTCGATATCGACAAGAAAAAAATTGAAGATCTCTCCTGGGTGGTCGACGTCGCGACCCGTGTCGGCTCCGGGACAGATTGGCAGCTTTTAGATGATCTTCTTGAGCTTAACCCCGATTGGCTTATCGCTTTAACCAGCGATGACGAAAATAATTTAGTCGCCTGTTCCATTGCAAAGCATTTGGGATACCCCAATACGATTGCCCGCGTTAAAGATAACCGCTTTTTGAACCGTACACGGCTTGACTTTGCCCGAATTTTTGACGTCGACCACTTCGTGGGGCCGGAGCTGTTAGTTGCGCACGATATGTTGAAATATATGGTCTCCGAAGGCTCCGTCGTGATCGAAAACTTTGCGAACGGAGCGGTGCAGCTTAGAACGATCTTAGTTCCGAAAAGCTGGAAAAGCCAGGCTAAGCTCAAAGACTTGAAGTTTCCCGACGGGGTCATGGTGGGATTGATCAAACGGGGGGACGATATCATCTTTCCCCACGGCGATGATACGATCAAGCAGGGAGACGAAGTGACTTTCATCGGGGAGACTGATGCGATGGACCACTTAAGCTCCTTTATCGGTCACGAAAATAAAAAGATCGAGTCCGTGGTGATCGTGGGGGGCTCTTTAGTGGGGCTGAATTTAGCGCTTTTGCTGGAAAAACGAAATATCGGGGTCCGTCTGATCGATAAAAATTATGACCGATGTCAAGAGCTTGCCGAAAAGCTGAATGATACCACGATCATGAACCACGATATTACCGATTTGGACTTTATCCGTGCCGAAAAGATCCCGCAGGCCGATCTTATTACCTTTTGCACGTTGAATGACGAGACGAACCTTTTAGGCTCCATGCTTTTAAAAGAAGAGGGAGCGGAAGACGTGGTCGTGATGCTTTCCGGCAAAAGCTATGACACGCTCGCCGAAAAAGCGGGCGTACATCAAGTGGCGTCCCCCAGAATTTCCGCGGCTAACCGTATTTTATCGCAGATATTATCGGGAAGGGTTAGCTCTTTGATCTCCTTATACGACAATCGGGCTGAGGTGATTGAAGTGAATGTCGGCGTTGACTCCAAAGTGGTCGGCATTCCCTTATCCGATTTGGGGCCGCTCCTTCCCCCCGACTTTTTGGTGGCGATGATCCAAAACCGCGGCCGGATTATGGTGGCTAACGGAAGTCGAATTATTTCCCCCGGCGATACGGTCATTGTGATTTCAGGGCCGGAGCATATATCAGAGCTTGAGAGTATTTTCTAATGCTGTTTAGAGAGATCTTTCGGCTGATGGGGCTGTATCTTTTTGGATTTGCCTTTTTCTTATTGATCCCGATCGGGGTGGCCGGCTACTACCAGTTTTTTGACACGCTAGAGCACCATCCGCAGCCCCACACCACGATCTATTTTTTCTACACGCTTTTGATTACTTTAGCTTTGGGGTTTTTAGGCTATTTTGCGGGAAAGAAAACCAAGCCGCAGCTTTATCGAAGAGAAGGCATTGCCGCGGTGGTGTTAATCTGGTTAATCACGCCGGCGATTTCAGCGCTTCCGTTTGTTTTAAGCGGCACTTTGGAAAATCCCCTTCAGGCGTATTTCGAGATGGCTTCCGGATACACCACGACGGGGGCGTCCATTATGGCGCCAAAAGCGTATGATCCTGAAACGGGACAAGAAATGGAGATCGTCCAAGTGGTACCGGGGGTGCATGACACCACGTATCGCTACTATGGCACGATTGCCCCCGTCAGGGATCCGGAGACGGGAAAGATTATAGCCTCCGGGGTTGAGGCGGTTTCTAAAGCGCTTTTGTTTTGGCGGAGTTTTTCACAATGGCTGGGTGGCTTGGGGGTCGTGGTATTGTTTGTGGCGATTCTTCCCGCTTTGGGGGTAGGCGGCAAGCTGTTATACCAAGCGGAAGTGCCCGGTCCGGTGAAGGAGGGGGTGACTCCGCGGATTAAAGAGACCGCGATTCAACTCTGGAAGATTTATCTTTTTATAAGCGTGCTTGAGATAGGAGCGCTTATATGGGTTAATCCCAATTTAGAGTGGCTCGATCTCTTTACGATCACGTTTTCGACGGTCTCCACAGGTGGATTTTCGATTAAGAACGAGAGTATTGCCGGCTATCATAGCTTTGGAACGGAGATGGTGGTACTGGTTTTTTTCTTACTGGGAAGTTTGAATTTTACGCTTTACTATTTTAGTTTCCGGGGAAAGTTTTACCGACTCAAAGACCCTGAGCTGATCTTGTATCTGATCGTTTTGGTGTTGGCGTCTTTGGTGATAAGTTTTTCGATTCTAGGGACGCCCAAAATGAATATGGATGGCGTTTATGACGGGGTGTTTTCCCTGGGAGAAGCGTTTAGATATGGGGTTTTTCAAGCCGCTTCCATTCAAACCTCCACAGGATTTACCACAACAAATTACGATATTTGGCCCTACTTTCCCCAAGTGCTTTTGCTGATTTTAATGTATGTCGGCGGGATGTCGGGATCGACTGCCGGGGGGATGAAAATGATTCGCCATTACATGGTTTTTAGGATTGCGCAGTACCGTGTCGAGTCGATTTTCCGTCCCGAATCGGTCAGGGTTTTTAAAGTAGGGGGAAGAGAAGTCGATGTGAAGGCGGCCTCGATGGTGTTTGTCTTTTTCGTGATCGTGATCGCCCTTTCGATGGTAGCGACGCTTTTCTTTGTAGCCGATGGCTGCGATCCGGAGACGTCTTTGGGCATGGTCGCTTGCTTTATTAACAATATCGGGGTGGCGTTTAGAGCGGCCTCTCCCATTAACGGCTTTGCGTTTTTATCGGAGCCAAGCCTTGTCATGGCGTCATTGGTCATGATTCTGGGACGTTTAGAATTCTTTGCCTTCTTGGCGGTGTTGGTTCCCGCTTTCTGGAAACAGGATTCTTAAGATTTTTTTACAGGATGTCAAAGATATCAAGGATATTAAGGATGGATTGATTTACCCATCCTTGATATCCTTGATATCTTTATTATCCTGTAAAATTAAAAAAGATGAAGAAGTGGATACTTAAACCGGGTTCCCACCTGGATGAAATATTAGAGTGGTTGGATGATCGAGTCCTTTTTGCCTATGAGGAAGAGGGACTTATTCAGGTTTTCGTGAAAGACGATGATCTTGAGCACCCCGCGATCGACAGCGTGGAAGACTATGTCCTGCCCGCGATTGATTGGGAACAGGACTGGGCCAATCATGTGGTGCTAAAGAACGGCTTTTTAGAAGTTCCGGCGGGGGAAAAGGTGATTAAAATGCTTCCCGGCCCCGGTTTCGGCAACTTATCCCACCCCACAACGTGCCTGATGCTAGAGCATATGAAAGACTTGTGTTTTGAAAAGACGGTCTTTGACATTGGCACGGGCTCGGGTATCTTAGCGCTTGCCGCAAAGGCTATGGGAGCAAACCAGGTTTTTGCCGTGGATATCGACGAAGAGGCCATCCAGCATGCTGTCCAAAACGCTCAGCTGAATGAGCTTGAGATCCTCTTTGATAAGCCCGTCAGATCGGACATAACGCTTTTAAACATGATCTTCTCCGAGCAAAAAGAAGCGCTCAAGTCTCACCCTTTTAGAGAAGGTAGGCTCCTATCATCCGGAATCTTAAAGGAAGAAGAATTCGACTATCTAACCTTTGCCCGCGCCCAAGGCTGGACCCACGAAAAGACCTTCGAAAGCCAAGGGTGGCTCGCGTTTTTATTTAGAGCTGAGTCTTCGATATGGAAACAGGATGCTTAAAATTTTTACAGGATATCAAAGATGTCAAGGATATTAAGGATAGATTTTCCCATCCTTGATATCCTTGATATTTTTGATATCCTGTAAAATAAAAAATCAGACTTATTACAGAGTCTTGTCTTCCAATTTTTCAGGCAATTTTTCGAGTGTCTTTTTATAGCTGTCATCGAGCTTTTCAAATTTGTACAAGCCAATTACTGAGATAATAGGCGCTGCTATGAAAGCTGATCCGGCGCTAAGCAAAAGGGCTCCACCACACATTGCGAAAAAAACCGGTACAGCGATTCCGCCGGTCGTTGCAAGGGCTGCTGCAGTTATCGTGATCGCAACCGCAGCAACACAACTAATGGTCAGTATAAGTCCACTTGTGCTCATAACTGCCAAATCTAACTTGAACTTTTTTTTATCAAAATCATTTTTAAGCGCTTGCTCCTCTTGTACAAGCCCTGGGTCATGTGGCTTAGGAACAAAGTTGTTCGAGCTTGTAGAATGTATTCCTGAAACAATCATTTATTACCTCCTTTTTATAACATTAATTATAAAATTAAAATATTAATTTATAATAAAGATGAGTAAAATTGAAAATAGACAAAGATTAAATCTGTTTTGCCGGAATTCCTATTTTAAACAGGAATTTTGGATAAATTTTGTATTTTTTTGTCAGAATTCCCATTAAAAATAGGAATTCTGGTAATGTTAGGTTGTTGGATAGGGGGGGAATAGCGTGAAAAGAGTTTTTGGGACTATTGAAACGGCCATTGTCGACACACAGGCTCTACTTCAGGTGTTCGCGGGGTATAAAAAGCCTAGAGAGGCCATTTTAAATCGGGTAAAGAGCGGCGATTTAATCCGTCTAAAGAATGGTCTTTATCTTATTAACGATAGGATCACTAGTGGAAATGAGACGGTTATCCCGTATGAGCAAATCGCGAATCTTCTGTATGGACCATCTTATGTGAGTATGGAGTGGGCATTGTCGTTTTACGGAATGATCCCGGAAAGAGTGCATGGGGTAACAAGTATGACGCTGGGAAGGCATAAGGAGTATCAGACACCGGTTGGAGACTTTTGCTACTATCCTTTGTCCGCAAATAGATATTCCATAGGGGTGGGTTTAAAGAAATCGGCCGATTTTGTGGGAGGTTTTTTTATAGCGACTCCGGAAAAGGCTTTGGCCGATTGGGTCTTCAAAACGTGCAATGATTTGAATAAAGAAGATTTAAAAAAAGAGCTTTTGGAGTCTAAGAGAATGAGTCAAGAACAGTTGAGAGAACTAGATAAAGAGCTTTTAAACCATATTGCTAAGGCGTATCGAGCAAAGTCAGTGGATACCCTGACTGAAGTCATAGGATTAATATGAACATAGATCCCAGAATTAAGGAAATGTTGAAGGCTTTTCCCGATAACATGCCTCAGATTGATAAGTTAAGAGAAATCTTGCAGCAAACCGCCCTTTTAGGATTAGCGAGACATCACTTTTTTCAACATGCGGTCTTCTACGGTGGAACGGCCTTAAGGATTTTACATGGTCTTGATCGGTATAGCGAAGATTTAGATTTTTCCCTGTTACAGCCCGATCGGGAATTTGACTTTACCCCTTTCATCGAAGGAATGCACCGAGAAATACTCTCGATGGGGTTTGATTTAGAGGTAAAACCCCGAGCTAAAAATGTTGAAACAGGAATTTGGTCAGCATTTCTAAAAGGAAATACTATGTCGATGCTTTTGTCAATTCAAGATAGAGGCTTTTTGAAAGGTATCCATCCCGATCAAAAGATTCAGATAAAGCTGGAGATTGATACGGAGCCCCCGCTCAAGCATTTACCCCCTGTCAATAAGTTGGTCACCAATCCTCTCCCTTTTTACGTTGTAACGTATCAGGAGCCAGATCTTTTCGCCGGGAAAATGCATGCAGCGCTTTGCAGAAGTTGGAAAAATCGGATTAAGGGTAGGGACTGGTATGATTTGATCTGGTACATCCAAAAAGGGATTCCGGTGAACTTAATTCATTTAGAAGAGAGGATGCGACAAACTGAGCATTTAAAACAGGGTGAAAAATTAACAAAAAATGAGTTGCTTGATCGATTACATCAAAAAATTGATGAAATTGACTGGGAGCTGGCAAAAAAAGATGTCGCACTGTTCATACCGGATAAAACGCGACTCGAAATATGGTCTTCAACCTTTTTCCACGACCTTCTGATTCATATTAAGGTTCTTGAGTGACCCAGGACTTCATGAGGCGTTTGATTTGGGTTTGGTAGGGTACATTTTCTTTGTCGGCTTTGAATTTAAAGGCTTTTAGGAGAGACGGCTCGATTTTAAGGCTTATGAGTTTGCACTTTTCGGGTTCGTTGCCGACAAGTTTCCTGTAGTCTTCTAAAAACTGTAAAATCTGATCGTCGGAAAGGTCTTTACACCGCTCAATGTAGTCTGGATCGTAGTATTGGATCGGTTTTTCTTTCATTTTCCCTCCAAAAACTTAAGGTCTTCAAGGTCTTGGGGCCTTCCGGAGGCTTTTTTCATGGCAATCAGGGATTTTTTTGATAGCACGGGCAGCGATTTCCGTGTCACAATTTCAGAGGGCTTTAAGTTGTAAGTGATGATAAGGTCGACTTGTTCAGCCGGATTTAGCGGATTGTAAAAGTTCCAGGCGATGAGATTTCTGTTTTGAATGTACTCGTCACGAAAGTTGAATACCGATTGACTATCCAAAGGTAAGCGGGAGACAAGCCCTATTTTTTTTAAGGCTTTTTCTGCCAGTTCAAGATGTTCTTTTGACCATTGGATGACCAAGTCAACGTCAAGCGTACCCCTGGGAAAGCCATAGAGTGCCACTGCAAAGCCCCCCACAATGGCAAAGGGGACTTTAGCTTCTTCTAAGGCTTTTGCCACAACTTCGATGAACATGAAATGCCTTTGGTATATACCGGTATATACCCATAGTATAACATAGCCGACATTTTATTCTTTAAAGCGACTCTAAATTCTAAGCAACAACAGCTTAGGCTGTAGGTAATTATATCCCCCCAAAGGAGAAATATATTCATGTCGGGTTCAAGGTGAAAAATTCTAGTACACTGTTTATGAGAGGGTTAATTATTAATTTTTTTGGTACGGATGGGTGTGTTGCCTAATTCAACAAAAGGTAATCAAAACTTCTTTTTAGAGATTTCCCCCTTGCCCAAACCATCCTAAGTCATAGCTTAGTCAAATTCTTTCAATTTATTAATTATTAGTGACTTGAGAGAAACTTCAAGGCGTTGACTTTCCGGCCTACGGCTTCTCAAGAATTGCCCAAAGAGTCTTTTCCATTTTGCAATCGCACTTTCAACGGTCACCCGCTTATTGTATCCCGTCAACTTTGCCCATATTGACCTCGCGTGCTTACCTCCTCCGAGGCCAAGTATTTCCAGCCCTCTTGCATTTCACTCGTTTAGCCATGGCTCTTTTCGTTGGCGTGAGTTTTTCGGGGGTGGTGTTAGCAATTCTACTCCCGCTTCTTTAGCCAAACGATGGAGCCATAAAGATCCCTACTAACCCTCATCCTTTCCGATCCCCCCATTTCAGGGCAATAAAAAACCCGTAGGGTTATCAGAGGCTAAAAAGTTAGGTGCTTAAGTCCATATGAGTTTTGTTGCAGGTTTTTTTTCTGCTTCTTCCACTAAAGCAGAATAGGCCATGAATTTATTTTCATATCCGGTGGGTTTTTGGTCGGCTGAGATGCCGCTTGGGTGCGCGTTGGCAGATGAGTGTTCCTACGCCGGGGATGGCCTCGAAGCAACCCACGAAGACATTGCCGAAGCCATGCTTGATATGGGTCTAAGCATGCTTAAGCTCTACCTCTTCATCGGCAAACACATTATAAAGAGAGCCTCCTATGACAAAGGTGAAGCCGCCAAGAAACTGTAGGGCGCCGAGCGCGACCTTGACTACAGCCGGAACGGTTCCCACTAAGGGAAAAGCGGCACAAAAGGATAGTGCATCCTCGAGTTTGTTTAATTTTCTTTCAAAGTTTATGTGTTTCATAATAATTGAAATTATTTTAAAGCAAAATATTATTTAAAACAATAAAAAGCCCGCCGGGATTCCCGACGGGTTTTTTTGGGAGGAGAAGTGGGGGTGACGACTACATACCCATGCCCATTCCACCCATGCCACCCATACCCATGTCATCCATTCCGGCTTGGGGAATGGACTCTTTGGGCTTCGGCTTGTCGGTGATCATGCAGGCTGTGGTGAGCAACATGGAAGCTACCGACGCGGCGTTTCTAAGGGCGGAAGTCGTGACCAAGACCGGGTCGATGACACCCGCTTTAACCAGGTCGCAAAACTTGCCGGTCTGGCCGTTAAAACCCATGTTCCCTTTCATCTCGTACACTTTTTCCGCGATCAGATTGCCCTGTTTGCCGCAGTTCATCGCGATTTCGGTCAAGGGGGCAAAGAGCGACTC
>JAGROB010000097.1 GCA_020440465.1 Chlamydiia bacterium
TCCAATATAATTTCTAGCTAACAGCGTCTATTGAAACTTATATCTTAGAATCGATATACTGACCCCTTGATGAATTACACTTAAGGTGGGCAATGTCATTACCCAAACTGCTTGGATTTACCGGGCTTGTAGTATTTAGTTTAATTTTCGGAATTGCCTTCTTTAAAGGAGGGAAAAAAGGGGGTGAGCCGACTCAGCCTCTAAGCGAGCTAAAAGGGGAAAAGACTAAAAAAGCTCCCGTTGAAATTGCACTGACCGCCGAAGTTCCCACGCCCGTACCGACCCCAACGCCGCTGCCGGTTCCTAGTCCTGCTCCTAAACCCGATCCTGTTGTGGTGAAAAAATCGGAACCGGTAAAGGCGTTGCCGGAAGCGGATCGAATAGAAGACCTTTTTCAAAAGGGAAAATCACCTTTAAAGTTTGTTGAAACCATTACGTATAAAAGTCGTGTGCCTTGGTTAAAGGGGCGCCCTGCTTGGCTGTCCGATTACGCAGCGCATTACGAAACGTCCCGTCACTATATTGCCCGCAGTTTAAATAGTAAGCCCGACTACTTTAAGCAAGATATTGCCGAAGGGGACAAGATTAACGTCTTAAAAAAAGGGGTCGATTTAAAGTTTCTTCTTGTCGTCGACACTTCTCTTTGTAAGCTGTGGCTTTATGCCATTGATGATACCCATAAAGAGACAACGCTCTTAAAGACGTACCCCGTAAGCTTGGGTCGGATCGATACCTCCAAACCGTCGGGCTATTTGACTCCGACCGGCAGATACTCATTGGGAAGCCGAATCGCGATCTACAAGCCGAAAGTGATGGGCTACTACAAGGGAAAGAAAATCGAGATGGTTAAAGAGTTCGGATCCCGTTGGATTCCCTTCGATAAAGAAATTGCCGAAGCTTCCGCCCCGGCTAAGGGATACGGCATCCATGGCGTCCCATGGGTTGAAAAAACAAAGGGGACTCTGACACAAGACAAAAGCAGTCTTGGAAAATATGAAAGCGATGGCTGCATTCGACTTTCGACCGAAGATATTGAAGAGATCTTTGCGATTATTATCACTAAACCGAGCGAAATTGAAATCGTTAGCCATTTCGAAGACGCCTCTATTCATAAGAGGTAGTCCTTGGGCCCGCTTCCGCATGAAAAAGAGATCGAAGAGACTGAAAAGACAATCGAGCACTTAAAAAAACAGAATCTTAAAAATCCTCTGTTTACCAAGGAGATCAAAAAATTAGAAGAAAAGCTGGGCGTCTTAAAAACACAGGTTTATAAGAATTTAACACCTTGGGAGCGGATTCAGATCAGTCGCCACCCTTTAAGACCCCATTCCATCGATTATATCGAAAATTTAACTGACGATTTCCATGAGCTTTCGGGGGATCGCCTTTATGGCGATGACCACGCGCTCATCGGGGGAATTGGAGAGATTCAGGGGATCAAGTGCGTTTTGATCGGACAAGAAAAAGGTAACGATACCGAATCCAGAATCTATCGCAACTTCGGAATGATGAATCCCGAAGGGTTCAGAAAAGCACTTCGATTAATGAAGCTTGCGGAAAAATTTAAGCTTCCCGTGGTCTCTTTTTTAGACACGCCCGGCGCAAACCCCGTCTTAGAGGCCGAAGAGCGGGGACAAGGGGGCGCGATCGCGATGAATTTAAGAGAGATGGCAGCTTTGAAAGTGCCCATTCTCGTGATTGTAATTGGAGAGGGGTGTTCCGGCGGCGCGCTCGGCATTGGCGTGGGGGATAGGGTTGGTATGTTAGAGCATAGCTATTATTCCGTTATCTCTCCGGAGGGGTGCGCATCGATCCTTTATAAAGACAGCTCCAAAAAAGAAAGTTCTGCAGAAGCTTTAAAACTGACCTCCGAAGAGCTTTTAAGCCGTGGTGTGATCGATAAAGTGATTAAAGAGCCTTTGGGTGGCGCGCACCAAGATAAAGCGCTTATGATCGACAATGTCAAAGCTTTCATCACAGAGGAAATTTTGCCGCTTCAAAAACTTTCGGTCGATGAGCTATTAGAGAGGCGTTATCAAAAGTTTCGTAAAATCGGAGAGGTTTTCGGTTGATCGAGCTATTATCTCTTTCCTGGAAAGATCGGCGTATCCGTCGTCTAATCTGGCTAACCACGGTTTCGATGATCGTCCTTTCGGTTGCTAATACATTAGAAATTTTTGCGATCGGTTTTATCACAAATAAAGGGGATACGTTTAAGGGGGGCTTTATCGACAAAGCCATGCTCTTTGTCTCCGATATCATTCCCATCGACAAAAGTGTTTATGCGCTTGGGTGTTTTATTGTCTTTGTGAGTTTTTTCAAAGCCGTGTCTCTTTTCGCCCAGCGTTATTTAAGTAAACTTTCGGCGATTCGAATCGCGCAGGAGATGCGTCTTCGCTTTTTTAAGCATATCCAAGCCCTTCCGATGAGTTTTTATCAGGAAAATACGACAGGGGCTTTGTCGTCCCGAGTGGTAGGAGACGCGGCTTTGATTGCGGAGGCAGTAAACGGGCTCATTACCAACTATGTCCAGACCCCATTTACAGTAGCGACCGCTCTTGCCGTGTGTATTTTGACTTCCTGGAAGCTGTCGCTTCTGATTTTTGTCGGAATGCCGCTCATTTTGTTTCCCATCATTTTTTTAGCGAAAAGGACCAAACGAGTCGCGCGTCAGATTCAGCAGAATCAAGAGAAGTTTTCCTCTGTTTTAATCGACTTTATAGGGGGGATTCAGACGGTTAAAGTCTTTGCGATGGAAGCCTTTTCGTTGAAAAAATACGAAGAGTACAACGACAAAATGGCAACCTTAGAAAAGAAAAGCGCCAAGTATGATCTATTGACACGTCCTGTAGTTCACACGATTGCAATGCTTCTTTTGGTTTTTTCCTTACTGTGGGGACTTTTTATACTCGACATGGAGCTTCCCGACGTCCTTTTGTTTGCGGGGATGCTTTATTTGTTCTACGAGCCGATAAAAAAATTTGCTGAGGAAAACTCTCGCATTCAACGAGGCCTTTCCGCTTTGGAAAGGTTGCAAGAGGTAATCGATCTACCTCCGGAAGAAAAGTTGGAAGAGGGAAAGACATTTCAAGGTTTTAGTCGGAATATTGTCTTTAAGCAAGTGGCTTTTAAATATCAAAACGATTGGGTGTTAAAAGGGCTTGATTTAGAGATTAAGAAGGGGGAGATGGTCGCGCTTGTGGGGGCAACCGGTTCCGGAAAGTCGACTCTGGTTCAGCTTCTGCCCCGCCTTTGGGATCCGCAGGAGGGGGAAATTTTGATCGATGGGGAAAACAGCCGGTTTTACACCCCAAGCTCTCTTCGGGAAAAAATAGCCTTTGTGCCGCAGAAGCCGTTTTTATTCCTCGACACCGTTGCCGAAAATATCAAGTTTGGAAGAGACTTTTCCGAGAAGCAAGTCATTGAGGCTGCCGAAAAAGCGCATGCTCACGAGTTTATCAAAGAGCTTCCGAAAGCTTACGAAACTTATCTATCCGAAGGGGGAAAAAACCTTTCCGGCGGTCAGCAGCAGCGGCTTACTATTGCGCGCGCGCTTCTTAAAAAAGCTCCAATTTTGATTATGGATGAAGCAACTTCATCGCTTGATGCTTTATCGGAGCACTATATCAAAGAGACGATTCAGTCGATGAAAGGGGAGGTGACTCAAATCATTATCGCGCATCGTCTTTCCACCATCGAAAACGCCGACAAGATCTTTTATTTAAGCGGGGGTCAAGTGATTGCTTCCGGTACAAAAGATGAGCTCCTAAAAACCTGCCCCTCCTTCAAACAGCTCTGGGAGCTACTCCACAAGCCCTCTTAACTTAAGTGTTGGACTGAAGCTTTTGAATCAAGGCTTTATAGGGAGCTTGTTGTTCTTCTTCATCTTTTGTAGCAGCAAAATACCTTTGTAAAGATTCTCTTACAGAATCTTGGTTATTCCTTGTGGAACTGTCAAGATCAGCTATTGCCGTAGTAGTTTGGGTAGAAGATTTTTCAGCTTTTTCTTTAAGTAGAGCGATCAGTAAGTCTTTGAGCTCGTCTTGTGTGTATTTTTTATCTTTAGGCACAATAGAATCATGAACAGTTAATTCTTCGGACAATATCCCTTTTTTCTGTAAAAGGTTATTAATTTCTTGTCGGTTGTGATTGAAGTTCCGTTTTGGTTTTTCATTCTCCCAGCGGGTAAGATTTAGCGTGGCAATAGCGAGGTTGCCGACCACGGGGATGAGTCCCAGAGCGATATCCTTTTTCGGTTTGGCTTTGATGTGATTGACGTAGTTATTGTCTGAGTGTTTCACAAACGAAAAGCCCATCTTTTCAAAGGCTTCAATAGCTGAGGTTATGGTGCTGACAAAGGGGACGTATTGAAGAATCTTGCTGGCACCAACAAATGCATTACTAATTTTCATGTTAAAATCCTTTTTAGTTTATTATAAACTAATTAGAATTATATCATAATTGTAAATTTTTTATTAATAACGATCCATTTTTAGGTTTTTTACAGGATAGCAAAGATGTCAAGGATAACAAGGATGGATTTAAG
>JAGROB010000098.1:0-7563 GCA_020440465.1 Chlamydiia bacterium
GGAAGTGGGAGAAGGGCTTATCTTGGTAGCATTGAATCACCTCTTCAACGCTCTTTTCTCTAAGATCATAACGAATCGCTGTTAGCATCTTTTGAAGGAGGCCAGTCGCTTCGTCAAGCTGCGTCGTTAACAGCGCTTCAATACTGCCGTTATGAAGGTAAGTCGTGCCTAAGAAAAGCGCGTGTGTGGGCAAAAACTTTTTGAAGGTAAGATACGTTTGATAAAAACCCGCCTCTGTTTCATAGCGCTTTTCCAACACCTCAAAAGGGTCTTGAAAGGGCCTAGAGGCCGCAACTTCCGGGCCAACGATCAATGTTTCCGCTAAAACACGTCCCGCTTTTACCGCCGATAGCCACAAGAAATGCCTAAGGGGCCGATCCCCTTGTTCATTAAAGATTTTTCGCTCACGAATCTCTTTATCTTTTTCTAAGAGCTTAGCAAAAAAGTCCGCTTCATTAGCGGAGGAAAGGCTATCGATTGAAAGCCCTAAATTTTTCAAGATGCGATAAAGTGCGGTGGTCTCGATTTGCCCCGAAAGGATGAGTGTGAGGCACTGAAGAATCAGCTTTTCCGTATTCCTCATGTGACTTTCCGAAAGGGGGGTCACCCGGGGTTTAATGAGGGCAGCTAAATCCTGGATAAACGCTTGATGCTCTTCTTTATAGATATACGACTGGTCGTGCTCAATAAATACAAAAGCTCGCTTATGGCAAAATAGATCAAATAAGGTGAAAACCTGTCTTAAGTCTCTTGAGTAAGGCAAGAGGATAATCAAACGATCGACAAGTGTGCCTGGAAGAGGAGATTTTGACTTTCGCTCGTAGCACGTTTTCATGATGCCGTACTCGCTGCCTAAAAACTTTTGAAATAAACCCTCTTTTAAATTTGAGGGAATAGGAAGTGACTTTAACTCCTTTTGAAGCATCTCTTGAAAGATCTCCTCATCTTGGGGTTGAATTACAAGGGCCAACTTTATCGAAGCTAACGTTTTTTCTTGTTCAAGCGCCGTTTTGAAATAGGGGTCTTGCTCAAGATCCTGTTCAAAGGTTTGGGTAGCGGGCTTAAGCTTATCAAAAATAAGCTGAGCAAACCATCTGCCTCCCAAAGCCGTTAATCGGGCGCTCAAGTCTTTAAATACCTCTGATCTCACGAGTTTCTTAATCTCCGGGCGATCAAGGAAGGTTTCGGGGGTGTACCCCTCTGCCGGCAGATTAAGCGGCGGATCGTTAAGTTGCCAAACGGGGTGGGAAAATAGGTTGGGGGCAAAGCGAGCTAATCCCTCTTTTCCCCAAGCCGCTTCAAGCTGAAGGAATAAAGCGACTAAAGCATCTCGTCTTTCCCACTGCAAACGATCGGAGAAGTCTAAAAGGCAGGTCTTGTGCCATTTAATCAGTTTTCGCAGCTGAACAATTTGGTGAGCGCCCTCTAGGCTTAAAGGCTCGCTTCCCGATAGCTCATACCAAAGCGATCGTGGGACATAACTTTCAATCCAAGGATAGGCTCTTGTAATTTGTTGCCGCTCCACTAAATTGCTAAGGGTTTCGGGGTCGGCATCCGGGGGCAAAATTCCTTCGTTCAACCAGTCGACATAGGTTTCAAGCTTTTCAAAGTCGATCTCTTTAAAAGCTTTATCCCCTTTGACATAAAGCGCTAATTTATCGAAAGCATCATCTAAAGAAGTTTTTTCCCTTATACGCTTATATTCTGCCCACCCTTCAGCTGTCGTATCAAGGGGGGTTAAAAGAGGCTGAACCCTGACGTCTTTTCGCATCTCATGATACGCTTTAATCGCTCTCATGTGATCGATCGCTTCTCTTACTTCAAAGATCGCCCGGTCAACGGGTATTTGCCCGCTGTAAAACATTTCTCCCCATTCGGGGTCTTCAAACTGCACATTGAGTTCGGTATGAAGGTAGTGAACATTTAACGAGGGAAGGACTTTTCGGTACTGGTTTTCATAGTAGCTATTGGCAACGGAAGAAAGCCCAATCCACTCAAGCGGCTTTAAGAAAATGCGTATCGGCATGGCCGATAAGTAGTGTTTTCCGATATAGGCCGCATCATCGGGGTGATCTTTCCAATAGTTGTAAAGCGAAACCACGTTTTAGCCTTTCCAGGCGAAGAAATTGAGTCTTCCAAGTATAAAGCCCATAATGGCTCCCGCTACATGAGCGGTGTTGGCAAGGGGTGTTGACCAGTTGGGTAAGCCGATTAGAGTACCCAAAAATACGATAGCTTGAAAGGCTGCGATACCAAAAATGTAGAAGAATAAAAAATAATAGACCGATCTTTGAAGGGTATATCCCTCCCAGGGAGCGACTCTTTGACGCTCGCCGATAAACATCGCATAGCCGGCGACAACGCCGGAAAGTCCCAGAAATTGAAATCCGGTCATCAAATACTGACAGGTGTTGGACGCTACCGCCAGGATCACGATCATTATAGCGGTTTTGGCAAGGCCGATCGTTTTTTCGATCTCTTTGCCCAACATCCAAAACCAAAGTAGGTTGAATAAGATGTGTAAAATCCCGCCATGAAGAAAAGCCGGGGTGATAAGACGCCAAAATTCCCCCTGGCTGATTTTTTCAAACCACGGAGTCTCTTCATACGTATCCATCTTTCCCAGAACAACGGTGTCGTAAAATCCATCCCAGTAGGGTGTGGTTTTGGCTTTTGCGATGAGCGCCTGTCCGGCTCCTGTCACCGTTTCGGTTTTGGGATCATAGTAAGCCTCAACGGCGCTAGTAAAGGTTTGAGCTGCTTCCGGATAGTCAAATAACAGTTCTTGTTCGACGATCGAGGGGACATATAAGTTCGAGTTAACAGCGGGACGAGATAGCGGGTTTGCCATATTTTGTAGTAGAAATAAAAAAATACACAAAATAATGACAAAGCGTGTCACCGGAATGGAGCCGCTTTCGATACGGGGGGCTTCCGGCTCTAACGGAATGGCCGGTTCTAAATCTTCCGGCTTTTTCTGAAAGCGTGGGCGTTTAATTCTTACCGCATCGGAGTCGGGGTTTTCCTTGTACAGTCGAATCAATTCTTCGGCTCTGTCGACTAAGTCTTCGTCAATCACCCACAGTTTATAAACAGCATCCCCATATTTGTCGTCGCCCCAGTTGGTGTTAACGACGTGTTCGACTTTATGTTCAATCTTTCGATCGTTCAACAAATCGGAAAGGGCTTTGGCTAGATCAGGATCTTTAGTTTCTTCTAGAAGACGCATTCGACTCGATTTTTTTGATGATTTCAGAAGTGGAAAGGCCCGGGACAAGCTGAATAATTTCGATTCTGCCCCCGTTTTTTTTCACACAATCGGCCTCTATACAATCGCTGCCATATTCTGCCCCATTGACATGAACATCGGGTTTCACTTTAGATAATACTTGGATGGGATCGGTCTCATCGAACCACGATACAAAATCGACAAACCCCAATGCCGCCATCATCCGTATTCTATACTTAAGGGAGATTAAAGGACGATCCTTTCCCTTATATTGCTGAATGGAGGTGTCGCTATTTAAAAGCACTAAAAGTTTATCGGCAACTTGAGATGCCTGATAGATAATTTCTAAGTGTCCGGCGTGCATTAAGTCGAAGGAACCGTTAAGAGTGGCAAGTTTAAAGCCTTGACGTTTAACGTCACTCATTTTTGATTCGAGCTCTTCGGGTAGGATAACTTTAGTTTGATGGGCTTTTTCCCAGGTGAATTGGCTCATGACAAGAAGTATAGCTTATGAAAGGATATATAAGGTAGGAGTAAAAAATGATAGGTCCTTTGGGAGTGCCTGAGGGGGTAAGAAATGTTGTCGGTTGTTTTCGGGAAGGGGTTGGCTTACTCGAATCTACAATCTCAAGGGTCGCATTACAGATTCTTTCGGGGTTCCCAACGATCAACGGTTGTTGCCAAAAACCCGCAAGAGATCCCGAAAGAGAGCCTTTATTGGAATGCGATTTTATTAAGGTATTTAAAACCGTAGACGATATAGACCCCGCTCACGAAAAAAAGATCGCTTGCGCAAGACAAAAGTTTTTGGAGTTAGCCGCATCACATAAGGGTCTCATCCGATTAGAAGGATCCAAACTAAGACTTGATCCCCAGCTATTTTATTTTGCCCTTAAATGCTTTCAAGAGGCAGAATTTCCGGATGACTTCTCCCGACCCTATAAAGCTCAGCTCGTTATAAATATCCTCTTTGAAAGAGAGTGGTTAAAATCGAATTGTATTCCCTTAAATTGTTGGCGTGTTCGTCTTGAAGAGGCGCCAATCTCTTTATCTTTCAACTCGTTTTGTCGGGATGCGGGCAGTTTTTTTAGAGTTTGCAAAGAGGAAAGGGTATTTATTGAAGAGGCCGAAAGGTGGTTAAGTTATCCCCTTTTGGACATGAAAAAGCGGGGTTTGATACCCGGTTTTTATGTGAACGCATTAATGCTTCAACAGGTCGAGCTTCACAGCAAGCTATTCGTGTTTAAATTTCTTTTGGGAGATCCGGGAAACGAGGTAGCAGAGTTTGAAGGCAGCCTAAAAATCGAAAAACAAGCAGGCGGGGTGCCAAAAGTGGGGGTAAAATTATTTGAAAACTTTGAGTTTTACCCGGACATTGATCCCGGCCTTTTTTTAAAAATAGTTTATGAGCTTGCGGGAGTTCGGGTGATTTGCGATAATGACCCGAAATGATAGGATTATTTGTTGATACAGCATCAAAAAATGGTTTGGCTCTTTTGGTTAAGGCAGATCAAGTCTTGGCTCAAGAGATTTTTATTTCCAACTCCGGAGTTTTCGAACCAATAAAAAAGCTGTTTGCGAACGCAAAACTTAATCCGGAAGATTTGGATTTTGTCGCAGCGGGCAAAGGACCCGGCTCATTTACCGGAATTCGCGTCTCTCAAATGGCGATCAGGTCGATGGCATTTGCTTTGAGAGTCCCCTTTTATGGGCTATCTTCTTTAAGTTTATATACTCAAGCGTATCCTGTCGCTTTGGATGCAAGATCGGGGGGCGTATGGATTCAAGAGCCCGGACTAGAGCCGAAGCGTGTATCTTTAGAGCTTTTGAAGGCATATCCAAAGATTGCCTCGCCCGATCCCGAGCCCTTGATTGATCGACTGGGCCAAGAAAAAGTTGTTTCAACCGCTTTTGATCCCGAAAACATAGTTCGCTTACTTTCCGAAGAGCTTCTTAAACCGGGGAGTCAAGATCCCGAAATTCTCTACCTTTAAGTTCAGGTTGAAATTTTTTCCCCGGTCTCTTATAATTCCATCATTAACTTATAACCTTTAGGAAGTGATAGCAAATGACCCAAGTAAAAGTCCGCCCAGGAGAGCCCATTGATAAAGCGCTAAGAGCGCTGAAAAAAAGACTCGACAAAGAGGGTGTGATGAAAGCGGTTAAAGCACACCGATTTTATTCCAAGCCTTCGATTCGAAAAAGAGCGAAGTCGAAGTTGGCTATGAAATATAAGAAGCAGCGTTAATTTAAGCGCTTCTTTCCGGTGATACTAGGGTGTGCTGATTTCATCAGTACATCCCTTATTTTTTAGATAAACCCTTCTCAAATTAAAAGTTTTTTTATGTCTGATTACTACGAAATTTTAGAGGTTCCTAAGACAGCATCCCAAGAGGACATTAAAAAAGCCTATCGTAAAAAAGCGCTTCTATACCATCCCGACAGAAATCAAGGGAATCCCGAAGCGGAAAAGAAATTTAAAGATGTTTCGGAAGCTTATGAAGTCTTGAGTGACGAGCAAAAAAGAGCCGCCTACGACCGTTTTGGAAAAGAGGGTATGAACGGCTTTGCCGGCGCGGGCGGGGGACATCACGGCTTTAGCTCCATGGATGAAGCTCTAAGAACCTTTATGGGTGCTTTCGGAGGCCAGGGTGGTCACGGAGGGGGCGACTCCGTTTTTGAAAACCTTTTCGGCTTTGGCGGAGGCGGCAGCGGATTTGATGGCGGCATGGGCGGGGGACGATCCCACGCGCGTCAAGGAGCCAGCAAGCGCGTCAACATGACCGTAAGCTTTGACGAGGCGGCAAAAGGCGTTGATAAAGAGCTGAACATTACAAATTACGTCAGCTGCGACACCTGCAAAGGGAAAGGCGCCAAAGACGCTAAGGGCATTAAACGATGCTCCCGATGCCACGGAAAAGGGCAAGTATTTGAGCAACGCGGTTTTTTCTCCATGTCGATGCCATGCCCCGATTGTCACGGAGAGGGGCAAGTCATCACAGATCCGTGTCCCGAATGTAAGGGAGAGGGCGCGGTTAAGAAAAAACAGCACGTTAAAGTGCACATTCCCGCGGGTGTCGATAACGGCATGCGTCTTAAAATGTCAGGTTACGGGGATGCGGGCCATGGCGGAGGTCCCAAGGGTGATCTTTACGTCTTTATCACGGTAGAGCCGCATAAGGTTTTTGAAAGAGAAGGCAACGATATCTTAGTTGATCTGCCGATTTCCTTTTCTGAAGCGGCTTTGGGTTGTAAAAAAGAAGTGCCGTCTCTTTTGAATCACACTTGCTTGCTCACCGTACCGGAAGGAACCCAAAACGGCAAGACCTTCCGAATCAGAGGAGAGGGCTTCCCGAGCGTCCATGGTCAAAGCCGGGGTGATCTTTTGGTGAAAATTTTTGTCGAAACCCCGACACACCTTTCAGCCAAGCAGAAAAAACTCCTGGAGGAATTTTCGTCCCTCGAAGGTCCGGCAAACTTGCCCAAAAAGAAGAGCTTTGTTGACGCCATCAAAGGCATCTTTTGCTGATTTTTAAGGTTTTTGGCGGGATCTTTGGGCGATCTCTCTTCGTAGATTAGCGAGATTCTTTTGGATGCGGCGATGAGGCCGCTAGACTCTTATGGAGTGCGCTGACTTGTCAGCGCTTTCGGACGGGGTGACCTGGCACCCCGCAAATCATATTTCTATGCAGGATGGCTCGCAAGATCAATCAAGCAAGCGTCATGATATTTAAGCAGCATAAAGTTATAAATGGCTGCCAGTTATCTTATCAATTTTAAACGATTAAAAGGTATAACGATTAAAAGGATATTGATCTTATTTCCGAGGAACTTATGGGGGTACGGCTTTTGTAAGGTCAAAAAGATTGGAAGTGTCAAAATCTTATCCTTTTAATCGTTATATCCTTTTAATCGTTTAAAATTGATAAGATCACCGAGAGCAGCAGGAGCGATAAGTAGATATTCACCACAAAGGCACAAAGACACAAAGAAATTCTTGGTGTCTTTGTGCCTTTGTGGTGAAAAATAACGCAGGTGGATATAATCTGCTTTATTATGAAAGCTTTAGATACGGTGCTTTATCCTTTGCACCGGCAATTAGAAACCCCTTTTCGCCCCCTCAACTACTTGACCCTAGCTCCTTTGGTGCCCCTGACCGCATGTATTATCCCTTTTGCGATAGTCATCGATAGCGCCCTTAATCGAGAGCTTTGTTTTACGGCAACGCCCCTAAAAGCCACGGGATTTTCTGTCTTGCTCATAGCTTTTTTTACAGCTAAAGCGGCGGCTTCCGCTCTTTTGTGCTGCTATTCCTTGTGCTTGGCTCCCTTAGC
>JAGROB010000098.1:7722-16503 GCA_020440465.1 Chlamydiia bacterium
CTTGACTTTGAAGTCGCAAAAGCGACATTTTTTAACGAGCAAGCCGAATTAAAATCGATACCTGAATTGCAAGAGCTTGTAGATCAGCTCTTAAAAATTACCCCTTTGAAAGCGGAAGAGATCTTAAATCTGGGAGGCAAGCCAACACTCAAAGAAAACTGGAAAGAGTTGCTTCGAAGAGCCAGCACCGACCGCATCCCTAAAGCCAAGCCCCTTTTTTGCTTATTTGACGCCGCTTACAAAAAAGCTATAACCAAACCGGTTCGGAGACAGTGTTTTGAGGGGATATTACCAGTTTAAGATCGACTCCAGCCTTATCTAAACGATCATGAACAACATTTAGAGCAACTTCAGGGGTGTTGCACTCTGAAGAAAGATGGGCTAAGTGAACGCTTTTTAACCCGTCGTGAGCCACTTCCAGAAGCACTTCCGCCGCGGCTTCGTTCGATAAATGTCCCGATCGGGACAAGACCCGCTGCTTATACACCATCGGGCGGGCGGAGCTGTGCACCATCGACGGCTCATGATTCGCTTCGAGATAAAGATAGTCGCACCCCCTAAGATGGCTTCTTACGAGCGTTGTGGCAAAGCCCAAATCGGCGCAAAAGCCAAACTTTTTATCTTTGGATTTGATCGTAAAAGCGACGGGATCAAGCGTGTCGTGTTGAATCGTGAAAGGATGGATCTCTAAATCCATGTACTCGAAGGTCTCTCCCGTGGAAAAGATCTTGAACTTGGGGCAAACACCGATAGCATCAATGATCCCTTTTGCCGTTTCATGATTGGCCATGACGGGGATGCCATACTTCATAGCAAGCGTCTTGATCCCGGCGATATGGTCGTGGTGGTCGTGGGTGATTAAGATCGCGTCGATCTCTTCTAATTCCACGCCGATCTCCTGGAGCTTCATTTTAGTCGCTCTTGCCGAGATCCCCGCGTCGATTAAGATTTTCGTCTGATCGGAACCAAAGTAGATGGCGTTGCCTTTCGATCCGGAAGCTAAAGGGCAAAATCCCTTCATAATTTTTGCCTTTTCGGCCGGCTAAAAAAGCAAAAAAGCGATAGCGTGCTGAAAAGGGCGCTCATCATTTGAAGCGCTTCTTCATTTTCGGGACGAAAAAAGCCCGGAAGAAAATTTGGGGTGAGAAACCCCGCAGCGGAAAGAGCCAAAAGGGCTAAACCCATCAATTTTATACTTCTCGTATTATCCATCCAGTTCCTCGTCAAACAGGTCTGGGGCGGCATGAGAGCCCGTTAGCACTTTTCTGGCTTTGGCTCCCTCTTGCGGCCCCACGATCCCTCTCGCTTCCAGTTGATCGATTAAATTCGCGGCGCGAGCATAACCCAATTTAAGTTTTCGTTGCAAGAAGGTCGTCGATGCGTTGCCGGTAGAGACCACCACCTCTTTCGCCTGCTCGTACAGGGGGTCTGAGGGGGCATCGTCTTCTTCCTCGGAAAAATCGACCACTTGGCTAAAGGAGTTGATGACATAGTTCGGGGGCATTTGTTCTTCACATTTTTTGACGACCTCCGCAATATCTTCATCTCTGATATACGCTCCTTGCGCTCTAACCAGGTGGGAGACGCCCGGCGGAAGAAAGAGCATATCTCCATTGCCCAAAAGGGACTCCGCGCCAATGTCATCCAAGACAATCTGGCTGTTGATCCGGCTAGAGACTTTAAACGAAATACGGGTGGGGAAGTTCGCTTTAATCAGTCCCGTAATCACTTCTCTTGACGGTCTTTGGGTCGCCAAAATAAGGTGAATTCCGACCGCTCTTGCCATCTGCGCGATTCGGGCGATCGGCGTTTCAATATCGCTGGAAGAGACCATCATCAGATCGGCAAGCTCGTCGATAATCGCCACGAGATACGGCAGTTTTTGGGGCACTTCAATCTTAAGCCCTTTTTCTATTTCTTCATCGATCTTTCGGGTGTTGAACGCCTCGATATTTCTTGCGCCCACCTGTTTAAAGATTTCATAGCGCCTTTCCATCTCTTTAACCAGCCAGTTAAGCGCTAAACACGCCTCTCTCGGTTCTGTAATTACGGGGGCAAGCATGTGGGGAAGACGGGTGTAGGGGGTCAGTTCCACCTTTTTCGGGTCGACCATGACAAGCTTAACTTCGTCCGGCTTCGATGTCATTAAAATGGTCATCACGATCGTGTTGATGCAAACCGATTTTCCCGATCCGGTCGCTCCCGCAATGATGCAGTGGGGCATTTTGGTTAAATCGCTCATGACCCACTCACCATTGACTTGCTTGCCCAAAAGAACGGGGATCTTGAATTTCTTTGGCCCTGCAAGATAGCTTTTCAGCATCTCTTTAAAGCTGACTTCCTGCGGCTGGGGATTCGGCACTTCGATCCCGACCGCCGCTTTTCCGGGAATCGGGGCGATTATCCGGATCGACTTCGCTTCCATGTTGAGCGCGATATCGTCTTCCAGCGTTTTAATTTTTTGGACTTTTACACCGATCGCAGGATGAACTTCAAAGGAAGTAATAGAGGGGCCGCAGTTGATCTGTCCCACTTTCGCCTCGATCCCAAAGCTTAAAAACGTCTCTTCCAAAAGGCTTGCTTGACGGTTTAAATTTTGCTTGAGCGATGTTTGGTCGATTAACTTGGGGCTTGTCAGCAAGTCTGCGGAAGGGAGTCGGTAAAAGTCGCTGTCGGGGTCTTCCTTCGGCGGGGTGTGCTTAACGATCTTGTCGGGCTTGGGCGTGTTAATCGTCCTTTTTTTCGGCATGGGGGGAGCCAATGACTCGGGTTCCATAAGAGGTCCCGGCTCCGGCTCAGGTTCGGGGGGCAGATTGCGGATTTGGGGACGCTCAAAAACGGGACGGGTGAGTTTGGGGCC
The DNA here is from genome assembly GCA_020440465.1 of Chlamydiia bacterium. Classification (GTDB taxonomy): domain Bacteria; phylum Chlamydiota; class Chlamydiia; order Chlamydiales; family Parachlamydiaceae; genus JAGROB01. The sequence continues at coordinate 10,583 of JAGROB010000098.1, forward strand.
GGTCGCGACAGCCTGAACCGGTTTTTCAAATAGCTTTTGGATAAAGTTTTTAAGAGAGATAAACTTTTCCATGATGTGGTACGGCGTGATTTTAAACAGCACCATCAAGCTCATGGCAAGCGTTCCCGAAAACAGGATTGTCACGCCGGCGGTATTAACAATCCGGCTGAAGTTAAACGTGGGCAAATCCAAGTAAAGGTACCAGAAAAAAGAGCCGCCTAAATGAAAGTTCGTTTTTGCGGGGTAAAAAAATCGAACAAGCGCCGGGCCGAAATAGGTGGTTTGTTCTTCGATGACACCTAAAATCATCGAAAGAGACGTTGCGCCCACGATAACGGCTAAAGTTTTAAGCTTTAAGTGGTTTAACGGTTTGTTAAACAAAAGCCGCCAGCCGATCCAACCGACAAAAAAGGTAAAGATATAAGCGGAGATCCCAAAGAAGCTAAAAGAAAACCAGCCGATCCAAAAGCCGGCAAGGCCGAGTAAATTTTTTGCCTCGTGCCCCAGAGCAAAGCTCGATTGCGCTAAAAAAGCAGTGAGCGCGAAGAAAAAAATCCAGAGCCCCTTTATCTCCGAGCGGATAGGAGGGATGGAAGAGGTGTTTGTTTTAGCGTGTTTCTTTTTTTTTCGTTTAGCCATGTAGCCAGTTAAAGTATAGGTGTGTCCAAAGCCCCAGAATAAGGCAGTACCACGCAAAGGGCAATAGATTCTTCTCTTTTGCCGCCCAAATCAGCCACTTTAGGGCAAAAAAGCCGGTCGAAAAAGAGATGATGAAACCAATACTTAAAGGGACGACATCGATGGGAGCGCTTGAAGGAGCTTTTACGATTTGAAAAAGCTCGAGTATGAAGCCTCCTAAGATCGCGGGAATGGCCAGAAGAAACGAAAATGTGATTGCTTTATCTTTCGGCCACCCCAAAAGCTTCGCGCCGGAGATGGTGCTTCCGGAGCGAGACAGTCCCGGAACAATCGCAAGCGCTTGAAACACCCCGATATAGAGGGGGGAAAGCCGGCTTGGTTTTTCGGCTTTTTCACACGCTTTATGGCCCAGCCAGATCAAAAGCGCGGTCATCATAAAGAAATAACCGAGTAAATCGAGCCGATCGAAAAGGTGTTTGATCGGTTTTAGCAAGAAAACTAAGGGGATTAAGGGGAGCGTGCCCAAAACGACGGCCCCAAAGGCCGTTTTATCGCGGAAGGCATGAAGAATTTCATGTCGGAAGACAACAAAAATCGCCATTAAGGTGCCGACATGGCAGACGACGTCGAAAAAAATGAGTCCGTCTAAGTCCTTAAAACCCAAGAAGTGCTCGGCTAATGCCAGATGACCGGAGGAGGAGACGGGGAGAAATTCGGTAAGTCCCTGGACGATGCCCAGGATAAGGGCTTGGAGGGGGGTCATATGGGCGAACGACGGGATTCGAACCCGCGACTTCTGGAACCACAATCCAGCGCTCTAACCAACTGAGCTACGATCGCCATGAATCTGAACTTTTTACCTCAATTGGGGTTTTGCCGTCAAGGGGAAAAGTTTGAGGGGTGGCAAAGGAGTGAGTGGACTTTATGGGCTTATTCCGTTTCAAAAATTTATTTGTTTTGAATAAAGAATCTTATCCCATGTCCATTTAGTTTATTCGTCAATAAAAAACTATCTTTTTAACTTTAAAACATTTACAATATTGATTGCAAATTTTTTAAAACCAATTAATGGAGAAATAATTATGTCAGCACCAGTAAGAGGATCAGCAGAGGCGGATTTATTGGCACTGCCCCCATCGGTCGCCCCCGCCACCCCCGCGCACAACGGACGCAGCTGGAAGAAGATCGGACTTGCGGCCGCTCTTGCCGTGACCGGCGTCGTCGCCCTTGTGGCTTGTGTGGTCTTGGTCGTGTTCTTCCCCCCGTCCGTATTGGCTTACGTTTCGGCAACGGGATGCGCGCTCTTTTTGGGAGCGAAGATCGCAATGGGTCTTTATGGAGTAAGCGCCCTTATAGGCGCTGCTATCTTGGCGGCTAAGAGTAGTCCGAAGAAATCCCTATCGGAATATCAACGGATTCAATAACCATCTTTCCCATTGAGCCCATTGGGGGTTTCGTGGTAGACAAAAGACATGGACAGTCATGTCGATAAATTCTACCGTCAGTTTTCTGACGAAACTCCCAAGGGCGCTTTTCACAAAGTCGTCGCCCTGCATGAAGCTCCAGACGCTTCGTGGGAGGAGCTATCAAAAACCGCTCCGGCACTTCCAAAGGGTTGGTTTGAACTGTCCCAGATGTCCCCTGAGGAAAGAATTGAGATGCTGCAAGCCTTTTGGCTTTCAAAACTTCCTTTTTGCCCCCACATTACCGAAGATTTAGACGCTTTCTTTAAAAAGTTGGACGATATCGCCATCTTTTTAGTTCAACCCAAGTTTGAAGATCCCTGGAAAGCGGAGATGGTCTACAGCTTAAAAGATGACGGCGGTTTTTTTCGGGGCGGCGCGCCGGCAACGGAAGATCAACTTTACAATTTACAAAAACTCTTTCCGGAGACTATCCTACCCGAAGATTATGCCGCCTTCTTGACCATCCATAACGGATTCTCGAAGGCAACCGACACGGGAATTATCTCGACCGACGAATTTGAAGAACGCTTACGGGTTTATGAAGCCTTATTTGCCCCGAACGAAATCCCCACGACTACGGCCGGAAAGCCGGTTAACCCCCATAGCCTCATTCCTTTTTACGAGTCATTTGGAATGCCCTATTACCAATGTTTCTGGACCGATTGGTGGCCGGAAACGGAAATGGGCAACGTCTACTTTAACGGGATCAATAAACAAATCTCCTCCGTCGACTGCCCACAGCCTGAATCAGAGGCGATGGCCTTTAAATCATTTTCAGACTGGCTCTTTTTCTATCTCGAGACCGTCTCTTAAAGTCAAAGAGGTTCCATGTATACCGTTTATGAGCTAAAAGAGATTCATGGCGAGCGCCTTTCTTTGAAACTAATTTCCGGGGAGAAGGGGCTTCGTCGTCCCATTAAAGTGCCTGAGGCGCATCGCCCGGGGCTCATGTTGGCCGGCTTTATCAAAAGCCATGCGGGCAAAAGGATCGTGGTTTTCGGGAAGTTAGAACTTGAGTACCTGCAGGATTTAAAGCCTGAGGTTCGCTTAGAGCGGCTAGAGATGCTATTATCCTTCCCCACACCCGCTGTTATTGTGGCCAGGGGTTATAAGCCGCCGGAAGAGCTTAAGCAAATTTGTTCCGAAAAGGTGATTCCACTTTTCACATCACCTTTACGCACCATGCCGCTTCTGAATAACCTTACCATTCTTTTAGCCGAAGCATTTTCCCCCCAAATTACTTGTCATGGCACATTAGTTGAAGTTTTTGGCGTGGGCGTTTTGATTCAGGGGGACTCTTCTGTCGGAAAAAGCGAGACGGCGCTCGGACTCATTGAAAGGGGGCATCGTCTGATCGCGGACGATAGCGTCAGGGTTAAGAAAAAAGAAGAAAAGTACGTAGAGGGCTCTTGCGCGCCATTGACTAAGCACCACATGGAGATTCGGGGGATCGGCATTATAAATATTGCCCACCTTTATGGCGCGGTTTGTGTAAGAGACTCTAAAAGTATCGATATCGTAGTGAAGTTAGAGCTATGGGATGACAGCCACTACTACGATCGCATTGGGTTAGAAGAAAAAACAATCGATATTTTGGGGATGGATTTGCCGTTTCACCTGCTTCCAGTAAAGCCCGGAAGAGATGTTGTTTTGCTCTTGGAAACTATTGCCTTAAATCATCGCTTGAAAAATATGGGCTACCACTCCGCCTTGGAATTTCATAATAAACTGACAGAGACAATGCATGGCCGTAATCGAAGAAAAATTAAAAATTAAGAATGCTATGGGGCTACATACCCGGCCCGCAACAGAGATCGTAAAGCTTTTACAGAACTGTTCATCCGATGTGGAATTTACCTATCGAAAAGAATCCGTGAATGCAAAAAGTATTTTGAGTATTCTCATGCTAGCTGCCGGAAAAAATGCCGTCATCTTAGTTAAAGTTGATGGAGAGGACGCAAAAGCTACCATGGCAAAGTTAAAAGCGGCGTTTGAAAACAATTTTGGAGAGGGATGACACTTTTACAAGAAAGGGACTTATCAGGCATTACTTTATCAAAGGGAGTCGCCATGGCACCCCTTTTCTTTTTTTCCTCTCTTTCTCAAACCACTCCCTCCTTTAAAACACTATCCCCCGGACAAGAAGAGGGGGAGTTTCAAAGGTTTAAAACTGCTTTAAATAACTGCTACAAAGACTTAGAAACGATAAGAAGCCGCCTTAAGACGGAAGATGTTCAGAAGGGGGTGGTAGCAATCTTGGATTCTCATCTTCAGATGATTCGTGACCCGGGCCTTTTAGAAAAGACGCGGAAAAAAATTTTTGAGCACTTGCCTGCCGAATATGCTTTCAGACAGGTGATCGAAGAATATCTTAAGCGTTTTAACAAAATCAAAGACCCCTTTTTTAAAGAGCGTGCTTATGACGTTAAAGATGTGGCCACAAGGGTTGAAAGGCATCTTTTAAAAGATGACTTAAGCCCATTGGACGAAATTATCGAGCCGTCGATTCTTTTTATGAAAGAGGCCTCGTCCACCTTAGTCGCGGAGCTAAGCCCTTTGAAGGTGGCAGGATTGATTACCGAAAGCGGCTCGGAAACGTCTCACGCGGCTATCTTAGCGCGGGCAAAGGGAATCCCCTACCTTTCCGGAATTCGATATAAAGATCTGGTTGAAGAAGAAGGGGAGCGGGTTATTTTAGATGGTTTCGGGGGAAAGGTAATCGTGAATCCTTCCTTGGAAAGCTTGAATCGCTTTTTAGCTGAAAAGCAAAGGCGAGACAGTTTAGAAGGGGAGCTGGATGCCCTAAGAGCGCTTAAAGCGGAAACTTTTGACGGCTATCGTCTACGTCTTTCTGCGAATATCGATCTGGAAGGGGAGCTCGATTTGCTTCATCGCTATGGGGGCGACGGGGTGGGACTTTTCCGCTCCGAAATTGCTTTTTTAAAAGAGTCCTCTTTTCCTGATGAGGAAGCTCAGTATAGAATTTATAAGTCGATTGTCGATAGTATGAAGGGACTTCCCCTGGTGATCCGCACCTTTGATATCGGAGGAGACAAAGGGGTTTTGCCCGTCACGGTGCACGAGGAAAACCCTTATCTGGGTTCTCGCGCTATTCGATTTCTCTTAAAGGAAAAGCTTGTTTTTAAAACCCAGCTCCGCGCGATTTTACGAGCGGCTCATGGCGCTCAAGTCTCTGTCATGTTTCCCATGATATCCGGATTATCGGAGATCAAAGAAGCAAAAGCCCTTCTGGCTCAGGTTGAAAAAGAGCTTGAGCAAGAAAATATCCCGTTCAAGAAAAATATTGGCGTCGGGTCGATGGTGGAAGTACCTTCGGCGGCGATTTTGTCGGACCTGATCGCCAAAGAGTGCGATTTTATCTCTATCGGGACGAACGATTTGGTGCAATATTCTTTAGCGGTCGACAGGGGGTCTGATCAGCTGTCGGAGTTTTATACGCCCACTCATCCCGGTGTGATTCGTCTGATTAAAACGGTGGTATCGGAGGCAAATCGGCAGGGGATTCCCGTTACAGTCTGCGGAGAGATCGCGGCCGATCCCCGCTTTGTCCCCCTTCTTTTGGGGTTGGGAGTGCATGAGCTATCAGTCTCTGCCCGCCATATTCCGTATGTGAAGCAAGAGATCCGAAAGACCGGTATCGTAAGAGCCGCTCGCTTAGCGGAAGAAGTGCTCAACTTAGACGATCCCGAAGAGATCGCCCGCCTCCTCGAGCACTACTACACCACGCTTTGATTCTTTTGGATTGCGGCATCAATGCCGCGAGATTCTTTTGGAGTGCGGCGACCTGGCGCCGCT
>JAGROB010000099.1 GCA_020440465.1 Chlamydiia bacterium
GCCCTTTGCGCCTTTGCGTCTTTGCTTTCTTTGCGTTTTTCTTTTGTAGGAATAACGAGATAGGTTGAGCGACCTTTGAATCAAAGATAATACTTGAAAGTCTAAGGTTAGGAGCTTAATTTGTCCGCAAGGGATTTTAGGTCGAAAAGCTCTTCAAGATCTTCAATCAGGCAACTCTCTTGAATCGTTGAAAGGGTAAAAATCGATTTTTTACGCAACACGCTCCAAGACTTATCCAGTTCGGGCTGGCGTAAATAGCGGATTAAAGGGGAGAAGGGATTTATCAATCTTTCCGGTTGAAGCCCTCCATTTTCAGTGTAAAACTTTTTCCAAGCGTCCAAGTCCTCACCCCACTTGAGTTTTTCCCATTCAAAAACCTTGGTTAAGGGCACATCATCCAAAAAATCGATTTCAAAAGCTTCAAACTCTCTTATCCTATCCCGGGTCACTCCCAAAAGTTCTAAATCGTCTTCATACTTAATGCCAAGGTCGCTTAACTCTGAGCCCCCCAAGTGCGTCTTTAAGGTCTCCGTAAGATAGGGAGGGGGCGCCTCTTTTAACGTCTTCTTATTTGAAATAGGTTTCTCAAGCATATTTCTAAGCTCCCCCGTTTTTACCTCGAACGCCGTTGCCAATTCGGTTACAGAGGGCTTGTAAGAAGCTAAGGAGTGGTTGTTTTCACTTTGCCCCCAAAAAGGAAGCGAGTCGGGGTGGCTTAACAAGGCGTTTAACTTTTGCTCCCAGGTGCCGGCAACGGTAAGCATGGCTAAAATGTTAGTCTCATCGTCTTTGGAATCTATTTCAAGGGTGGCAAGGGTTTCTTGACCTTCTTTCAAAATGTGGCTTACCTCAGCTACCTTCAAATCGAGCGCTTGATTTCTAAGCTTCGGAGGCAGTGAGCTTAAGGCGGCTTCTAAGCACGAGCCCTTAAGATTTACCTTGAAATAGGGCATGCTTGCGGCTGCAAGGGGATACGGAAGCGCCCATAAAAAGTGTTTTAGCTGCTCTTCATTAAATAATCGGGAAGCGTCGATAAGCCAGCGGTTTAAATGGGGATCCAAAGCGCCGAACGCCAGCGTCAGGGGCGGAATTTCTTGGATTCCCTTTTGATAACAGACTTGGAAATTATCGTAGCCTTCAGTATCCATTTGGGGAGTGGCCATGCCTAAACTCTGAGTTAGCGTGGTAAGGGGTAACCATGCCGTGCCGGTAATGGGAGAGCTAAAGCGGATACTCAGAACATGAGATGCCAGATTGTGGAAATTATTATACCTTAACTTGCCTAGCACATTTTGACAGTCCCTATAGCTGGACGAGCAAAACGCCGAAAGTCCTTTTAGTATCAAAGCGTTTGAAATAAACTCCTGTAAAAACCCCATCTGCTCCCTTGGCAAGTGACACAAAAAGGGGATAAAGAATCGGGGATTTTTTTTGGCGGTATCTTCCAGAAGCTGAATTTGTGTAGTGGCGTTAAAAAGCGCCATCAAAACACCTGCCAGGTGAAGGGTATGGTCATCCCGATACAACCACCTTAAGCTCCCTCTTAAAAGCGGAAACAGAGCGCTTAAAGAAATATTTCTTCGAAGCGTTCTTAAGTAATTGTTTTTTTCGGACCCCTCAAGTTTTGCGATTAAAAAGGTCATGGCTCCATGGGAAAGTTCTCCATGCGCTAAAAGATCCCTAAGATCGTTGGAAGAAAGGAGCGAGTATACGTTGGAGGCTCTAAAGAACTTTGTTTCGGGGGAAAGATCGCTGCTACATAAGGCGGTCCAGGCATCGGCCGCAAAGTATTTAAAATCAATAATGGTATGAAAAACATTTATCTCTTCGGCACTGAGAAAAGGAACCGCCTTAGATAGGGCAAATAATTCCTTGCCTTGAACCCAATCGACTAATAAACGGGTAAAATTATAAGTTTTTCTTAAAGCCTCAAGGTATTCTACCGCCGAATGAGAGTCGTTTTTATTGTTGAACGTGTCTGCAAGCTCTCTTGGCGAAAGCAGGGGAGGCGGGTAAGCTACCTCCATGGAGGTCGGGTGGGAAGAAATAGGTGTTGTCATAATAAAAAAATGAAAAAAGCATAGCAGAAAACGAATTCTTGCGATAATAGCTTTTTCCCCTGATAATTAGAGCTTATGAGCCATTATGACAAGTCCATTTTACAAGAGGTCAACCGAAGCGTTGAAGCCATCGAAGTCTTAAAACAGGAATCTAATCTTCAGTTTATCGAAGATTTTGCCCGGCTTTTAGCAGAAACTTTTAAGCGCGGCGGCAAGCTGATTGTGGCGGGAAACGGGGGCAGTCTTTGCGATGCCATGCACTTTGCGGAAGAATTGACCGGCTATTTTAGAAAAAAAAGAAAAGCGCTTCCTGCAATCGTCTTATCAGAGCCGGGTCATATGAGCTGCGTCGGCAACGATGCCGGCTTTGACACCGTATTTTCCAGGGGGGTGGAAGCTTTCGGCAAGCCCGAAGATCTTTTTTGCGGCCTGACGACATCGGGCAACTCTCCCAATATTGTTTTAGCTCATGAAGCTGCAAAAAAACAGGGGCTGAAAACCGTTCTATTTCTGGGTAAAGGGGGCGGAAAGCTAAAAGGGAAAGCCGATTTAGAGCTTTCTATCAATGGATTTGAAACTTCAGATCGCATTCAAGAAGCTCATATGGCAGCGATTCATATTGTAATTCAACGTATGGAAACGCTTCTTTTTTCTGAATCAGATTCGCTATTTCAAAAAGCTCAAATTCCCGTAACACCGCTATCCTTATGAGACGATCAATTGAAGCCTTTTACTTCAAAGTCATTAAAAACGAAGAGAGCGGAATTTTATCCGACTGTTTAAGGGGGCTTTTGTGGCTTGCTTCTTTTCCCTATCGGCTGGCTATTAAAGTTAAAAATACCCTCTACGATCAAAAAATTTTAGCCTCTTATGCGCCGCCGATTCCGATGGTGATCTCTATCGGAAATATTGTCGCCGGGGGGGCGGGAAAAACCCCTGTCACGCTTCTTTTTGCCGAAAATTTATATGAAGATTATGCCCTTGCGGTATTAGCCCGTGGATATCGCTCAGAGGCGGAAAAGCGGAAGACCCCTGTTGTTTTAAGTCGCGGTTCGGGACCTGTTTATCCTGCATCTTATGCAGGAGACGAGGCTTTTTTAACCTCCGAAAGATTGCCGAAAGCGATCGTGGTAGTGGGAAAAGATCGGAAAGAAGCCTCGACCATTGCTTCTAAGCTGGGAGCTCAAGTCGCTTTATTGGACGACGCTTTGCAACATCGGAAACTTGCGCGCGATAAAGAGGTCGTGGTGATTAACCTGAACGATCCCTGGGGCTTAGGGCACCATTTGCCAAGGGGGCTTTTAAGAGAAGGGGATGGGGCGCTTAAAAGAGCTGATTTAGTCGTCCTCAACCACGCTAAGGATTTTAATCGATTTCAGTTGGTCCGGGAGAGAGTGGAAAAGCTTACTCAAGCTCCTGTGATTGGGACGCGATTTTCTGTACAAGGCATCTTTGACAGGGAAAATAACCCTGTTCACGTCAAAGGGGAAAAGGGAGCGGTTTTTTGTGGCATCGCCCATCCGGAATGCTTCTTTGAAACCGTTGAAGAGCTGGGAGTGAATATCATCTGCGAGCATATCTTGTCCGATCACGAGGCCATTACCCCGGAAGCGCTTTTAGCTTTCAGCGAAACGGCCCGAGCCGGTGGAGCAAAAGGGCTAATTTGTACGGAAAAAGATAAGGTGAAGCTGCCCACTTTGCCCGATGGGTGCCTTCCCGTTTATTGGGTAAAGGTCAATCTGGAAGTGACGGAAGGAAAAGCCCTTTTCGATACCTTCATTGACGATATCAAATCCCGCCTCTCCCACTTTTAATTTTTCACCACCGAGATTCTTTTGGAGTGTGGTGACAAGTCACTAAAGATGGATATATGTCTTTTTGCTATTTTTCTTAGGTAAAAATTTGAAATACCTCGATCCATTTTGTGTGGAAAATTTAAACGCAAAGAGCGCAAAGACGCAAAGGCGCAAAGG
>JAGROB010000100.1 GCA_020440465.1 Chlamydiia bacterium
ATCGGGACGATTTTTTTTAAAGTTATAACGATAAGAACGATATAACGATAAAAACGATATCTCTAATTAGTTTAAAGCCCAATTTTTAAGGCGTTAACCTGATTGGAGATATCGTTTTTATCGTTATATCGTTCTTATCGTTAAAAATTTACAAATTATTTGAAAAACGTCTCGCATAATTAATAAATGTCCAGACTTGGGGGCGGGGCGCCAGGTCGCCCCGTCCGAAAGCGGTGACAAGTCACCGCACTCCAAAAGAATCCTGCGGCGTTGGCGCCGCACTCCAAAAGAATCTCTCTGTTGTTAAGCTGCTGCTGCGGCGGCAGGAGCAAATTGGTGGTTTAGACGAATGTCTGCGCCCCAATCAAGCAAGAGCGACGCTAGGCCTCCCACAGCGGAAATTCCGACCAGAACCACACCCACAACGGTAAAGGGGGTGAATAAGATGATAGCGGTTCCGATAATGCCCACGGTTGCCGCAACGCCGTTAAGGCTGGCAGACGTGATCCCAAGCCAGATTCTTTCTCTAATGGGTTTTTCAGCTTTATCCCCTTTGATTTGATCTAGGTAGGATAGAGCCTGGATGCATTTATGAATTCTTCGGATATCAAGGGCAACCTGGGCCACGCTTAGAACGGTGGAAATACCTCCCATAACCTCTGTCACAACCACGACTCTTCCGGTTAATTTGCCGAAATGAATGGCAACTTCCATGACTCGTACCGCCGCATCAAGCAAGTTTGAAGTCACATAGGCGGCGTGAAGAGCGCTATCTGTAAAATTTTCGACGCTTTTAGCGGTGCTCATTTCATATAAATCTTTTGATAAATCTCTGACATAAATGGGGGTCTCAAGCGCTCCCAATCCTTTAGTTGCCTGTAAGGTACTGTGCGGTACAGACAAAAAGAATTCTATGGCCACATCACCAACAGCTCTTAATACAGAAGTGACATAGCTTAGAGAAAAAAGCCCTGTTTCTCCGGCATCAAGCACTGAAAATCTGCCTTTGCCCTTAAAAGAGCTGGCACATTCTCCCGGGTTGAATCGGTTCTCTAAGATAGTGTCTAAGTTTACGGAAACGGTGGACATCTTAATACATTCTTTATTTTAAAGGTTTTGTAAAGAATATATTAACAGAAAAGGAAATATAAGTCTACTTATTAAGAGTAGTTTGAATATTTCGGATGGCGGTCGCGATCTCTTGTCGGACAGACTCCGGGGCAGACTCGTAGGAGGCGCGGGCGTGATCAAGCGCTTGTTGAAGCTTGTTTTTGTCCAAAAAGACCTGGGAAATCGTCATATGAAGCTTCCAGACGTTCTCTTTGTCTTGCTTGCCGAATTTTTTAAGGTACTGAACCAGGGGGAGTACCGCTTTTTCGGCGCTCACTTTGCCTTTGAGCATCTCATCGGAAAGGGCTTCATACTCAATCATCGCAAGTTCGTATTGGGTCTCTTTTTCGTTGTTCGGGTCCAGGCTTTGGATCTCTTTTTTAATCATTTGAGCCTGAGAGGTATTGAATTCGCCCTGAGCGGCAAGCCCTCTAAACTTTTCAAGCAAAAAGAAGACTTTTTCATCGGATGCCATCCCTAAGCTGACTAGTTTGTCCGCTTCTTGGGTTCTTTTCAACTCGCTCGCTTTAAGATAAAGTGATTTTAAGTCGGTAGAGGAGAGGGGTTTCCTCTCCGCCGATGAAAGTTTTTGTTGATACTGCCCGTATTCCCGGATCATCTCAAGTAGATGATCGGCGTAAGCTCTGGGGCCGCCGGAGCGATAGCCGGTTGTTCCGATTTCTTGCTCGTTGCCATCGATTATGACAAGGGTTGGGAAGGCTTTAATGTTAAACTTTTTTTGAAGACGTCGGTTCTGATCCGTTGTTCTGGGGTCAGCCGGTTTATAAAGGGGAAAGTCCAGTAAGACAAAGATGAACTTGTTGCCCACTTTATCAGCAAACTCCGGGGTGTTAAGGACCTCATGGTCAAGTTTTTGACATGCACCGCACCAATCTGAGCCGGTAAAGAACAAGATCACTGGCTTGTTCAGGCTTTTCGATTGATCCAGGGCATCTTCGTAATTAGTGTTCCAACTAATCTGAGTCGCATCGGTCTTTGCGACATATCCTGTTAAAAAACAGAGTGAAAGCAAACAGAGCCATTTTCTCATAAATGTCCATTCCTGGTTGAATTTTAATATAATTCGTTGTTTACTCTAATGGAATTTCTCCAAAAGATGCAACCCCTATATGTACCCCAAAACAGTAATTTTACGTCACCGAAGAGAAAATTTAAAGAAATGCAGTCTAAGAGGATTAGAATCTAGAGAAGATTTTCAATTTATTTCTTACCCTTTAACGACACTTCCCGATCTAACAGGCTATATTCATTTTACCTTGGACGCCCCTCCCTTGACTGCGGCTGACTCGGATAAAGGGTTTTTCTTTGTGGATGCTACCTGGCGTCTTGCGGGGCAAATGGAAAAGTTTGTGGAGTCTCAAAAAATTCCTTTAATCCCTCGGAGTTTGCCTGCCCATTATCGAACCGCCTATCCTCGTAAGCAAACCGGCTGTTTAGATCCGGACCGAGGGCTTGCTACCGTTGAGGCGGTCTACTTGGCTTATTTATTATCCGAAAGAGATACAGACGGGCTTTTAGATTTTTATTATTGGAAAGAGGCTTTTTTATCCTCGTTGACTTAGAAATTGAATTATGGTAAAATATTCTTACAAATTATGATTATTGAAATATTGAACTTTTTTGATGAAGCGCTTTGGACCTATATCGGCATGCCGATTATTATGGCTTTGGGCCTTTATTTGTCGTTTAAATCGGGTTTTGTTCAAATACGGAGATTCCCTTCTGTCGTAAAAACCTTTTTGGGCTTTTTATTGGCTCCTAAAGATGGCGATGCCCGCGGTGTGCAACCCCTTCAAGCGTTTTTTGCCTGTGTCGGCGGCTGTGTCGGAATCGGGAACATTGTCTCGATCTGTACGGCCGTTCAGGTTGGGGGACCTGGTGCTTTATTCTGGATTTGGGTTACAGCGACGCTTGGAATGTTGGTGAAGTACTCCGAAATTTATCTGGGTATGAAGTATCGTGTGAAGTCGGAGGACGAAGGGTATGCCGGCGGTCCGCAGTATTTCTTGAAAAAAGTTTTTAAAACACCTTTTGTTCCGATGCTGTCGGCCGTTTTACTCTGCATTTACGGCGTAGAAGTTTATCAGTTCAGCGTGATTACCCACAGCGTTTCGTACAATTTCGGGGTGAATCATTTTGTAGCGACTTTTACTCTTTTAGTGATGGTTCTTTTTGCAGGATGGGGAGGCGTTAAGCGTGTCGGAAATATTTCCGCCGTTATCATTCCGGTTTTTGTGACGTTATATGTTGGGATGGGACTTTACGCCTTGTGTCTAAACTACGATCAGCTTGGGGTTATGCTTGGGGAGGTGTTCCGTTTGGCGTTCACTCCGGCGGGAGCGTTTGGCGGCTTTGTCGGATCGACTTTAATGGTGACGATTTCTCAAGGGGTTAAAAGAGGGTGCTATACAGGAGATGTCGGCGTGGGCTACGCGTCGGTTATCCACTCCGAAAGCTCTGTCATCCGACCGGAAAAACAGGCTTCACTCGCGATTTTTGATATGTTTTTAGATACCTTTATCATTTGTACGACCTCGATTACCCTGATTTTGTCTACGGGGGTTTGGTCGCAACCGATGGATGCGTCTTTACTTGTACAAACGGCCCTTGCAGAGTACTTTCCCTACATGAATTTCTTTATGCCGTTCTTTTTGTTCTTGTTGGGATACTCCACGATCAATGCTTACTTTGTCGTGGGGCTAAAGTGCGCAAGATATATCTCTCCAAGATTTGGGACAACGATATTTAATCTGTACGCCATTATCTCGCTTACGCTGTTTTCCTTCGTGGACTCCACCCATGCACAGTCGCTTATGGCTATCGCCGGGGGGCTTTTACTTGTGATCAACTGCTACGGTATCTATAAGTTAAGAGCGGAGCTTAGCTTTGACATCCAAGAAGATAGTGTGGTTGCCTCCTGCGCCCAGTGCTGCAAGTAATTAAGTTTCGTAAACTTGTTTAGAGATAATTCACCACTAAGACACGAAGACACAAAGGGCGGCGCTTGCCGCCCTTTGTGTCTTCGTGTCTTAGTGGTGAATTATCTCTGTGAATGGCTGGCTGATTAATTGGTGCCGACAACTTGGCAAATGGAAGCGGCAAGCTTGGCGCCTGCTTTTGCAGATGCCACAGGATCTTGCCCCTTGAGATGTGCGTCTAAAAAACCCGCGGCAAAGTAATCTCCCGCTCCGGTGGTATCGACCACATCGACTTTTTCAGCCGGGATGTGGTCAAGACCCGATTTTGTTAAAACATAAGCCCCTTTTTCCCCTTGTGTCACTAAGGCTAGCGGTACGAGCGCTTGAATCAGTGCTTGGTTCTCATGGAAAGGGGCGCCTAAAAAAGCTTCCATCTCCTCTTCGGAACAAAAAAGAATATCGACGTAGCGCTCCAAAAGAAAGGCGAGCGTTTCTTTAAATTCGTTGGCAATTTGAAAGCTGGCAAGGTTTAAGGAAATGATCGCGCCCCTAGCTTTGGCAAGCTCCATGACCATTTCAAGCGCCCCGGGACTAAAAAGTAAATATCCTTCCAAGTGGCAAAGACGGATGCCCTCAAACGCATTATCCATGAGATGATCTTTGCTAAAGTCGGTGCTTGCTCCCAAAAAATTCACCATCGTTCGATCCTTATCAGGAGTCACAAGGGAAATCACTTGGGTGGTCGTTTTAGGGCTTTGAGTGAGAAAGCTTAAAATTCCAAGGGATTTTATTTGATTTTCAAAAGCTTCACCGGTTTCATCCGATCCCTTTTTTCCGAGTATTGCACAGCTTCTTCCCAATTTTACAAGCCCTTTTAAGGTATTGACAGCTGAGCCACCCGGTCCCGAATAAGTGATTTCAAGCGTGTTCTGAAGGTTTTGAAACTCATTTTCGGAAAGAGAAGTGGTCCCTCCTTTATGAGGGGCAAAGTGTTGTTGTTCGTCAAAGCTGACAAAGGCAATTTGATCCCAGACAGCAGAGCCTACCCCTAGGACTTCGGATGGCATGGCAAATAGCTTTTCGCGGAAAGAAAGTAGTCAACGCCCGATATAAGCGACCAGAGACAAGGAACTAAAGCGACTAAGGTGGCAAAAAAGGTCAGTTCTTCTTGTGTGATGAGTCCTGCTTGAAAGGGGATGAGAAGCGTAAGAATGACGAAGGCGGAAACCCCTTGTAGAACCGCTTTGAGTTTACCCGAAAATCGGGCGGCCAAGGCAATACCTTTTAATGCTAACAGGGATCTTAAAGTGCTGATGGTTAAATCTCTTGCAAGGAAGAGAAAAACCACCCAAACCGGCAAATGTATTGGGGGAGCAACAAAAGTTAAAAATAAAGAGATGCGCCAGATGCTGTCGGCAAGCGGGTCGATTAACTTGCCCATTTCTGTGACTTGGTTTAAACGTCTTGCAATTATGCCGTCGAGCATATCGGAGAGTTCAACTAAAACTAAAAGCGCTATCAGAACATAAGGGAAAAAAGGTTCGCTTACCCCAAAAAAGGCAGGATAGAGGTATACCCCCATAAACAAGGGGGTGATCAAAAACCTTGAAAAGGTAAGTGTATTTGCGAGGTTCATCTTAAGCATCCTTATAGATCGCGAGGTACTTTTCCGAGGACTTTCCCCAGCTAAAGTCCATTTTCATCCCCTGAATCATTAATTTTCGCCATTTATCGGGGTTTTGGTACCAAGTCTCAAAAGCTCTTTCTAAGGCCCCGTCTAAAGCTTTCGGGGTCGGCTCTTCAAAGACGTAGCCGTTTCTTACTTCCGACGGCTCTTTCGAGTGGTCGATATCTTGAATGGTATCGGCAAGACCCCCGGTCTTTCTAACAATTGGTATAGTACCATACTTTAAAGCGATCATCTGAGTCAAGCCACAGGGCTCGAAAAGCGAAGGGACTAAAAACATGTCTGCACCGCCAAAGATTAAATGGGCTAAATCCTCTTGGTGGTGAAGTACAAAGTGTACACGAGAGTTTTCCGCGTACTTTAGTTTAAGCTCATGAAACAGATCGGCGATCTCGGGGATGGGGCTTGAGCCTAAAAGGACAAATTGCCCATCTAATTCAAGAACTTTTTTTAAGGCAGATTGGATAAGATCGACTCCCTTTTGGGGAACAAGCCTGGCAATTACGCCGACTATAGGGCTATGTGTATGAGCCAGGTTGAGTTTTTCACGTAGAATTTTTTTGACATACCCTTTTTTATCCAAAGTCGCAATATCGTCTTTGTCTTTCGGAATTTCCCGGGGAGAAAAGGGGGCGGGCAGATACCGGTCCTTTTCAGGACTCCAATAATCGTAGTCAACCCCGTTTAAAATCCCTTTAAATTTGTCGCCCCGTTGCCTTATGGCGTCATCAAGAGAGCGCCCCTCCTTCGGCAAGACTACTTCGCAGGCATATGTAGGAGAGACGGTCGTAATGAAGTTTGCAGTTAAAATCCCACCCCTTAAAAGGTTTAAGTCTTGATCATAATGCGGGTCGAGATAGGGGGCGGGATTTTTTAGTTTGAGCGGCTTCAAAAGCTCTTTTGAGCAACGTCCCTGATAGTCTAGATTGTGAAGCGTAATCACGGTTTTAGGGTCATTTTCATCCAAAAGAGCCGGAATAATCGCGGTTTGCCAGTCGTGAAGATGTAAGATATCGGGCTTAACCGTCTTTTTTTTCAAAAATTCGTGGGCGGCCAAGGAAAAATAGAGGAAGCGCTCGGCATCGTCTTTGCAGCCGTAGTAGCAACCCCGATTAAAAAAATGTTTCGGATGGTGAGGTTCGACAAAATAGACTTTTAAATTGTCAACCCACCCTTTCCATACTGTGTTGTGAAAAGACTCATCCCCAATTTTTACGATTAGATCGTGGTAGTCAATGTGAAGATCGCGAACTTGTTTTAAGTCCATTAAATCGTATTTCGGGATAATGATATCGACATCATGCCCCTTATTGGAAACCTCTCTTGAAAGACCTGAGACGACGTCTGCTAAGCCTCCCACCTTGGCAATCGGTGCCAACTCGGAGGCGATATGGATGATATGCATAAATTCGACATTACCACGATTTTCTATTTGAAATAAATAGTGGGGTCAAGATAAGATGGTACTCGATCTTGTTAGAATGACAAGATTGCCGAATGGGGCGTAGCCAAGCGGTAAGGCAGCTGGTTTTGGTCCAGCCATGCGGAGGTTCGAATCCTTCCGCCCCAAACCCAAACCGGTAAGGAGATATGAACGAAGATTTCTCGAACGTTCACTTATTTTCAGGGTCATCGCATCCTGAACTGACGGCAGAAATTGCGAAAAATCTCTCGTTAACGCTTGGGGATCGAAAAATAAAAAAGTTTCCCGATGGAGAAACTTTTGTTCAGATTATGGATAACGTCAGGGGTCGAGATACCTATGTCGTACAGTCCGTAGCCTTAGATCCTAATGAGTATTTAATGGAACTCCTTATCTTGGTGGACGCTTTGAAAAGAGCGTCGGCCAGGAGCATTGTAACCATCTTGCCCTACTACGGCTATTGCCGGCAGGATAGAAAAGATGGTCCCAGAGTCCCGATTACGGCCAAGTTAGTGGCGAATATGCTGGTTACCGCCGGCGCCACCAGAGTCGTAACCATGGATTTGCATGCGGAACAGCTCCAGGGTTTTTTTGATATCCCGGTCGATCACCTGTATGCTTGGCCTTTAATGGCTGAAGCTTTAACAGGGGTTGATACGAAGCAGTTGGTTGTGGTTTCTCCCGATATCGGCAGTGTTAAGCTGGGTCGGGCTTATGCTAACGCTCTTGGGGTTGAACTTGCGATCGTTGATAAGACTCGCTTGTCGCCCGATAGAGTAGAGATGGCTACACTAATTGGTGATGTAAAAGGGAAAGATGTACTTCTTGCTGATGATATGTGTTCCACAGCCGGAACCTTAGTGTCAGCCGCGGAAGCGTGCCAGAAGAAGGGAGCTCGTAAAATTGTAGCGGCTATTACCCACGGCCTTTTTGTGGGAGAGGCGCTCAAACGGATTGAAAAAAGTCCGATCGAGCTTGTTTACGTAAGTAATACAATCCCCATGACGAAAGGGCTATTGGCTTCGCCAAAATTTGTCTCTGTTTCCGTCGCTTCTATGTTCTCCCGCGCGATAAGTTGCATTCATTCCAAAGAGTCTATCTCTTCTCTTTTCGTCTGTAAGTAAGTTTATTTAATAGCACCACTTGAAGTGGTCAATAAGAAACAAGGATTTTTATGAAACTGAACGTAAAACCACGTACTGAAAAAAGAAAGGGTGACACCGCTCGCTTAAGACGTGCCGGAAAAATCCCCGCCGTGATCTATCACAAGGGAGAGGCCGGAGAGTCGATTATCGTATCGAGCGATGAGTTTAGCGCAGGCTTAAGAGAGTTGCCTAAAGGGCGTCTTGCGACGACAATATGCCAGCTGGATCAAGAGGGCAAATCTTCCTTAAAAGTTTTGGTAAAAGATATTCAGTACCATCCCGTCTCCTACGACGTTCTTCACTTGGACTTTGAAGAGCTCAAAGACAACACCACGGTAAAAGTAAACGTTCCTTTAGTGATCTCCGGAACGATGGACTCCGTTGGGGTAAAGCAGGGGGGAATGGTCCGACAGGTGATTCGCCAGCTAAGAGTTGAGTGTTTGCCGAAAGATATTCCTTCAGAAATCGAAGTTGACGTTCGCAATATGGAAATCGGCAATGTGAAAAAGCTTTCCGATTTGAATGTGTCGAATGAAGTTCGTCCTTTGATGAAGTTGGAATCAGTGGCTGTCACGATGGTGAAGAGATAGCGTGCCGCCGCTTTTGGTTGTAGGACTGGGTAACCCGGGAGACCGGTATAAAAATACCCGCCATAATATCGGCTTTCAGGTGATTAGAAAAGTGGCCGATAAGCTTTCGATGACCTTTAAAACGGATAAGAAGTTTCAGGGGGAAGTCGCAAAGACCAAAGCTGCTTTTGAAGGGGGAGAGGAAAGAGAAGTTATATTTCTGCTTCCGACCACCTACATGAATCTTTCGGGATCTTCCGTCGCTTCGATGGCAAGGTACTTAAGGATTTTAGCACCTGAAGTCTTAGTCGTTGCGGACGAGGTGGATATCCCCTTTGGGACTTTAAAAGTCGCTATGAGAGGGTCGCCCGGAACGCACAACGGGCTTAAAGATATTGCAGCCAAGCTTGGCACAAGAGAATTTCCCCGACTGAAAGTGGGGATAGGAGACCGGCTTTATGGCACTTTAGAGAGCCATGTGCTGGGAAATTTTACGGAGGAGGAACAAGCCCTTCTTCCCGATTTTATTGATAAAGCGGCCGATGCGGTGATGTCCCTTTTAACCACGGACATTCACAAGGTAATGACGGCTGTAAACTATAGGAAAAAAAATGAACCAACAAAAAACGAACCTTTATGAGGGGATGTATATCCTGAGCGCCACGCTTAGCGATGACGCAAGACAAAAAGCGCTGGATAAAATCCAGGCAGGTATTACCAGCCGCGGCGGTGAAATATTAAAAATTCACGCCCAGGGAAGAAAGCGTTTGGCTTACGAAATTGACGGCCATAGAGAAGGTCACTATTTCGTTATGTACTTTAACTCCAATCCCGGAGCTGTCGAAGAACTTTGGAAAGATTATCACTTAAATGAAGATCTTATCCGATTCATGACGCTAAGAGCGGATGAGGTAGTAGAGAAAATTGAATTCAAACCTCTTGTCGAAGAGAGCGCAAACTAAGGAAAAAATATGATAAGAAGAACCAGATCCGAAGGCGGCGATTTTCGCGGTAAAAAACGTAAATCTTGCCCTTTTACGCAAGCAGGTATTAAAGAGATCGATTACAAAGATGTCGATACCCTGTCAAAATTTATTACTGAGCGCGGCAAGATTTTGCCCCGCCGTATTACCGGTGTTTCCGCTTATCACCAAAAGCGGCTCACTTTGGCTATTAAAAGAGCACGTATGATGGCTTTGTTGCCATTTGTGGCTGATTATTAAGGGAGAGAAGCATGTCACTTAAATTACTACTTATAGAAGATGTTGATTCTCTTGGAAGATCGGGAGATCTTGTTGAGGTAAGACCCGGCTACGCCAGGAACTTTTTGATTCCGCAAGGACTTGCCAAGCATGCTAATAAGGAAGTCTTAAGACTTCAGGCAAAGCTTCAAGAAGAGCGTCAGAAAAAAGCTTTGGAAGATAAAAAAGATGCGGAAGCGATTAAAGCAAAACTTGAAGGTCTTGAGCTTTCGGTAGCTGTAAAGGTCGATCCTGAAGGGCATATGTATGGCTCTGTTTCGGTTCAAGATATTTTGGATCTTATCTTAAAAGCGTCTCAAGTTGAGTTGGATAAAAAAGCGGTTCAGCTGGCTCATCCGATCAAAAAGACCGGTACGCACCACATTACTTTGAAGTTGAAAGAAGAGGTGGTTGTTGAAAATATCACCCTCAAAGTAAGCTCCGAAGAAGACAACGCGTAATTTTTGGGGCGGGGCGACTTTGTCGCCCCGCAAATTAAATTAAAATAGGACTCCCTATGTTAACTCTAAATTCTCCCGCCAAGGTCAATCTTTTTTTAAAGGTTCTGAACAAAAGGGAGGATGGGTATCATGACATAGCCTCTTTGTTTCAAACCATCGATCTTTTCGATGAGATCCGCTTAAAACTTTCCGATCAAGACGAATTTACCTGCTCCGATCCGGAGCTTCAAAACAAGGAAAACCTGGTCGTTAAAGCCATTCGTCTATTTCGTGAAAAATCGGGTAAGGATTTTTTTGTAAGCTGTCACCTAGTCAAACATATTCCGAAAGAAGCGGGGTTGGGCGGGGGGTCGAGTAATGCCGCCACCTGTTTAAATGGGCTTAATCAACTCTTAAACTTCCCACTTGAAAACGATGAGCTTTTGGACATTGCTCGTGAGCTTGGCTCGGACGTTCCTTTTTTTCTGTATGGAGGATCGGCTTACTGTGAGGGAAGAGGCGATAAGATCAAGCGTATTAAGCCGCTAGAGCCCAAAAGGCTTTGGGTCATTAAACCGCCCGAGGGAATCCCGACGCCAGAAGTTTATAAATGCTTAGATTTAAATCAGCTGCCAAGTAAAAACCCGCTCCAGACCCTACAGGATCACTTGCTTGGAAAAGGGGAGTACTATAATGATTTGGAAGCCGCGGCTCTGTCGATTTCTCCGGCTGTGAAAGAATTAAAAGAGATACTTAAGGCTCAGGGATTTGAAAAGGTTATGCTTTCGGGCTCGGGTTCGACGCTCATCGCTTTTGATGAGCTTACTCCGGAGCTTCCTCCTGAATATTTTGTAAGAAAGTGCAGATTCACATGAAAGACTCAAAACCTTATATCATTATCACAGGAGCCGCCGGTTTTATTGCCGCTCACATCATACGACAGCTTAATCAAGCCGGAAGAAATAATCTGATTCTTGTCGACAACTTAAAAACATCTGAAAAGTGGAAGAACTTGGTTGGCACGAGCTTTCATGAAATGATGCCAAAAGAAGAGCTTTTAGACTGGCTTAAAAAAACGTCTCTTCCGATTGAAGCGTGTATTCACTTGGGAGCGTGTTCGGCAACAAC